>NZ_JBICYT010000010.1:0-43558 GCF_043201215.1 Streptomyces sp. NPDC048331 | reverse complement strand
GGCCCCCCCCGCCCCCCCCCCCCCGCCCCGCCCCCCCCCGGGGGCCCCCCCCCCCCCCCCCCCCCCGCGGGGGGGCCCCCGCCCCCCCCCCCCCCCCCCCCCCCCCCCGCTTTCCCGTAGATCCGGGAGGCCTCAACCGCGCGGTGTGAGGCCCTCGACGGCGGCGGCCAGCTCGGGGCGGCCGACGATCCCGAGTTTGCGGTAGATCCGACCCAGGTGGGTGTCGACCGTGCGCTTGCTGAGGCACAGCCGCTCGGCCACTTCGAGGTTGCTCAGGTTCATCAGGACGAGGTCCGTCACCCGCCGCTCGGCGGGGCTCAGCCGGACGCCCCCGGCCGCGGCCGGGCCCGCGCCCGCGACTTCCGGCGACGCGCCCCCGGGCGGTGTCCGATCCGGCGCCCCCGCACCGGCTCGCCGGCGCGCCGTGGTGCCGACGGAATCGGCGACGATGGTCCGCGCGGCGGCGTACTCGCCCAGGTGCTGGTAGGAGTCGGCGGCATGGGCGCGCCAAGGAATGCAGGCCTGGTCGGCGATGCCCCGGGTGGCGAGCTGGTGCCCACACTCCAGGAACAGCCTGAGCGCCTCCTGATGGTCGCCCCGGGCGGCCGCGACGATCCCCTGTCCTTCGAGGACCACTCCCCGGATCAGCGGATGGACGTCGCTCGGGACCTCCATGCCCACCAGCGAGCCCGCCGCCTCCCGCACCTCGCCGAGCCGCACGAGGGCCCGTGCCGCGCAGGCGTCCGCCGCGCAGCGCAGACCGACGGCGTTGACGGACCGGGTGAGCGCGGCGGCCTCACGGGCGTCGCGAAGGCTCTCGGCCCACTCCTCCCGGCGGTATGTCACCTCGCTGCGCACCAGCAGCGCCAGGGCCAGTTCGGCGGGGCGCCGGTGGCGTCGTGCGGAACGGACGGCCCAGGCGCTCCACTGCTCCGCCTCGGCCGGCCGGCCGGTCCAGGCGAAGGCCAGTACCGCGCCCAGCACCCCGGCGTCCGCGCCGGCGGGGGACGCGGCCTCGACGCACCGCGCCGCCAGCCGGGCGGCGCGCAGGGGCGACCGGCCGCCGGCCGCGGTCATCGCCGCCAGGGCTCCGAGGAAACTCCAGCTCGCCGGGATGTTCTCACCGGCGCGCAGTTCACGTACGGCTCGCCTCATGCCGACGCGGTGACCGGCCAGCAGTGCCTGGGAACCGAGTTGCAGCACCTGTTCGCGTGGCGCGTCCTCCACGGTGCTCAACGCGGCGGCGGTATCGGCGAAGAGCCGGGCCGCGCCCGTGGAGGTGACGGTGAGGGCGGGGTGGGCCAGGGGCAGCAGGTCCCGGGCGCGGTCGGCCGGTTCGGTGGCGGCGGCGGCCGTCGTGGCGTAGCGCACGCAGGACGCGAGGTCCCGATGCAGCTCCACGGCGCCCAGCCGGACCGTGGTCTCCCGCACGGCCGTGGGGTCGTCGGACTCCGCGAGGGATCGGCGGAGGTAGCGCGCGGCGGTGTCCCAGGACCCGGCCGCGGCGGCCTCGTCGGCGGCCGTGCGCAGGATCGGCAGCGCCCAGGCGCGGTCGGCGGTACTCAGGGACATCAGGTGCTCGGCGGTCTGCGTGGCCGGGGCGCCGAGCCGGGCGAGCAGGGCGGCCGCCCGTTCGTGCAGGTCCAGGCGGCGGTCGGGGTCGATGCGGGACAGGATGGCCGTACGGACCAGTTCGTGCCGGAAGTGTTCGGGCGGTCCGGGTGCGAGCAGGCCTGTACGGCACAGCGCCGCTCGGGCCTGCGCGGCGAGGAAGTCGCCCTGGCCGGCCAGGATGGCCGCGGTCGTCAGATCCGCCCCGGGGCCGAGGATCGCGAGGCTGTCGAGCAGTTCCACCGCTGCCGGCCGGCACTGGTCGAGCCACGTCAACGTGGTGTCGGAGAGCGTCCGGGCGCCGATCCGCAGCACCTCGTCCAGGTTCGGTGAACCGGGGGAGATCGGCGCGGCGATCAGGCGCTTCGTCAACTCCCGCAACACCAGGGGGTTTCCCTGGGAAAGGGTGTGGCAGGCGGCGGCCAACTCTGCGTCGAGCGGCACCCCGAACGCGGCGGCCATCAGTTCCGCGCTGCACGTGTCGCACAGCGGCCCGGGCCGGACCACCCGGGTGTACGGCAGGGCGCCCAGTTCGGCGGGCAGGTTCTCGTGGACGTCGGCGGACTCCGAGGAAACGGTGGCCAGCAAAGCGACCGGGAGGCCTTCGAGGCGGCGGGCGATGTACGAGCACCACTGCAGCGAGGCTTCGTCCGCGAAATCGAGGTCGTCGATCGCTATGACCACCGGCCGGGCCGTCGCCATGGAGCGGGTGGCCTGGAACAGATTCTGCAGAAGATGATGTGCGGCGGCGCCGTTCGCGGGAGCGGCCGCCTGATCCAGACCGTGCGGCAAATTCACGGAGAGCGGTTCCGGGGTTGCGTCGGAAGTGCCGGAAATCCCGGAGGTCCCGGACGCCGATATGAAAGGGTCGAACAGCTGGCGTACGACGCCGTAGGGATATTCCTGCTCGTTCTCATGACATCGGGCCCGCAGGACGATGCTCTGCTGGGGCAGCCCCGCGAGGGCCGCACGAAGCAGCTCGGACTTGCCGATGCCCCTGGGCCCCTGGATCAGCGCGAGCGCCGGACGGCCCTGGGTGGCCTCCCCGAGCACTTCCCCCAGTGCGGCCAACTCGCGTTCCCGATGCAGCAACTGCCCCGTCGGCACCGTAAATCATCCCCCGTCAGCGGCAGACAACCGCAGCCATGATCATCGCATCCGCGACCACTGTAGTCCAGAACAGGTAGGGCCTTTCCAAAAGATACGTATGGCTTACGTATCGCGGCCCGAGATTACGTATCGGTGCGCACATGCTTAAGCGGCCCATCGCATCGCGCTTTTCAGCATGTACATGGGTTTCAGCCACGTGATTGGATGTCGAGCGAAATACGGGACACCGGCAATAAACAGGGGGAAGCCAGATGGAGCGTCCGCGACTCAAGGCCCATTTCATCAGCGAAGTGGTCGACGGTTCGAAGGTATTCCTGCTCGCCGAGGGGAAAGACTTCCTCGTCCAGGGAGCCGCGGCGGCCGCGGTGCTGCCGCACCTCGACGGCCGCAAGACCGTTGCCGAGATCGTCGGGGCGCTCGGGGGACAGCTGGCGATCACCGAGACCTTGACCGCGCTGCGTCGGTACGACGCGGCCGGCCATCTGGCCGAGGGCCGGCCTGAGATGTCGGACGAGGCGCTTGCCTTCTGGGACGCCCAGGGCATCGACCCGCACCGGGTGGTGGCCGCCACCGCGGCCACCGAGCTGACCCTGGTCGCCGGATCCGGCCCGGACCACCGACCGGTGCTCGCGGCTCTGGAGTCCAACGGCCTGCGGGTGCGTGTGGTCGGCTTCGACGAGGCGATCGACTCGGCGGCCGCCGGGGACGGCCTGACCGTCGTCCTGGTCGACGACTACCTCGACCCGGAACTGGACCGCCTCAACACCGCCTACCTGGCCGCCGGCCGCTCCTGGCTGCCGGCCAAGCCTGCCGGCGTCGTGCCGTGGGTCGGTCCCTTCCTGCGTCCCGGCGAGACCGGCTGCTGGACCTGCCTGGCCCAGCGCCTCGGCGGCAACCGCCAGGTCGAGCGCTACCTTTCCGGCAAGCGGGGTGACCACACCCCCCGCCACCCCTCGCACGCGGCGCTTCCCGCGAGCTCGACCCTCATCGCGGGCCTGATCGCCGTCGAGGCCGCCCGGATCGTCGTCACCGGCACGTCCGAGTCCCTGACCGGCGTGATGCGCACCATGGACCTGATCACCCTGGAGAGCGCCGAGCACACCCTCGTCCGGCAGCCGCAGTGCGCCTCCTGCGGTGACCCGACGCTGGTCTCCGAGCGCAGCCCCAAGGTCGCCCTCACGGCGAGTCCCGCCCGGCACACCACGGACGGCGGCTACCGGATCCAGCCGCCGCAGCTGACGTACGACCGGCTGAAGCGGCACATCAGCCCCTACCTCGGCGCGATCACCAAGCTCGGCGCCCACGAGGAGACCGGCAACGGCGTCACCTACAGCTTCACCGCGGGCCACAACTTCGCGATGGTCAACGACAACATGGACCTGCTGCGCCGCAACATGCGCGGCCAGAGCGGCGGCAAGGGCCGCTCCGAGATCCAGGCCAAGGTCAGCGCGATGTGCGAGGCCATCGAGCGCTACTCGGCGGTGTGGCGGGGCGGCGAGCCGGTCACCCGGGCCGCGTACGAGGACCTCGACCCGGACGTCGCCGTGCACATGGACGAACTGCTGGGCTTCTCCGAGGCGCAGGTCGCCGGTCGCGAGCAGTGGAACGCCGACCCCACCCACCGGCTCCACCTGGTCCCGGACCCCTTCCGCACCGATCTGCCGATCGACTGGTCCACCGGCTGGTCCCTGACCCGCGAGACCGAGCGGATGATCCCGTCCGGCTACGCCTGGTACGGCCACCCGGACCTCGCCGAGCACTTCTACTGCGTGGGCGACTCCAACGGCGGGGCCAGCGGCAACACCCTCGAAGAGGCCATCCTCCAGGGCTTCTGCGAGGTCGTGGAACGCGACTCGGTGGCGCTGTGGTGGTACAACCGCCTGCGCGTCCCGGAGTTCGACCTGGACTCGCTGGACGACCCGTACGTGGACACCATGCGCGCGTTCTACGCGAGCATGGACCGCGACGTGTGGGTTCTGGACATCACCTCCGACCTGGGCATCCCCACCTTCGCCGCGGTCTCCGGGCGCCGCCACGAGGTCGAGGACGTCATGGTCGGCTTCGGCTCGCACCCGGACGCGCGCATCGCCGCCATCCGCGCCCTGACCGAGGTCAACCAGTTCCTGCCGTACGTGGACCGGCGCGACGCCGACGGCAACACCGTCTACCGGTCGGACGACCCGGAGACCCTGGCGTGGTGCAAGAAGGTCAAGCTGGCGGACGAGCCGTGGCTGACCCCCGACCCGGACCGGAAGCCCACCACGGTGGGCGACTTCGCCCCGCTGGTGGGCCACGACCTCGCCGACCACATCAAGGACTGCGTGTCCCGGGCCGAGGCCGCCGGCATCGAGGTGATCGTGCTGGACCAGACCCGCCCCGATCTCGACCTGTGCGTGGTCAAGGTCATCGCCCCCGGCATGCGGCACTTCTGGCGGCGCCTGGGCCCCGGTCGGCTCTACGAGGTCCCGACCCGCACCGGGCAGCTGGAACAGCCGCGTACCGAGGACGAGATGAATCCCTGGAATGTCTTCTTCTAGACCCGGCCGGACGGACATCATGACGACTGGGCAGACCGACCGAGCCCACCCGCAGCACCCGCAGCACCTGGCTCACCCGGACCATCCGGCCCGGACCGTTCACGCGGTCCTGCGGCTGCGGCGGGACGCGACGCTCGCGCAGGCCCCCGGCCAGGCCGGAGCCACGGCCCCCGGGGCCTGGATCCTGTCGGCCCCGGCCGGCGCCGTCGCGCTGCCGGACACCACTCCCGGACTGCTGGCGGTGCTGACCGCCCTCGCCGCCGACGACCACGCCGAGGACCGGCTCGCCCCCCTCGTCACCGCGCACGACGGGGAATTCGGCCTGCTGCGCCTGCACATGCTGCTGCACAAGCTCGACGCCGCAGGCATGACGGAGCGCGCCGTACAGCTCGACGGTGAGCCGATCGCCCGGCTGCGCCAGGTCGGCCGCGGCCGCCTCGCGCTCCCCGCCGCGCCGGCCGCCGACGCGCTCGTCAAACTGTCCAGGTTCGCCACCGCGACCGCCGAGGGCGGGCTGCTGGTGGTGCGCGCGCCCGGCAGCCCGTTCGCGCTGGAGCTCGCGCCGGCCGCCGCCGGACTGCTCGGTGTCCTCGCCGCCTGGCACGGCCCGACCGGGGCGGCGAAGGCGGCCGGGCTCCCGGACACGGCCGTGTCGCAGGTGCTGCGGCTGTTCGCGGCCGGTGGTCTCCTCGTCACCGGCGGCCCGGAACACGACCCGGAGACCGTCGAGCGGCGGCTCGCCCAATGGTCCGCCGCCGACCTTGCCCTCCACTCCCGCACCCGGGGTCCGCGTACGGTCACCGGCTACGGCGGCACGTACCCGCTGGGGGAGCGTTTCGGCCCCGAGCCGGCGTCCCGGGAGCCCTTCCCCGGCCGGCGGATCGCCCTGGCCGTCCCCGACCTGGACGCCCGCGCGAAGAGCGAGGCCTCGTTGAGCGAGGTGCTGGAACGACGCAGGTCGATCCGCGAGCACGACGCGGACGCGCCGATCACCCTGGAGCAGCTGGGCGAACTGCTCCACCGCAGCATGCGGTTGCGGCAGACCTTCACCGGCGGTGACGGGCAGGAGCTGGCCGACCGGCCCTACCCGTCCGGCGGCTCCGTCCACGAGCTGGAGGTCTACCCGCTCATCACCGAGTGCGTCGGCGCCGAGCCGGGGCTGTGGCACTACGCGCCGGACCGGCACGAGCTGGAGCTGGTGGCCGAACCGGGCCCCGCCACGGCCGCGTTGGTGGAGTCGGCGCGGGGCAGCGCCCTGATGGACTCCGCTCCCCAGGTGACGCTGCTGGTCGCGGCGCGCTTCGGGCGGGTGATGTGGAAGTACGAGACCGTCGCCTACTCCCTCGTCCTCAAGCACGTCGGCGTGCTCTACCAGACCCTCTACCTGGTCGGAACGGCCATGGGCCTGGCGGTGTGCGGGCTCGGCGGCGGCGACGCGGACGAGTTCGCGGCCGCCTCGGGCCTGGACCGGCACTCCGAGGGCGCGGTCGGCGAACTCGTCGTCGGCAGCCGCCCCCGGACGCTGCGGCACAGCGCGGGCGTCCCACGCGAGGAGGAGCAGTCATGATGTTCCGCTTCAAGGCGCTCCAGCGGATGCGCGAGCCCGACGAGCTGGACTCGCCCACCCTGCTGGCGGCGCCACGCGGCTGGATCGCCTTGTTCGTCGTCATGATCACCATGACGGCCGCGGTGATCTGGGCCTTCGCCGGTCAGTTGCTGATCAGTGTGAGCGCGCCGGGTCTGCTGACCCGCCCGGGCGGCACGGCACAGGTGCAGAGTCCCTTCTCGGGCATGGTGCAGCGGGTGCTCACCCAGCCCACCGGCACGGTCACCGCCGGGCAGACGGTCATCGAGGTGCAGGATCCCGCCGGTCAGATCCGCCGGATCACCAGCCCGTTCGCGGGCCACGTGGTCGGGCTGGCGGTCAGCGACGGGCAGATGATCGACGTCGGCTCCGCCGTCCTCACCGTGGAGCGCACCGACGTCTCCGGTGACCGCATGATCGCCATGGTGTTCGTGCCGGCCGACCGGGCCGCCCGGCTCTTCCCGGGCAACAAGGTGGACCTGGCCGTGTCCACGGCCCCGCCGGCCGCCTTCGGCCTGCTCCGCGGAACCGTCACCTCCGTCAGCCCCTACCCGCTGACGTCGGAGGCCCTGTCCGGCCTGGTGGGCGGCGAGCTGGCGGCCCGGCAGTTCGCCTCCGGCTCCGCGCCCCGGCTGGTCGTCGTGGACCTGGTCCGCGACGAGAACACCCGCTCCGGCTTCGCCTGGTCCAACACCAGCGGCCCCCCTACGGCGCTGACCACCCAGGTGGGGGTGTCCGCGACGATCAATCTCGGCAAACAGACCCCGTTCAATCTGATCCTCGGACGCTGAGGGGACATCGCCATGACGCAGAGCACCCTGGCCAGGCCCCCGGCCGAGCCTCCGGCCAGGCCCCCGGCGCAGAACACGAGCGGACCCGACCGGCCCGGCGCGCGGCGCCGGCGGATCCCGCTGCCCCGCATGCGGCCCTGGCGCCACAAGGTCCCCACCGTCATGCAGATGGAGTCGGTGGAGTGCGGCGCCGCCTCCCTGGCGATGATCCTCGCCCACTACGGACGCCACGTCCCGCTCGAAGAACTGCGCGGCGTGTGCGGGGTGTCCCGGGACGGCGCCAACGCCGCCACCGTACTGGCGGCGGCCCGCCAGTACGGCATGACCGCCCGCGGCTACCAGACCGAGGCGGAGAACCTGAAGGACCTCGACCGCCCGGTCATCATCTTCTGGGCCTTCCAGCACTTCCTGGTCGTCGAGGGCGTGCGCACCCAGTACGGCAAGACCGTCGTGGCCGTCAACGACCCGGCCGGCGGGCCCCGACTGATGGCCTGGGACGAGTTCGACTCCGGCTTCACCGGCGTCGTCCTGTCCTTCGAGCCCGGCCCGGACTTCGTCCGCGGCGGTACCCGCACCAAGGTCGGCGCCGCGCTGCTGTCGCGTCGGCTGCCGTCGGGGCGGGCCCTCCCGCTCGTGCTGATGGCCAGCGCCCTGCTGGTCGTCCCGGGCATCGCCACCCCCGCGTTCACCCGGGTCTTCATCGACCGGGTGCTGGCGGGAGGCTCGGCGGGGTACCTGGTGCCCCTGCTGCTCGCCATGATGTTCACGGCGCTGTGCGTCTTCGTCCTCACCTCCGTGCAGCGGCACTACCTGCTGCGCCTGGAGATCCGGATGGGGCTGGTCTCCTCGGCCCGCTTCTTCCGCCATCTCCTGCGGCTCCCGGTCGACTTCTTCATGCAGCGGCGTCCCGCCGAGGTGGCCAACCGGGTCGCGGGCAACGACGTCGTGGCCGAGATCCTCTCCCGGGACCTCGCCCTCACCGTCGTCAACCTCGTGCTGGTGGTGTTCTACGCGGCCCTGCTGATCCACTTCGACATCCTCCTCGGCGCCATCGGCGTCGGCATGGCACTGCTGAACATCGTGGTGCTGCGCTGGGTCGCCCGGGCCCGCACGGACGCCGTGGTGGCGCTGCGCACCGACCGCGGCAACCTCACGGCGACCACCTTCACCACCCTCAGCCAGATCGAGACGGTCAAGGCCACCGGAGCCGAACCCGACGCCTTCAGCCGTTGGGCGGGCTTCCTGGCCAAGGTCATCTCCGCGAAGCAGCAACTGGGCGTACCGACCGCCGTGCTGATCGTGGTGCCCCCGATGCTCGCCTCCCTCAACAGCGGGTTGATCCTGCTGGTCGGCGGGCAGCGGGTGGTGGACGGCGCGATCAGCGTCGGCATCCTGGTCTCCTTCCAGACCCTGCTCGCCGCGCTCAGCCGCCCGGTCACCCAACTCACCAATCTCGGCGGCCGGCTCCAGGACGTCACCGCCGACATCAAGCGGCTGTACGACGTCGAGCACTACCCGGCCGACACCTCCTTCGACGTCCCCGAGGACCCCTCCCGCACCGGGCGGCTCGACGGGCACCTGGAGTTCGAGGACGTCACCTTCGGCTACAGCCCGCTGGCCGCGCCGTTCATCAAGGACCTGTCCTTCTCCGTGGTCCCCGGCCGCCGGATCGCCGTCGTCGGCAGCTCCGGCAGCGGGAAGTCGACCCTCGGCAGGCTGCTCACCGGTCTGTACGCGCCGTGGTCGGGCCGCATCCTGCTCGACGGCCGTCCCCGCGAGGAGATCTCGCGCACCGTGCTCGCCGCCTCGGTCGCCTACGTGGACCAGGACATCTCCCTCTTCGAGGGCAGCGTCCGGGACAACCTCGCGCTGTGGAACGACGACGTCCCCGACGACGTCATCGTCTCCGCGCTGCACGACGCCGCCATCTTCGAGACGGTCATGGCCCGCCCCGGCGGTCTGCACTCCATGGTCTGGGAGGGCGGCCGCAACTTCAGCGGTGGCCAGCGCCAACGCCTGGAGCTCGCGCGCGCCCTGGCCACCCAGCCCACGCTGCTCATCCTGGACGAGGCCACCAGCGCCCTGGACCCCGAGACCGAACGGGTCATCATGGACAACCTGCGCCGCCGTGGATGCGCCTGCCTCACCATCGCCCACCGCCTGTCCACCGTGCGGGACGCCGACGAGATCATCGTGCTCGACAAGGGGCAGATCGCCGAACGCGGCACCCACGAGCAGCTGCTGGCCCGCGGCGGCCACTACGCCGGTCTCATCGATTCGGTTCGCACCGCCGAAGGGGGCGACCTGTGATCACCTCTGCGTTCGCGCCGTTCTTCACCGACGCGGCCACCCCGGCCGACCTCCACACCGACCCGTTCACCGTCCTGGACGACGTACGCCGCGTGCTGCTGGTGGAAGCCGGCGCCGTGGACCTGTTCGCCGTACGCCTGGTGGACGGCGTGCCCACCGGGCGCTGGAACTTCCTGGCCCGCGTGGAGGCCGGAGCCCTGCTCATGGGCTCACCGTCCGGCCCGCGACACGGCATCGTCGGCCGGCCGGTGCCCGACACCGTGCTGTCGTACCTGCCGCTCTCCCACCTCGAAGGCCTCTCGACCCGCCGCGCCGCGTGCGACACCCCGTCGGGGCTGGCGGTGCGCGCCCTGTCCGCCGAGGCCTACGGGGACGCGGTCCAGCAGTTCCTGGACGGCCTGGAACAGGGCATCGTGGCCCTCGCCCAGGCTCTGCGCGACACCTTGCCGCCCCGTGAGTTCGTACCGCTGTCCACCGACGGGCCCACCGCGCTCGCCGCGGGGCAGGCCGTCCGTTCGGTGGACGGCGTCCGGTGGGTGCGGGTGGAGGAGGGCTCGGTCGAGCTGGGCGAGGGCGTCTCCGGGCGGTTCACCACCGGCATGGACACCTGCCTCACCCAGCGGGACTGGCTGATCGCCGACTCCCCGGCCCGGCTGCGGGCCCGCTCCTCGCGGGAACTGCTCGACGAGGGAGCCCTCTGGGGCCTGCTGCTCGCCCACGCGACCCGCCTGCTCTACACCGTCGACCGCCGCATCGAGGGCCAGCGCGGCCTCGAACGCGAGGCCCTCGACGTCCGCCAGGCCCGCGAGGCCGGCACCCTGGCCACCACGGCCCGCAGCTTCGAGGCCGTCCTGCACGACACCGAGGCCCGCATCCGGCTCGCGGACGTCGCCGCGGACCCGCCGACGCTGGCGGCCGCCCGGCTGGTCGCCGCGCACCAGGGCTTCGCCGTCAAGGCCCCGCTGGTCGGCAGCGGTCACGGCCGCAACCTGGACGACCTCCAGTCCATCGCCCACGCCTCCGGCGTCCGCACGCGTGCCATCCGGTTGGACGGCCAGTGGTGGAGGACGGACTTCGGCCCGGCGATCGGCTACCGCAAGGTCGGCGACCGGCCGGTGGCGCTGCTGCCCATCGGCGGCCGCTACGTGATGACCGAAGCGGGCAAGATCACCGAGGTGACCGCCAAGCTCGCCGAGGAGTTGCAGACCAAGGCCGTCATGCTCTACCAGCCGCTGCCCTCCGCGGTCCGGTCGATCAGCGGCCTGCTGCGCTTCGGTATCCGCAGCAACCGGCGCGACCTGTGGATGTTCGCCTGGACGGCGGCCCTGGCCGCCCTGGTCGGCCTGCTGGTCCCCGTCATGACCGGGCAGGTCCTCGGCACCTTCGTCGCGCAGGCCCAGCGCGGGCTGATCGTCCAGGGTTCGCTCGTGGTGATCGGATCGGCCCTGGTCGTCGCGGCGCTGTCCATCGTTCAGAACATCGCCGTCCTACGCATCGAGAGCCGTTCCACGGCCGCCATGCAGGTGGGCGTCTGGACCAAGCTGCTGTCGTTGCCCACCTCCTTCTTCACCCGTTATTCCACCGGGGAACTGGGCACCACCGTGCTCGGTGTGAGCGCCGCCCAGGAAATGCTCTCGGGCATGATGACCAGCGCCACCCTGGGCTTCATCACCGGCTCCGCCAACCTCGTCCTCGTCTACTTCTACGACCTGCGGCTCGCGGTGCTGGCCACCGTGCTGGTGCTGGTCGGAGCGGTGTTCGCGCTGGTGGCCGGACGGATCGAGGTGCGCTGGCAGCGCAAGCTGTACGCGCACGAGCAGAAGCTGTCCTCGCGGGTCTTCCAACTGCTCACCGCCGTCCCCAAGCTCAGGGTCACCGCCGCCGAGGACCGGGTGTTCGGCGTGTGGGCCTCGGAACTGGCCAAGGGTCGCAGCCTGGCCGCCGCGTCCCGGCGGGTGCAGAACATCGTGACGACCTTCAACGCCGGTTTCCCGCTGGTGTGCTCGGTCATCATCTTCGCGGTGATCGGCGGACCGCTCCAGGGCCAGGTGCCCATCGCGGCCTTCCTCTCCTTCTTCGCGGCCTTCAACCTTCTCCTGGCCTCCAGCCTGCAGTTCACCTCGGCCGCGATCACGGCGATGGGCGTCGTACCGCTCCTGGAGAAGCTGCGCCCGATCCTGGAGACGGCCCCGGAGGTCGACCAGTCCAAGGCCGCCCCGGGTGACCTGTCCGGCCGGCTCGACCTCAGCCGGGTCTCCTTCCGCTACGGCGACGACGGACCGCTGGTGCTGGACGACGTCACCCTGTCCATCGCACCCGGCGAGTTCGTCGCCATCGTCGGGGCCTCGGGCAGCGGGAAGTCCACCGTGCTGCGGCTGCTGCTGGGCTTCGAGCAGCCCGTGTCGGGCACGGTGCTGTACGACGGGCAGGACCTGGCGGAGCTGGAGGTCTCGGCCGTCCGCCGACAGTGCGGCGTCGTGCTGCAGAACGGCTCGCTGCTCGCCGGCGACATCAAGGCCAACATCATCGGCAGCAGCAGCCACACCCTGGACGACGCCTGGGTGGCGGCCTCGATGGCAGGCATCTCCGACGACATCTCGGCCATGCCCATGGGCATGAACACCGTGCTCTCCGAAGGGACCAACACCCTTTCCGGCGGACAGCGCCAGCGGCTCATGATCGCCCGCGCCCTGGTCGCCCGGCCCCGCATCGTCTTCTTCGACGAAGCCACCAGCGCCCTGGACAACCCGACCCAGCGACTGGTCGCGGAGAGCACCCGAAAGCTCAGCGCCACCCGGATCGTCATCGCCCACCGGCTGTCGACGGTGGCCGACGCCGACAAGGTCATCGTGCTGGACCAGGGACGGATCGTGCAGCAGGGCCGCTACGAGGAACTGCTCGCCGACGAGAACGGCCTGTTCGCCCGCCTGGCCAGCCGCCAGGTGTCGTGAGAAAGGGACCCTTCATGGAATTCGCACTGCTCGTCTACGGCGAAGAACGCGCATGGGACGACATGTCGCCGGCCGAACGTCAGGAACGGTACGAGGCGAACCGCGCCTACGGCCGTGACCTCGCCGAAGCGGGGGTGCGGGTGCGGTACGGCGCACGGCTGGCCCGCCCCGACGGCGCGGCCGGCGAGGACCGCGCCGCACCGGGCGAACGGGAACTCGGCGGCCTGTGGCTGATCGACGTGGCCACCGAGGAAGAGGCACGGGAGTGGGCCCGCCGGATGCCGGTCGGCCCCGGGAACGCGGTCGGGCTGCGCCGCTGCGATCGTCCCGGCGCCTCCTGATCACCCCGATGAACACACCCGGACAGCAAGCAGAGGAGCAGTGCCGTGGCTGATCGGCATGACGTGGAGTACTTCCTTTCCGGCTACCTGACACCGCCGGGTCCCACCGCCGTGCTGTCCGCGCGTCACGACCAGAACGTCGCACTGTGGCGACGCACCGGTCGGGCCGTGGAACTGGTGCGCGTCTGGGAACTCGAACGCGTCAGCGGCCACAAGCACCATCATCAGCCGCTCTACACCCCCGCCCGGGCCGAGGCGTTCCTGAACGGACTGCTCGCCACCGAAGGGCTCGACCTGTCCGACATCAGCGCCTCCTGGGGCACCCCGGGCCTGCCCGGCCACGCCGAGATCCCCGTCCCGGCCGGCGCCGAGGACTTCCCGCTCCACAGCCTCGGTCATCTCTTCGGCGGCCTGCTGATGGACAGCGCGCTGTTCAAGCGGGAGACCGTCATCGCGATGGCCGTGGACGGCGGCCCCGACTTCGTCCAGGACCGGGAGACCAAGAGCGCCTGGTACGCCGGGTGCGTCTCCGTCCAAGGGCGCTTGGCCTTCGCCCCGGTGGAATCCCCCGGACCCCTCTACACGGCGGCCGAGACGATCTTCGGCAAGGAGCCGGGCACCCTCATGGCCCTGGCCTCGGCCTGCCGGACCCGGATCGACCTCGATGTCGAGGCCGTCATGGCCGGCGTCGAGCTGTACGGCGGGCGACGGGCACCGTGGCAGGCGGCCCACCGGGTGGTCGCGACGATCGTGACCGAGGCCCGTCGGCAGCTCGCGGGCCAGGAGCCGGACCGGGAGTTCACCGACGAGGAGAACCTGCAGAGCGCCGTCATGGAGGTCGTCCAACGGTGCTGCGAGCTGGTCGCGGTCCGCAACGTCGAACGGCTGCTGGCGATCGGCGGCGTACGCGCGGAGGACGCCTACCTCTCCACGAGCGGCGGTTTCGCGCTGAACTGCCCCGCCAACTCCCTGCTGATGGACCACTTCGGCTTCAAGGGGCTGCTCACCCCGCCCTGCGCCAACGACTCCGGCCAGGCGCTGGGACTCGGGCTGCTCGCCCTGTACGGCACCGGCGCCCTGGACGGCGCCGACATCCTGATCGATTCCGCCTACCACGGCAACGAACTGCGCGACGTGGACGCCGCGCTGGCGGAGTTCGCCCCGTGGATCGAGGAGGTCGGGGACTTCTCGCCCGACCGGTTCGCCGAGGACCTCGACGACAGCGTGATCGCCTGGGTGGACGGCGCCGCCGAGCTCGGCCCCCGGGCACTCGGCCATCGCAGCCTGCTGGGCGACCCCCGGTCGACGAAGGTCAAGGACCTGCTCAACGCGTACAAGCAGCGGCAGTGGTGGCGCCCGGTCGCCCCGATCGTGCTGGCAGAGTACGCCCCGGACTGGTTCGACGGCGATCGGCCGTCCCCGTACATGCTGGAGACCGTCCAGGTACGGCCGGAGGTACGCGACGCGGTACCGGCGATCGTGCACCTGGACGGATCGGCGCGCCACCAGGTCCTCACCGCGGCGGCCAACCCGCTCCTGCACCGTGCCATCGGGGCGTTCCATGCCCGTACCGGGGTGCCGATCGTGTGCAACACCTCGCTCAACGACCGCGGTGAGCCGGTCGTCGACACCGCGGCCGAGGCGCTGGTCTTCTGCATCCGCAAGGGCCTACGGATCGCCTACTTGGGCGGGCGGCGGATCGTCCTGCGTGCCGCTCCCGTGCCGGACACCGCACCGCCCACCGCACCGAGGGAGCGGAGCACCGCGTACTTCGCCGGGCAGGAGCAGGACCGGGACGCCCTGTGGCAGGGCTGGCTGGACGAGGGCTACACGGAGGAGGGCATGTTCCTGCTCTCCCGCTCGCCCGACCTGCGGGCCGAGCTGGGCTCCTCCACCGTGGAGCGGGTCAACGCCCTCGGCGCGTACGAGGCCGCCGCCGGCCCGGGCCACGCGCTGATGGTGCGGCGGTTCCGTACGGCGCACGGCCCCGAAGCCTCCTCCGAACGCTGACGCACACCTCATGCCGATGGCCCGCGGACGGAGGTCCGCGGGCCATCGGCATGAGGGGGACCCGTGAGCCGGGTCGGTGGCTCACCCGGCTCGGAGCAGGTGGGCCGCGAGGTCGGCCGCGACGGCCTCGGGCCGCTCCAGCAGCGGCAGATGGCCGGACCGGGGCAGCGTCACGACCTCGCAGTCGGCGACGTTGTCGCGCAGCAGTTCGGCGTTGCGGACGAAGGCGGGCATGTCCTCGTCGCCGATGAACACCAGGGTCCGGGCCTGGATGCGGGCCAGGTCCGCCGGGCTGTGGCGGTGTGCGGACAGCGTCATCATGGCGCCGCTGTCCAGTTCCGCCCAGGAATGCCTGACGATCACCGAGCGCAGCGCGGCGCGGAGCTCCGGATGCCGTTCGGTGCCGCGGAAGATGTCGGGGGGCGAGGCCATCCACAGATCGGCCATCCGCTCCCCGGGGCCGGCGAGCGGCTTGAGCATCATCAGCTGCTGGTAGCGCCGCCGGGCGTCGGCGTCCGGGGCCGCGCCGGCCAGCGTGGGCGCGGCGGCCACCAGGGCGTGCACCAGCTCGGGTTCGTCGATGGCCAACTGGAGCGCGACGGACGAACCGTACGAGAGCGAGACGATCCGGTGGGCCCGCTCGGCGCGGACGATGTCGGCGATCTGCCGCGCCAGAGCGGGCAGGGTCAGCCCGGCGGGGATGGGGTCGGAGCCGCCGTGGCCGGGCAGGTCGACGCCGATGTGCCGCCAGCCGGGCAGGAGTTCCCAGAGCGGCTCCCAGGTGCTGGAGTCCATGGTGTAGCCGTGGATCCACAGCACGGCCGGGCCGCTGCCGGACGTGCGGACGGACAGCTGGTTCATGATCAGTTCACTTCCTCGAAGCCTTCGCAGAACTCGCGGAAGGCGATCACCGGCTCGTCCCGGGCGTCGTAGCGCACGGGCGCGTGCGGATCCAGGTGCTCCCAGACGGCGAGGTCCTCGGCGAGGGCGCGTTCGCTGCCGACGATCAACATCCGCAGGTCGCTCTCCCGGCCGGGGACGACGCCGACCGCCACCCGGGCGACACATCCCTCCGGGGTGGGCGTGGCTCCGGTGACCAGGACGTGCACCTGTCCGGGCGGCCCGAACTCGGTGACCACCAGGCCGGGGCTGAAGGCCCGCGCGTAGAACCGCGGTACGTACGCCGGCCGCGTGTCACCGCTGCGCATCGCCCGCCACTTGGCCTCCGCCCGGGCGAGATCGCTCTTCCAGGGGGAGTTGCGCATCGGGAACGTGCCCTCGATGGCCAGTTCGCCGTTCTCGGTGGGCACGATGTCCATGCCTTCGACGGCCTCGACCTTGTGCAGGGCGGTGAAGTGGTCCGTGTCGAAGGCGTTCTCGATGACGAGACCGGACGGGGCGGCGACCGGCAGGACGACCGCCTCGACCAGCGGATGGCTGACGGCGATCTCCTTGATCACCTTCTCGAACCCGCGGTCGTCCCGCGCGGTGTCGGTGAGTCGCGCGAAGACCGCCTCACCGGCCCGGATCACCTGATGTTCGGCGACCGACCAGCGCTTTCCCCCGTCGCCGAGAGCGATGCGCTTGCCGTGGAAGGGGCACACCAGACAGGTGCCGTCCAGCATGCCGCCGTATCCGAGGTGCGCGCCCCGGTGCGGGCAGTTCGCGTCGAAGAGGCGTACGTCGTCACCGTCGCGGACCGCCACCAGGCGGCGCGGCCCGATCGCCAGCGGGGTCACCTCGGCGGTGAGTTCGGACAGGAAGGCCACCAGATGCCAGCCGGAATGCACCGTCCGGGAGTACGCCCCTTCGGCGCGCTCCCGCCCCGGCCGTCCGGCCCCGGATCGTACGGTCATCGTGCCACTCCCGACAGGATCTGCGCGGCCGCGCGCTCGCCACTGGCGATCGCCCCCTGCACCCAAGGCAGTTCACGGCCGCATACGGTCGCCTCTCCGGCGAAGAACAGGGTGTTCTCGATCGGTTCGGCCCACAGGACGGCCGCGTCGCGCGCGCCGGTCCGGGGGGCCGTGAACGCTCCGCCCGACCAGGGGTCGTTCCCCCAGTCGGCCGCCTCGGTGGCCAGCACCCGGGCCGACCGGGTCCAGGGCAGGGACCGGGCCAGGAGTGCCGTCAGGCCGTCGCTCTCGCGCGTGGCGGCCCGTACGGCGGCGGCGGCTCCGGCCTTGGCCACGATCAGTACCTCCGGCCGTCCGGCCCGGCTGCGGGTGAATCCGCCCGACCCGTCCACGTCGAACACCACCGCGGACTCCGGCGCGGGGGCGGAGAGGGTGACGACCACGCAGTAGCCGTCACCGGCCGGCAGGTCCTTCGCCGCCTGCCACTTGGTCGCGGGCAGCCCGCCGATCCGCAGCCGGCCGCTCACGACCACCTGCGGGGGAACGGTGACGACCGCCGCACCGGCCCGCAGCACGCCCTGCGCGCCGTGGGCCCGGACCTGCCCCGTGGACCAGTCGAGTAGGTCGACCGGGCAGCCGAGGCGTACGTCGAGGCTCCGCGCGAGCTGCTCGGGGAGCCGGTCGAAACCGCCGCTCACCGCGTACTCGCCGCCGCCGACGGCATCCGCGCGGTGCGCGGCGGCCACGGCCGGGGCGCTCACCTCGTCCGGGTCCGCGGCCCAGTTCTGCCGGTACCACTCCCGTGCCGCCCGCTCCTCGGCGGCGTCGGCGCACCGGGAACGCAACCGGTCACCGACCGACACGTCCGCATCGGTCAGTGCCGCGTTCAGCTCGGCCTCCAGCGCCCACGGGCCGCGTCGGCCACGGGCGAGCACGCCCATGTCCGCCGTGACGCCGTCCTCGACCACCCGGGCCGCGACGTCGCGCGGCACGGTCTCCATGCGGTCGCCGCCCATGACGGCGTGGACCGGGTTGCGGGCGCCGTGGACCACCTGTGCGCCGAGTTCGAGGGCGGGCCCGCCGTCGGCCGGACGGAACGTGCGGATGCGTCCGCCCACCCGTGCGCGGCTCTCCTGGACGACGACGCGCAGGCCTGCCTCGGTGAGGCGGCTCGCGCAGGTCAAACCGCTGATTCCCGCGCCCACGACGAGGACGTCGGTTCGCATCAGGCCTCCATGTCGTCGTGCGTGTTCCGGGCGAGGGCGTCCGGCCGGTGCGGGCCCAGTTCCAGCGGGTACTCCGCGAGGCGGCGCGGCAGCACGCGGTCGTCCCAGCGGGCGCGGTCCTGGTGGGCCGCGACGCCCGGGAAGCGGCGTAGCAGCCGGGGCAGCAGCAGGGCCCCGGTCTGCCGGACCAGTACGGCCGCCAGACAGAAGTGCGGCCCACCGCCGAAGGCCAGGTGGGGATTGGGGGACCGGTCCAGGAGCAGCTCGTCGGGGCGCTCGAAGACCGCCGGATCCCGGTTCGCGGCCGCGAGCACGGCCAGCACCCGGGCGCCGGCGGGCACCCGGCCGCCGGGCAGTTCCACCTCGCGGGTGGTGACGCGCGCGGTGAACGGGATCGGGGCCTCCAGGCGCAGGAGCTCGTCCACGGCGGTGCGGGCCGCACGGTCGCCGGCCCGCCGCAGGTACTCCACCGCCGCCGGGCGGGGCAGCAGCCAGTACAGGGCGTTGCCCACCGTCTCGGCCAACGGCTGCCAGCCGCCGACGACGGCCAGGCCCAGGATGCCGAGCATCTCGGGCCGGGTCAGCCGGTCGTCGGCGGCCAGCCGCGACAGCGGGCAGTCGAATCCGGTCTCGGCGTGGCGGCGCGCCACCGCGTCCAGGTAGCGGCTCAGCTCGCCCATGGCCGCCCGGCCCGCGGCGGCCGTGGCCGGTCCCGCCATCGGGTCGAGGTTGACGGAGACCGCGCGGGCCAGCTCCTCGAAGCGCGGGCGCTCGGCGTCCTCCAGCCCGAAGAGCCGTGCGTAGACGGCGGTGGCCAGGGGCTCTCCGATGCCGGTCGCGGCGTCCAGCTCTCCCGGCCGACCACCCGTCCGCTCCAGCAGGGCGTCGACCTCACGGCCGATCCCGTCCGCCACCGACCGGATCGCCTCGGGGCCGAGCAACAGGCCTCCCGGGGCGCGCAGTCGGTGATGGTCGGGCGCGTCGGTGGTGAGCATGGACGGGGGGAGGGCGTCGTCCCGGGCGCGACCCTGCTGTCCCTGGGCCGCGGAGAAGGCGTCGCTCCGAAGCGCCGCCGAGCAGTCCGCGTGGCTGGTCAGCAGCCACATCCGGGTGGCGGGGTCCTGGTACACCGGGGCATACGTCCGCAGCCACCGGTACGCCGGGTGGGGGTCCACCCGTCCGGTCGGCGAGAACGGATGAGCGAGGTGGCCCGGGAGGCGAAGGGTGGCTGAGGACACGGCGGTTCCTGTCTGGGTCAGTTGACGCGCGGGCCGCGCCAGCGGAACGACATCGCGGTGAGCACGAGTCCGGCCAGCGACCAGAGCGCCAGGACCAGGGCGATCCTGCCGAGCTCCCAGGTGCCGGCAGGCTCCACCACGGCGAAGGAGTCCGGCAGGAACACCGACCGGAACCCCTGGGCGATCCACTTGAGGGGGAAGAACGCTGCGAGGGTCTGCATCCAGGAGGGCAGTTGGTTGAAGGGGAAGAACACACCCGAGATGAACTGCGTGACCATGAAGACCGGGGTCACGATGGCGGCGGCCGACCGGCTGTTGGGGATGATCGCGCTGTAGGCCACGGCGAGCAGGGCGCAGGCGACCGTGCCCAGCGCCAGGTCCCACCCGAGCGTCGTCCAGCGCTGCGCGGTGGAGGGCAGCGGCAGGCCGAAGGCCGTCACGGCGATCGCCATCAGCAGTGCGGTCTCCAGCACGGTGGTGACCACCACGCGCACCAACTTGCCGATGAAGTAGGCCGATTTGGGCATCGGCGTCATGGCGAGCCGACGGACCGTACCGGTGTCGCGCTCGATGGCTATGTTGATCGCGAGACCCGAGAAGGCGGTGCTCATCACGCCGGACGCGATGATCCCGGCCATGAAGACCTGCTTGAGGTCGGTGTCGGTGCCCGCCACCTTGCCCGAGAAGATCGACCCGAAGACCAGGAGCATCAGGACCGGGAACATCAGCGTGAAGATCAGCGACTGCTTGTTCCGGAAGAAGCTCTTGAGCTCCACGGAGGAGCGCGCGACGGAGGCCCGCCAGACGCCCGGCGTACGGCGGGGCGCGCGGTGTCCGCCGGCTTCGGCGGTCGTGGCGGTCGTGGGGGTCGCGTCGGGCCGCGCGGTCGTGCGGGCAGGGACGGAGGGGGCGTCGGACACGGTCACGGGGTTCCTGCCTTTGCGTCGCGGTTCCTGCTGATCAGGTCGAGGTAGATCTCCTCGAGCGTCGGCCGGTGCACGCGCAGCTCGGGCAGCTCCCGCACCCTGGCCTCGTCGGCCCAGGCCAGCAGCACCAGGAGGACCGCGGTGGGGGTCCTGGTCAGGATGCTGACGATGCCGTCACCCTTGCTTCCGTCCCGCTCGACCGTGACCTCGGCGGGCAGGGCCGGCAGGGTCCGTCCGACCAGTTCCGGCGGCATCCGGAAGGACACCGTCGTCGAGGTGTCGGCCCGTCCGCCGAGTTCGGACACCCGGCTGACCTCCGCGACCTTCCCGTCGACGATGACGGCCGCGCGCTGGGCGAGCGCCTCGGCCTCGTCCAGGTAGTGCGTGGTGAGTACGGTCGTCCGCCCACGGTCGGCGAAGTACTGCACCAGGTCCCAGGCTTCTCGACGAGCCACCGGGTCCAACCCGGTGGTGGGTTCGTCGAGGAAGATGAGTTCGGGGTCACCGATCACCCCGACGGCCACGTCCAGGCGCCGCTGCTGGCCGCCGGACAGCGCCGTCGTCTGCTTCTTGGCGTGCTGGCCCAGCCCGACCATGTCGATGACCTGGCCCACGGGCAGCGGCGCCGGATACAGCGCCGCGAAGTGCTCCACGACCTCGCGCACGGTGAGATCGGTGTAGGCGCCCGTGGACTGGGGCACGACACCGATGCGTGCCCGCCAGTCCCGCCTGTCCTCGGCCGGATCGCATCCGAGCACCCGCACGTCGCCGCCGGTCCGCTGCCGGACCCCTTCGAGGATCTCGACGGTCGTCGTCTTGCCCGCGCCGTTCGGCCCGAGCAGGGCGAACACCTCTCCCTTGTGGATGGTCAGGTCCACGCCCCGTACGACGTGCGAATCGCCGTACTGCTTGCGCAGGCCCCGGACAACGACAGGGTCTTCTTCCGATGCGGTGTGCAGCACTTCGGTGCTCTCCTTACGAGGCGGTGATCAGGTGCAGCAGGAGCAGGGGCAGCAGCACGTGAGAACCGTCGGGCCGCCGCCCTTGCCGCCGCCGGAGAGGCCCGAGAGGTCGCTCTCGCTCAGCTCGGAGGTCTCGACGACCGGGGCGTCCGGCACGTGGAACTCGAAGCGGCCGCTCGCGAGCCCGGCCTCCCACAGACCGACCTGGACGTCGAGGTTTCCGTCCGGCTGGGTCTCCGGATCGGCGCTGACAATGACGATTTCGGCGTTCGAGGGAAGGGTCAGACCGGATTCCGCAAGGGCGGACCGCGGGTCCGACTTCAGCCGGGCACGGTACTCATCGCTCGACCAGGCGGTGATGAGCGTCTTGGTGTACGCGTTGACGAATTCAGTACGCTGCTGGGCATCCATCGCCATGCTGACTTCTTCTTTCTGTGTATTCCAGGCACCCCGCACACGGGGGACGCGCGGGGGGCGCTGAGAACAGGATCCGAATGCTGCGGCAGAAGCCGGCCGCGCGGGGCCTCGGCCTTGTCCGGCCGAGGGCCCGCGCACAGCACCGGTTCTGTCGTCCTGCGGAGTCGCGAACCGCCGTGAGCTCTCCGCAGCGGTCGATCAGGTGCAGCAGGAGCAGGGGCAGCAGCAGTAGTTGCCACCGGCGGCGACGTCGGACAGGTCGCCCTCGCTGAGCTCCGCCGTGTCCACGACCGGGGTCTCCGGGATGTGGAACTCGTAGCGGCCGGTGGCCAGGCCGAGCTCCCAGAAGGAGACCTGGACGTCCAGGTTGCCGTCCTGCTTGCCGTCCGGGAGGGTGCGGACGATGACGATCTCCGCGTCCTCGGGGACGTTCAGACCGGACTCGGCCAGCGCGGCGCGCGGCTCCGAGTTCAGGCGGGCCACGTACTCCTCGCTCGACCAGGCGGTGATGAGCGTCTTGGTGTACGCGTTGACGAATTCAGCGCGCTGCTGCGGGTCCAGCGACATGTGGACTCCTCCTTCGAGTATCGCCTCGCACCGTGTTGTGGCGGCGACAAACGAAAGCTTGGCATGGGGGAAAGGCTCCGCCAAGACTTAATCTTCGGTGCGCACCAGTAAGTATTGAGCGCCCCGGACGAGTGCGATAGATTGCGCCCCGCAGAACCGCTCGGATATGTGAATCAATACGTATTGCCGACCCTGGGTGTACGTATTCCGATTACGTATCGGGCGCCCTCTGCTACGTATTCGGAATTCTGCGTACGCATTCGGTGTACGCATTCGGTCAACGGCCACACCACGGAGGTGACCGCCACCATGCCCGCACGGACCCTGGTCCTGCCCCCCGGCCCCGAAGGCCCCGCCGACATGCAGGAGATGCGCAACGATCCGCTGGCCTTCGTCACCGGGCTCGCGCATGAGTACGGCGACATCACCTGCCACCGCGCCGACGGCGACACCGTCTACCTGCTCAACCGGCCGGAGTTCGCGCGCTACGTACTCAAGGAGAACGGCGCCAACTACACCAAGGAGAACACCCCCGACGACCACATGCTGCGTCCGCTGCTCGGCAACGGGCTGCTGACCAGCGACGGCGAGGAGTGGGCGAAGCAGCGCCGGATGTGCGCCCCGGCCTTCCGGCCCAGCGCGGTGAGGACGTTCGACGGTGTCGTCACCGACGCCACCACGAACATGCTGGAGCGCTGGCGCCCGGCCCTGGACGGCGACGCCCCGATCGCCGTCGACCATCATCTGACAGCCCTGACCCTGGGCATCATCACCCGGGCGATCCTGGGCGCCGACATCGACGGAATCGGTGAGGGCTTCGGCCGCGCGGTGGACGCGGTGAACCGTTACATCGGCCATTACGTCCCGGCCGACGATCCCGATCCGACGGACACGGCGCTGCGTCGCCAGGGCTTCGCTTCGGCGCGCGCCTTCCTGGACGCCGTCACCCGTACTCTCATCGCCTCCCGCCGGGCCACCGGCGCCGCCGCCGGCAGCACCAACCTGCTGGACGCGATGATGAGTGCCGACCACCAGGTCTCCGACGCCGATCTGCGCGACCAGGTACTGACGATCATCATGGCCGGTCACGAGACCACCGCGAAGTCACTGACCTGGACGCTCTACCTCCTCGACCGCAACCCGGCCGAGGCCGCGCGGGTCCGCGAGGAGGTGGACCGGGTGCTCCAGGGGCGCACTCCGACCGCCGCCGACCTGGTGGACCTGCCCGTCTGCCGGCGAGCCATCCAAGAGGCCATGCGCCTCTACCCCCCGGTGTGGCTGACCTCCCGGCGGGCGACCGGCCCCGACGTCATCGGCGGCTACGACGTCGCACCGGGCACCCTGATCTGCATCAGTCAGTGGGTGTTGCACCGTCATCCCGACCACTGGGAGGCGCCGGAGGAGTTCGTCCCCGACCGCTTCATCGACGCCGAGCTGCCCAGCCACCTCTACATGCCGTTCGGTGGCGGCGACCGGATCTGTGTCGGCCAGCACTTCGCGATGGTCGAGGCGACCCTCGTCCTGGCCATGCTGACGCAGTCCGTCGAGTGCGAACTCGTCGAGGACTTCCCGGTCGAGCCGGAAGCCCTGGTCACCCTCCGTCCCCGGCACGGCATGAGCATGATGGTGAGGAAGCGGTGAACACCACGACCCTCAAGGGCGGTTCGTACGATCCGGCCCGGACCACCACCGGCGGTCTGACCGGCGAGTTGGCCCGCCTCGAAGCACAGGCCGCCCTGTCCTTCCCCGAAGAGCTGCGCATCCTGCGCGAGCTGGGCGTCACCGAGTCCTCGACCCTGCTCGAACTCGGGGCCGGGTCGGGCGCGGTCACCCGCTGCCTGCGTGCCGCGCTGCCCGGCCTCACGATCGTCGCGGTCGACATCGACGCGACGCTCCTGGCCCATGCCGAGGGCACCGGCGCCGAGCTGATCGTCGCCGACGCGGCGGACCTTCCGCTGGAGACGGGCAGCATCGACACCGTCCTGCTGCGGTACGTCCTGCAACACGTGCCGGACACGTCGAAGGTGCTCACCGAGGTCCGCCGGGTGCTGCGGCCCGGCGGCCGGGTGATCGTCACCGAGGTGGACACCTCCTGCTGGGGCATCGCCGAACCGTCCTATCCGGAGATGGCGGGCATCCACGCCAAGGTGGCCGGCGCCCAGCGCGCGGCGGGCGGGGACCGATCGATCGGCCGCCGGCTCACCCGGATGCTGCGCGCGGAAGGTTTCGACGACGTCGTGCTGCGCCCGTTCGCCACCACCAACGACGACCACCCGACCGAGGCCTTCGCTCCCCATCTCGGACCGCAACGCCTCGAACCCCTGCTGGCGGCAGGGGTGTTGTCCTTCGCCGAACTCTCCCTCGCGGCCGACCGGTGGAACCGCTTCCGCTCCGACCCCGACGCCTGGGTGATGCTGCTCGGCCTCACCGCCGCCGGAACCTCCCCGGGCCCCGCGGCATGACAAGCCCGGCACAACAAGAACCGACCTGATACGAGAGGCCCCCCATGAACCCCAACCTCAAGATCTTCATCACGATCTTCTGCTACATCAGCGGCGTCGCCGGGCTGGTCACCGCGGTGCTCGACGCGAGCAGCAAGCCCGCGCAGATGACCTCCGCCGTCGTCGCCGGAGCGATCGGCGTGCTGTTCCTGCTGGGCGGACTGATCCTCACGCGCAAGCCGCGCTACTGATGCCGTACGTGCCGGTGCCCGCGCGCGGCACCGGCCCTTCGGGGACCGCACGGCGCTCCCCCCCGGAACCCCCAGGACTCACCCCCGTGACCTGGGGGTTTCGCCTTTCACCGCTCCGTGGGCCCCAGTGCCAGCCGCACGGCGACCGTGCTGAGTTCCTTGTCGGCCGGCGTACCGAAGACGAGTACGCGGTAGTAGATCGGGCCCAGCAGCAGATCGGCGAGGCGGCCGAGGTGTTCCTCCTCCGGAGCCGTGCCCGTGTGGCGTTCGACGATCGGGCGGAGGCCGGCCAGATCGCGTTCGCGCTGCTTGAGCAGGAACCCCTCGCGCAGCGCGGCGGCGGCGTCCTGGTCCAGTTGCGCGTTGCCGAGGAGGGCCCGGAGTACCTGGCCCGCCGGTTCCTGGAAGAAGTCGGCGACGCGGTGCAGGTGTGCGGTGAGGTCCTCGGCGGGGGTTCCGGCCGGTTCGGCCCATGCCAGCCCTTCGAGGGCGTCCTCCGCCAGGGCGTCGAGCAGGATCTCGACCTTCGACTTCCACCACCGGTAGATCGTCTGCTTGGCGACGCCCGCCCGGGCGGCGATGCCCTCGATGGTCGTCGCCGCGAAGCCCTGTTCGACCAGCAGGTCGTCGGCGGCGTTCAGCACCGCGACGCGGATGCTCTCACTGCGCCGTGGACCCGTGCGGCTCACGACGGGGGCGGGGGCGCGGTGGCCTTCGGTCTTCCGTGCGGCGCTGATGGTCGGTCACCTCTCGTTTCGTGCGAATGCCGCGATTCTGGCACATCGGATCGGTGACGGGACCGGCCGATCACACGGCCGTCCTGCGGTCGCGGGCGAGGCTCGACAGCACCGTGAGCGCGAGCAGCGCGACGGCTGCGCTGAAGATCGTCCCGGCCGGTCGCAGGCTCGTGGCGCGGATCAGTACGCCCACCCCGATCGCGGGGACGGCGAGCATGGAGTAGAGGATCGCGAAGAACGTCGACACCGACGCGCCGCGGTGCTGCGGGTTGCCACGGGTGGTGATGCCACCGAGCCCGTGGCTGATGGCCACGCCGGTGGCCAGGCCGTTCACCGCGGCGCCGACGAGCAGAGGGGTCAGCGAGGAGACCGCCATGGCCAGCGCGATCAATGCGGCGGCGAGGACCAGCCCCAGGCAGGCCGCCCGCAGGGCGGTGCCCGGCCTGAACCGGCGGACCAGCAGTTGACCCAGCGCGGTGCAGGCGAAGGCGATGAAGACGACGAGCCCGGTGAGCGTGTGGCTGCTCCGGTGGAGGACCGTACCGAGAAACAGGCCGGTGACGGCGGTGAGTACGCCGAGCACCGCGAAGCCGGCGCCGGCGGCCATCGCGGAGCGCAGGAAATCCGAGCGGATCTCCGACGGTATGCGGAGCGGCTGGAACCGGAGGACGAATCCGGAGCGGTGCACGGCGGTCTCCCGGGACGCGGCCACGCCCACGAGTCCGATGGCCGCCAGACCGAGCATCACGATCCACGGCGTGCGCAGCGGTGCGGGCGCGAGATCGGCCAGGATCCCGGCGAGCAGCGTGCCGCAGGCGAGCCCGCCCATGTTGGCGAACAGCGCGACCGTCGCGGGCCGGACCCCCCGTTCCTGCGGGAGGAGTTCCGTGAGCGCGGCGGTGGCGGCGCCGGTGACGAGCGCGGCGGAGAAGCCGGAGATCACGCGGGCGACGAGCAGCACGGGCACGTCGTCGGCGACCAGGAACACCCCGGCGGCGCAGACGGAGAGCAGGGTCGCCGCGACCAGTACGGGGCGTCGCCCGATCTGGTCCGACAGGCGCCCGAAGGCGAGGAGTCCGACGACGACGCCGAGGGCGTAGACGGCGAAGATCACGGTGACGGTGATCGGGGAGAAGCCGAAGTCCGCGCCGTACAAGGGGTAGAGCGAGGTGGGCGCGGTGGTGCCCGCCATGGTGATCCAGAAGGCGAAGGCCACGGCGGCGGTCGCGAGCCCACGACGGGACGTGGGGGAGTCGGGGCGATCGGTTCGGTCGGTCGGGTCGGTTCTGTTCGGCACGGGATGACCTCCGGCAGAAGACTGGACGATGCGTTGCGTCTGAGTGCGAGATTAGACTAGACGTTGCGTCCATTCAACGAGGTTCGCGGTGCCGTCGATCTTCCGCGGCGAGGGTGCGGTTCGGGAGCGGACAGGGAAGGCCCGGCGAGAGCCAGGCCCCCGGCCCGGGCCGCGGGCCTCGCGACGGTCGGCCCCGGAGGCCGGGTCGAGCCTCGCGGGCGGCCTCGGCGATCACGGTCCGGGGCCGGGGTCCTTCGGGTCGCCGGCCAGGCGGACGGTGCTCAGGATGCGCATGATCAGGGCGTCGTCGACGGCCCCCGGGACGCCCGTGCGGCCGTAGAAGTCCCAGGAGACGAGGTCGCCCCGGGAGTTCCGGAAACCGAAGACGATCGCCTGGCCGTCGCCCGCGCAGCGGTCGGTCGCCGCGGCGCCCGAGGAGCGTGCTCTGACGTAACTCCCCTCGACCCCGGACTTCGTGGTGTAGGCCACCGGCTTGTCGGCCTTGACCACGCTCTTGTCCGGCTGCGTGTAGGCGGCGTAGACCCAGGTGGGCGCCTCCTTCGTGGCGATGTCGGCGGGGTCCTTGGCGCCGCCGGCGCCCTTGGTTCCGGTGTTGGCGAGCCGGACGTCCGAGATCTGGCCGTCGCCGTCGCCGTCGACGCTGCACCACCGGGACTTGTAGAAGGCGGGGGCCGAGTGCCCGATGATGATCTTCTCCGAGTCCTTGTCGTCCACGTGGCCGCTGAAGACCTCGGGTTCGAGGACCTCCCACCCGGGCGGGACGTCGAAGGCCGTGCCGTGCTTGGGGTTGATCACGGTCTTCCAGCCCGCGACGAGGGGCTTCGTCGGGTCCGCCGCCGAGGCCGCGGCCGCCGCCGAGGCGCGGTCCCGGTTCTCGCGGACGCCGAGTGCGACACCGGTCGCGGCGGCGGCGACCGCCAGGGCGGTCGCGGCGCAGATCCCGACGACGAGACGTTTTCCGCCGAACCGGCCTGCGCCGGTGTCCGGCTCCCGCGGCCCCCGCGAGGGCGGCGGCCGGTACAGCCCGTCGGGATGGGGCGGCTGTGGGTACGGGTTCTGCACGGTGTCCCTCCTGGTACCTGCCTGCCCTACTTGCCGAAGGACAGGATCGCGCGGCTCACCTTGCGCGCTTCCGGGCTGTAGACCCGGCCGTTGAGCAGGAACACCCGCCCGTCCGCCCACGCGATGCGGATGCCGTGGGGGTAGAAGACCTCCTCGGGGCCGCGGGCCCCGGCCGGGCTCTGCAGGACCGGCCGCGAGGCGCCGTCGGTCGCGGCGAGGGAGACGACCGCTCCCGCCTCACCGTTGCCGGGGGTGACGTAGGTGAGGATGCTGCCGTTCTCGACCGCGAGCGGCCACATGGTGCGCCCCTTCGGCTGCTCGGCGGTGCGCCAGCGCTCCTTGCCGGTGTTCAGGTCGACGGCGACGACCTGGTTCGTGGCGTCGGTGTCCAGGCTGGTACCGGGCTTGCCCGCGCCGAGGTAGACGGAGTCGGC
Source organism: Streptomyces sp. NPDC048331 (assembly GCF_043201215.1). Classification (NCBI taxonomy): domain Bacteria; kingdom Bacillati; phylum Actinomycetota; class Actinomycetes; order Kitasatosporales; family Streptomycetaceae; genus Streptomyces; species Streptomyces sp. NPDC048331. The sequence goes on along the minus strand of NZ_JBICYT010000010.1, from coordinate 14,877 downwards.
GTCGGCCGCGACGGCGTAGCACTCCTGGAAGCCGTCGGAGTGGCCGAATCCGTTGCACCGGCCGCTGACCCCGAAGGTCGGGGAGCCCTGCGAGCGGACCGTGCCGTCGGCGGCGAACGCCGTGAGGTTCCAGGTCTTCTTGTCCTTGTGGTGCGCGGTGACCACCAACGGGTCGACGGACAGCACCCGGCCGACCGTCCAGTCCGGGGCGTACTTGTAGCTCCACCGTGCTGCGCCCGTGGCCGGATCCAGCTCCTCGACCATCGCCTGTCCGCGCGCGACGACGTCCTTCGGGTCGGGGCACTGGCGGAGGGCGATCAGCCGCGAACCTCCGGCGAAGCCGTACGGGTAGCAGCCGTTCGGGCTCGACGTGCCGAAGAGCTTGCGGCCGTCGGTGACCGAGAAGCCGCTCATGACGGCCGACCGGGCGACGACGACCGTGTCACCGCTGATCACCGGCTCGAACTGGGCCGAGCTGTCGTACGCGTTCTCCGGCGGCAGCGGAATCTTCCAGCCGGCCCGCCCCGTGGTGAGGTCGATCTGCTGGAGGTGGGTGCACCGTGAGCTCTCCGAGGAGCTTTCCTTCAGTCCCACCACGAGCTTGCCGCTCGCGGACGGAGCCGGCGGGATCCCGCACAGCGGCGTCTGCAGCGGAAGTTTCCACCTCTCCTGACCGTCGGCGGCCGCGTACGCGGTGAAACCGCTCGGGATCGCGCCGATCACGGAGTCGCCCACCCGCCACGGGCCGTACTGCGAGGTCCCGGCCCCGGCCACCTCGGCCGGATTGTCGCGCAGCCAGACCCGGGCCTCGCCCGCCCGGATGCCGGCGTTGGGGTCGTAGGCCTCGGGGCCCTTGCCGTCGCCCTTGCCGTCGCCCTGGTCGACCGAGGGCGAACCGGTGGGCCCGGCCAGGGGCTCCGCGCTGTGACCGCGGACCGTGAGGTGGTAGGCGCCGCCGCCGATCACGAGCAGGGCGGCGAGCAGCACGATGACGGCACCGCCGGCGGTCACGGGCCGGGGCAGCCGCGGCCGACCGCGCCCGCCGGACGACCGTGAGGCGGTCAAGGTGGGCGGCGTGGGCGGTGCGGACGGGGCGGGTGGGGCGAACGGCGCGGGTGGCGGGCCGAAGCCGGCGGTCCGCCGCTCGTCGGGTTCCGGCCGTGGGCCGGAGGTGCGACCGGTCATGCGGGAAGTCTGGCCGATCCGGAGATATTTCTAGAATAGATTTTTGGACGAATTCCCCGGCGCCGGCTCCGGTCGCCCGCCCGTGTGCGCAGGTCTAGCGTGGAGTGATGGTTCCTTGGCTTGGCGGGTGAGGAGGCCGGACATGACGACACGCCGGCGCGGTGCCGCCGTGGTCGTGGCGGCGGTCGGACTCGTGATGGGACCCGTCGGCGCGGCGGCGCCCGCGGTGCACGCCTGGGACGCCGCGGCGCCCTTGGCGCCCGTACCGGCCGCGACGGTCCCGGCGCCGACCCCGACCCCCGCCGCCTCGGACGAGTTCGCGCAACTGACCCCCGCCGTCACGAGCCAGTTGGACACCGCGATCAAGAAGGTGCTGGCGGAGGCGAAGATCCCCGGTGTGATCGTGTCCGTGTCCGCTCCCGGCAAGGGGGACTACGTACGGTCCTTCGGCGTCGCCGACAAGGCCACGGGCGCGCCGATGACCCCGAACCTGAACATGCGGATCGGCAGCGTGACCAAGACCTTCACCGTGACCGCCCTGCTGGAGCTGGTGGACGAGGGGAAGGTCGGGCTGGACGACCCGATCGGCAAGTACGTCGCCGGCGTGCCGAACGGCGACCGGATCACCCTGCGCGAGCTGGCCGGCATGCGCAGCGGTCTGTTCAACTACTCGGCGGACGAGGACTTCTACAAGGCGCTGACCAGCGACCCCTACAAGCCCTTCACCCCGCAGCAGCTGCTGGCCTACTCCTTCAAGCACCCGGTCCTCTTCGAGCCGAACGCGGAGTTCTACTACTGCAACACCAACCTGATCCTGCTCGGGCTGGTGGTGGAGAAGGTCAGCGGCGTCCCCCTCGACAAGTTCATCGACCGGGAGGTCGTCGAACCGGCCGGTCTGAAGAACACGCTGTTCCCCACGGGCGCGGAGTTCCCCAGTCCGCACGCCCAGGGCTACACGAACCAGACGGCCTCCGGGAAGGTCGAGAACTCCACCGACTGGAACCCCTCCTGGGGCTGGGCGGCCGGCGCGATGATCTCCGACCTCCCCGCCCTGCGCAGTTGGGCGAAGACCCTGGCGACCGGGACCCTGCTGACCCCCGCCACCCAGGCCCAGCGCCTCGACGTGGTCGACGCCCTCCCGGGCACCGGCTACGGCCTCGGCATCTTCGACGTCCAGGGCTGGATCGGGCACAACGGCTCCCTGCCGGGCTACGGATCGCTGGTCCTCTACCTGCCGGAAGCCGAGGCCACGCTGGTCGTCCTGCTCAACACGGACATCGCGTACCAGGGCCAGGAGCCCAGCACCCTCTTCGGCGAGGCGATCACCAAGATCGTGACCCCGGACCGGGTCTACACGCTCCCCGCGCAGCCGACGCCCTGAGCCGGGAGACCGCGCTCCGGGAAGCCTATGTGGGCGGCGGGCCAAGGGACTTCGGTCCCGAGGCCCGCCGTCGCGTGCGCGTCCCGGGCATCGCCCCGGCCGTCGCCCGCTCCTTCGCCCCGGCCGACTCCGGCCGTAGCGTAGGCGGTCGAGGGTGCCGGGGCTCCGGACAGCTCGGCACCCTCCACGCACATCGGTCCGCGGCGCGCGAAACACCCCTGAGGGAGACGCACATGAACGGTCAGGCAGCACAGCGGGACGGCCGGTCCCCGGCGGAGGAATCCGCTCCGGTGGTCTCGGTCCGCACGGCCGGCGAGGCGGATGTCGACACGGCGGCCGTGCTGTTCCGGGGCTACCTCGACTTCTACGAGGTGGACATCGAGGACCCGGACGCCCCACGGGCCTTCCTGGCGGAGCGGATCGCCAAGGACGAGTCGCTGGTCCTCCTCGCCGATGTCCAGGACGTCGGCACGGTCGGCTTCGCGCAGGTCTACCGCGGCTTCTCCTCCCTCTCCCTGAAGACCGCCTGGGTTCTCAACGACCTCTACGTCGCCCCGGCCGGCCGCCGCACCGGAGTCGGCCGGGCACTGCTGCGCGAGGTGTTGCGCCGGGCCCGCGAGGCCGGGGTCTCCGGCGTGCAGCTGGAGACCGCGTACGACAACACGGTCGCGCAGGGCCTGTACGAGACCGAGGGCTTCGTCCGCGAGGAGTTCCACGTCTACTTCCACGACCTGGGCTGACCGGCCACCGGAGTGAGCACCGGAAGGAGTACCGGCGGGAGTGGTGACGGGATCGGCGGCGGAGAGATGAAACATTCTCCGCCGCCATCGCGTCAGAGGGGGAGAGGGACGTGAGGGGGGAGCACATGCGCCAGGCGCGCAGGGACGGGTTCCGTGAGTTCGCCGCGGGCCGATCGGGCCATCTGTACCGGTCGGCATGTCTGCTCGTGGGCGGCGACACCCACCTCGCGGAGGACCTGGTGCAGGAGACCCTGGGGCGGATGTACCTGCGGTGGGGTCGGATCTCCCGTGTCGACAATCCGGCGGCGTACGCGCAGACGGTGCTGGTACGGGTCTTCCTCACGCACCAGCGCCGCCGGTCCGCGGGGGAGCGGCCGGTCGGGGAGCTCCCCGACGCGGGCGCGCCGACGCCCGGGAGCGGCGATCCGGCGTTGCGGCTGACGCTGCTGGAGGCGTTGGGGCGGCTGGCGCCCAAGGACCGGGCGGTTCTGGTGCTGCGCTACTGGGAGGACCGCAGCGTGGAGGAGACCGCCGACGCGATGAACGCCAGCTCGGCGGCGGTCCGTACGCGGACCTCGCGGGCGCTCGCCCGGCTGCGGGAGCAGCTGGGCGGCAGCCTCACCGCCTTCGCGGACCTCTGAGAGCGCCGGTCCGCTCCGGCGGGCCACCACCCCCGGCGCCCTCGCCCTCCCCTCCCCCTCCTCCCTCCTCCCTCCTCCCTCCTCCCTCCACCCGGCACCCGGAAGGTCTGGTCCCCGATGTCCTTCGAAGACGAACTCGCCGAAGCCCTGCGGCGCACGGGGGAGGGCTTCGCCTCCGACTCCGGGGCCCTCGCGGAAGCGGGCGGGGCGCGCGGCCGGCGCCTGCTGGCGCGCCGCCGGGCCGCCGTGGCCGCCGGATCGGTGCTGGCCCTGGCCCTGATCGCCACGGCGGGGGCCTACTCCGGCGGCCTGTTCGGCGGCTCCGACGCCGAGGGCGCGGTCCATGTCGCGGCCCCGCCGCCGACCCCGCCGGGCAACGGGCGACGGACCGGCACCGGCGCGGTCAGCGCCGAGCAGATGGTCGGCAAGATGAAGGCGCTCCTGCCGGGCGGCCGCATCACCGAGCCCGAGGCGCGGGGCACGGAGGACGAGCTGGGACCCAGGGTCGGCGTCGTGTTCGACGACGGCAAGGGACCGGCGGCCGTCTTCCTCAGTCTCCAGCGGGTGGACCCGTTCGGCAGCGGATCCCGCGCGCAGACCGAGTGCGAGGACAAGAACCTGCATCGCTACGACGCCTGCCGGACCGAGCAACTGCCGGACGGGTCCAGGCTGCTGCTCCACCAGGGGTACGAGTACCCGGACGGCCGCGCGGACACCAAGGTCTGGCGGGCGGTGCTCGTGACGGTCCGGGGCTTCATGGTCGACGCGTCCGAGTGGAACGCGGCGGCCGACAAGGGCGCCCCCGTCTCCCGGACCGACCCGCCGCTGACCATCGAGCAGTTGAAGAACGTGGTCACCTCGGACACCTGGCACCCGGCCCTGAACGACCTGCCGGAGGCCCCGCCCGAGCCGGCGCCCCTGCCCGAGTCCATCGCCCTGCGGGACCGGAAGGCCGTGGACGCCCTGGAACAGCTGCTGACCCGGATCGGGATCACCGTTCCGATCGTGTCCAGGGGCGGGCAGGGCTCGTACGGCTACGTCGTGCTCGACGACGGCAAGGGCAGGTCCCTGGTCCAGATCAACGTCCAGCCGGCCGCGGGACCCTCGGGCTTCCCGGGGAGATCCCCCTTCACCACGGAGCCCGACGGCACCATGGTCAGGGAGGCGGCGGGGCCCGGGGAGAAGAACAAGGGCGTGACCCAGTGGAAGGTGGACACCCTGCACGTGGACGGGCTGCGCGTGCTGGTCAGCGCTTTCAACACGGCCGACCAGAACGGCCCGGCCACCCGGCCCGCGCCCGCTCTGACGCTGAAGCAGCTACGGCAGATCGCGCTCGCCCCGGAGTGGAAGCTCGCGGCACGCACCGACTGATCGGCCTCCGGTCCCGGTCCGCTCTCGGTCGGCTCTCCGTGTGAGCGGCCTCATTTGGCGTCCGCGTAGCACTCCACGACCGCCGTCGTGAACGGGAAGCGGACCGGGGTGTCGCCGAAGGCGATCCGGCCGGCCCGTTCACCGGCGGTGCGGATCGCCTCCACGACGGCCTCGGCCTCCTCGGCCGGGCAGTGCACGATCACCTCGTCGTGCTGGAAGAACACCAGCTCGGCCCGCATGCCGACGGTCGCCTGCCGTAGGGCCGCGAGCAGCAGCAGGGCCCAGTCGGCCGCGCTGCCCTGGACGACGAAGTTACGGGTGAACCGGCCGCGGGCCCGGGTGTTGGTCGAGGCGTAGCTCGGGGTCCAGCCGTCGTCCCGGTCCTGCGCGGCCCGGTCCCCGCCCTCCCCGTACCCCTCGCCCGGGTCGACGCCGCCGTCGCCGGCTTCGTCCCCCTCACCGGAGCCGGCGGGCGGCGGGCAGGTGCGGCCCAGCCAGGTCCGTACGAGCCGGCCCTCCTCGCCGGCCTTCGCCGCGTCGTCCACGTAGGCGACGGCGCGGGGGAAACGGCGGCGGAGCGCGGCCAGGTTCTTCAGGCCGTCCCCGGAGGTCTGGCCGTAGACGGCGCCGAGCACGGCGATCTTGGCCTTGTCCCGGTCACCGGAGAAGCCCTGCCGGGAGACGGCGGTGTACAGGTCCGAGGGCTCCCCGGCGACCTCCATGAAGGCGGGGTCGCGGGAGATCGCGGCGAGGACGCGCGGCTCCATCTGGTCGGCGTCGGCGACGACGAGCCGCCAGCCGGGGTCGGCGACCACGGCCCGGCGGATCACCTTGGGGATCTGCAGGGCCCCGCCGCCGTTGGTGACCCAGCGGCCGGTGAGGGTGCCGCCCGGGATGAACTCGGGGCGGAACCGGCCGTCCCGCACCCAGTCCGCGAGCCAGGCCCAGCCGTGGGCGGTGTAGATCCGGTACAGCTTCTTGTACTCGATCAACGGCTCGACGGCGGGATGGTCCAGCTCCTGGATCTCCCAGCGGCGCGTGGACCTGAGCTTGATACCGGCCCCGGCGAACGCCTTGACGACGTCGGCGGGCAGATCGGGGCGCACCCGTCTGCCGAAGGCGGCGGACACCCGGTCGGCCAGCTCGGCGAGGCGGCGGGGCTCCCCGCCGCCCGCGTACCGCTCACCGAGCAACTCGGTCAGCAGGGCGCGGTGCACGTCGGCGCGCCACGGCAGGCCCGCGCGGTTCATCTCGGCGGCGACGAGGAAGGCCGCCGACTCGGCGGCGGTGAGCAGCCGCATCCGGTCGGGGTGGGCCGTGGCGTCGAGCCGCCTCGTCTGGTCGGCGTGGACGGCGAGCAGCGCGTCCAGGGGGACCGGGGTGGGTTGCGGGTCGAAGAGGGAGTCCTGGGCGCGGGGCTCGGCGGCGCGCGGGCGCGGATCGGGCGGTACGGGGGCGTCGGTGAGCCGGGCCCAGGCGGCGGCCGCCGAGCGGGGTTCGCCGAAGCGGCCCTCGTGGCCGAGGAGCAGCAGCTCGGTGGCCTCGATGTCGTGGCACCGCTCGACGCGGGCGCCCGCGTCGAGCAGCCGGGGGTACACGGCCGGGGTGGACCGCCAGACCCAGCGGGTGCCGGGCGGAGCGGCGCGGATCGCCTCGGCGGGGTCCCGGACGCGCATCCGGACTCCGTCGCAGGGAGGCACGGGCGCGGCGTGCCACCACCCGTCGCCGTCCTCGGCGAGGGCCCACCGGGGAGTGCGGTCGCTCATGGGTGCGAGTGTCCCACCGGGGTCTGACAGGCCCGGCCGCGCCGTGCCGTGGGCCGGGGCGCGGTGCACGGCCGAGCAGGCGGCGGAGCGTGCCCGTGTTCCGGGGTGTCGAGGAAGCCCGCGGCCACGGCCGCGCAAATGGCCACCTGCATCGGCGGTCGGAAGGGCGCCGGGTCCGCACCGGGCGGGGGCCCGCGGGCCCGTCCCGGGGAGCCCGGGGCCCAGCGGGCACCCACCGCCGAGGTCCGCCCCGCCCGGCTCGTGGACGTGCCCGGCATGCGCCTCCGGTGCCAGGGCCACCCGGACCGCGACCGCCGGCACCCGGACCGCGACGGCCGCCACCCGGCCGGGACGCCGGCGCACCGCCCCCGGATCGAGGCCGCCCTCCGGGAACGGGACGCGAAGGCGGACATGCCAAGCTGAGAGGTGTGAGAGACCTTGCCGAAACCGTCGACCGAGCCTTCGCCGCCGCCCTCTACGCCCAGGACGACGCCGGGCTGGACACCGGCGCCTCGCTGCTCGTCGCGGACCAGGGGGCCTGGCCGGCGGTCGGGCGGGAGCTGCTGGTGCGCGGGGAGGCGTACGTACGCCAGGGCTGGGAGCGCGGCTGGCAGCCGGCCGACGTGCTGCGGCTGGTCCGCCGCGACCTCGACGAGCGGCACCTGCGGATCACCGGGGACCTGATCGCCGCCGAGGCGCGCCGCTACGCCCGGCTCCCGGCGCGCTGGGACGCCGGTGAGGCCTGGTGGGGCGGCGACGGGAAGTACGCCGACCGACTCGCGCAGCGGGAACGGGCCGACCGGTTCACGCTGGCCACCGCCTTTCTGGAGGTGCTGCGGCTGCTGATACGGCTGCCCTCGATCGAGCCGGTGGGCCCGCTGCCCGGCGATCTTGTCGACGCGCTCGCCGAGCACGCCCACATCGAGCCGCGCATGCTGGGCCGGATCCGGGCCCTGCTCGCCAAGGCCGAGGCGACCACCTACCCGGAGGAGGCGGAGGCGCTCAGCGCCAAGGCCCAGGAGCTGATGGCCCGGCACACCGTGGACGAGGCGCTGCTGGCGGCGAGCGGCAAGGGCCCGGCACAGGTGCCCGCCGCCTGCCGGATCGGTGTCGAGCCGCCGTACGAGGAGGCGAAGGCGGTGCTGCTCGACGCGGTGGCCGGCGCCAACCGTTGCCGGGCGGTGTGGAACAGCGGCTTCGAGTTCTCCACGGTGGTCGGCTTCGAGAGCGACCTGGAGGCGGTGGAGCTGTTGTACACCTCGCTGCTCGTGCAGGGCACGGCGGCGATGAGCCGCGCGGAGGCCGCGCAGCGCTCCGGCGGGCGCAAGCGGACGAAGACCTTCAGGCAGTCCTTCCTGCTCGCCTACGCCAGCCGGCTCGGCCACCGGCTCGCCGAGACCGCCGAGCACACGGCGACGGAAGCCCCCGACAACCTGCCGGCCCTGGTGGCCCGCGACGTGGCGGTCACCTCACGCGCGGAGGAGATGTTCCCCCGGACCACCACGACCCGGCTGCGGGGCGCCACCGACCACGCGGGCTGGGAGGACGGCACGGCGGCCGCCGACCGCGCGCACGTCGGCGGCCGACGGAAGCCGCTCCCCTGACGCGTTTCCTGAGAACGATGAGGCGCGGCGCCGTGAGCCGGCTCCGCTCCTGGACTCGCTCGACGAGGTGTCCGAGGCCCTTCATCCCCGAGTACGGACCTGTCTGTGATCAACGGACCACCACGCGTGCACGTGCATCTGCCCATGCAGCCGCTCATGAACACAGCTATGATCCGGAGGAGTTGACATCTGCACTATCGGGGGCTTCCTGTGGACCACGCGTACAACGGGATGGCAGCTGCAGAACTCGCTACCTTGTTTGAGCTGACGTGGCAGAAGAGCAGACACAGCAACTCGCAGGGTTCCTGCGTGGAGTTCGCACGGCTGCCGGGAGGCGATGTCGCCATGCGCAATTCGCGCTTTCCCGACGGACCGGCGCTCGTCTACACACCGGCCGAGATAGAGGCTCTGCTGTTGGGCGTCAAGGACGGCGAGTTCGATCACCTGATCAGCTGACGGAACAGCGCATCCATCAGGCCATGCACGTGCACTGGCCGGGACCGATCCCAAGGATCGATCCCGGCCAGTTGTCCTGTGTGCGCCCTTGATCGAGGCCCGGCGGCAGTCGTCACCGGCCGCCGATGGCTCAGTCCTGGAGCAGGAAGAGCGCCCAGACCACCTTGCCGGTCAGCCGTCCCGCGAGCGGGTGCCAGCCCCAGCTGTCGCTGTACGCGTCCACCAGGAACAGCCCGCGCCCGGACTCCAGGTCGCAGTTCTCCGACGTCCGCTCCGGCGAGAACGCCCCGCCGGGCCGGTCCTCGCTGGGGTCCCGCACCGCGCACACCAGCCGCGTGCTCCACCGCATCAGGTGCAGCCGTACCGGCGGCTCCGGTTCGGCGTCCGCACCCCGCGCGTCCTCGGGCAGGGCATGGCGCAGCGCGTTGGTGACGAGCTCGGAGACGACCAGGGCCACGTCGTCGAAGCGGTCGTCGAGACCCCACTGGGACAGGGTCGAACGACAGAAGGAGCGGGCTCCGCGCACCGCGTCGTAGCGGGCGGGCAGAGCGCAGGAGGCGGACCCGGAGACAGCCGTGGGGTCGACCGGGGGCAGCCCCTGCCGTAACGGCTCGAGCATGGTCGATCCATTCGTCCCCATGCGAGGCACTCCCGGGATTCGCGGGCGGAGCGGTCATCTCCGTCCAGAAAGAACTGCGGGGTGGGTCCGGCGCCGGCGCGAACAGCACGCAGGTGCGCGGGGACCATCGTTCCGAATGCTCGGGCCGGATGCAAGGGCAGATGCACGTGCACGCGCCTGACCTGTCCCCTCCCGTGACGGTTCTGACTCATTTCTTCCTACGCATACTTACGGACTTCTTTTCCCGGAGACGGGATTCCGTTACAGAACGAGTACGGGCCGATGCGTTTTGGTGGCAGACTGCGGCCCCTGGGGTGCGGGGGCCCCGAGACGCTCGCGCACACCACGCGCACGCCAATGCGATGGGGAGGGCAGTACTAGTGACCGCAGAAGCAAGCGGTTCTGTGGTGCGCCGCATCCTCCTGGGCTCCCAGCTCAGGCGACTCCGAGAATCCCGCGGCATCACCCGTGAGGCGGCCGGCTACTCGATCCGCGCATCCGAATCGAAGATCAGCCGCTTGGAGTTGGGAAGGGTGAGCTTCAAGGCCAGAGACGTCGAGGACCTCCTCACGCTCTACGGAGTCACGGACAGCACGGAGCGCGAGTCGCTGCTCGGACTGGTCCGGGAGGCCAACGCGACCGGCTGGTGGCACAGCTACGGCGACGTGCTGCCCGGGTGGTTCCAGACGTACATCGGCCTGGAGGGCGCCGCCTCCCTCATCCGTATCTACGAAGTCCAGTTCGTCCACGGACTGTTGCAGACCGAGGCCTACGCCCACGCCGTCGTCAGCCGCGGCATGCCCGGAGCCTCCGGCGCCGAGATCGACCGCCGCGTCGCCCTGCGCCTGGAGCGCCAGAAGGTCCTCGTGTCCGAGAACGCCCCCATCTTCCACGCCGTCCTCGACGAGGCCGCGCTGCGCCGCCCGTACGGCGACCGCGAGGTCATGCGCGGCCAGCTGGAGCACCTCATCGAGGTCTCCCAGCGGCCCAACGTGCAGCTCCAGGTGATGCCCTTCTCCTTCGGCGGACACGCGGGCGAGAGCGGAGCCTTCACCCTGCTGCGCTTCCCCGAGTCCGACCTCCAGGACATCGTCTATCTGGAACAGCTCACCAGTGCCCTCTACCTGGACAAGAACGAGGAAGTGGGGCAGTACGAGCGGGCGATGGAACGGCTCCAGGCGGACTGTCCCGATGCCGAGCGGACCAGGGATCTTCTCCGCGGCCTGCTCCAACTGTCTTGATCCGCACGTAGTATGACGTCTGATCAGTGCATGATGACCGATCGGTCTCCGGTGCAGCGCACGGGTGCGCGCTCGCAGTAAGGGATGGCATGTCCATATTCAGCGACCTGGCTCACCAGTACATCGACGGCGAATGGCTGGCCGGTACCGGTTCGTGGGACATCATCGACGTCAACCCCTACAACGGGGAGAAGCTCGCGGCCATCACGGTGGCCACCGTCGAGCAGGTGGACCAGGCCTACAGCGGCGCCGAACGCGCCCAGCGTGAGTGGGCCGCCACCAGCCCCTACATCAGACGCGCCGTCCTGGAGCGCGCCCTGCGGATCACCGAGGAGCGCGAGAAGGAGATCGTCGAGGCGATGATCGACGAGCTCGGCGGGACGCGTCCCAAGGCCGAGTACGAGGTCCACCTCGCGATGGAGTTCATCCGCGAGTCCCTCCAGCTCGCCGTCCGGCCCGAGGGGCGGATCCTGCCCTCGCCGGTCGAGGGCAAGGAGAACCGGGTCCAGCGGCTTCCCGTGGGTGTCGTCACGGTGATCAGCCCCTTCAACTTCCCCTTCCTGGTGACCCTGAAGTCGGTCGCCCCGGCCCTCGCGCTGGGCAACGCGGTCGTCATCAAGCCCAACCAGAACGCCCCGGTCGTGGGCGGCGGCGTGATCGCCAAGATCTTCGAGGACGCCGGGCTGCCCGCCGGGCTGCTGAACGTCCTGGTCACCGACATCGCCGAGATAGGCGACGCGCTCCTGACCCACCCCGTCCCCAAGGTGATCTCGTTCGCGGGATCGGACCGGGTCGGCCGACACGTCGGGGCGATCGCCGCCCGCCACTTCAAGCGGACCGTCCTGGAACTCAGCGGCAACAGTGCGCTCGTCGTGCTCGACGACGCCGACCTCGACTACGCCGTGGACGCGGCCGTCTTCAGCCGCTTCGTCTACCAGGGCCAGGTCTGCATGGCCGCCAACCGGATCCTCGTCGACGCCTCCGTCGCCGAGGAGTTCACCGCGAAGTTCACCGCGCGCGTGCGCGGCCTGAAGACGGGCGACCCGCGCGAGGCCGACACCCACATCGGCCCCCTGATCAACTCCTTCCAGGCCGACGCCCTGACCGCGCTCGTGGACCAGGCCGTGGAATCCGGCGCGCAGGCCCTCGTACGGGGTTCTACGCGCGGCAACCTGGTCGAACCCACGGTGCTCGCCGGGATCCCCGAGGACTCCCCGCTGCTGAGCCAGGAGATCTTCGGCCCGGTGGCCCTGCTCGTGGTCTTCGACGGCGAGGACGAGGCCGTACGGCTGACCAACGCGACCCCCTACGGGCTGAGCGGCGCCGTGCACACCCGGGACGTGGAGCGGGGCGTCCGCTTCGCCCAGCGGATCGAGACAGGCATGATCCACGTCAACGACTCCACGATCGGGGACGAGCCGCTGGCCGCCTTCGGCGGCGAGAAGGCCTCGGGCCTGGGCCGGCTGAACGGCGAGGCCACGATCGAGGCCTTCACCACCCAGAAGTGGATCTCCGTCCAGCACGGCCGGACGACCTTCCCGTTCTAGGTCTCACAGGTCGTCCCCCTAGACTCGGCCGGGCGTAGGCAGCCGCCCGGGGGAGATCGAGTTGAGCAACATACCGGAGACCGGCCGGACCCCTCGGGTCCAGAACCGGCTCGTCGTCATCCAGATCGTGGTCTTCTCACTGTTGCTCACGCTGGGCGGACGCCTGTGGTACCTCCAGATACGCAATGGCTCGGAGTACACGGACGAGGCGAAGAACAACCACGTCCAGCAGGTGGTCCAGCCCGCCGTGCGCGGCTCGATCCTGGACTCGCGCGGGGTCCCGCTCGCCGACAACGCGACCCACCTCGTGGTCTCCGCCAGCCGCACCGAGCTGCTGACCATGAAGGACAAGGGACGTTCCGTGCTGACCCGGCTCGCCGGGGTGCTGGGCACGGACCCCCAGGAGGTCATCGACAAGGTCCGGCTCTGCGACGCCAAGACCAAGCAGCCCTGTTGGAACGGCTCCCCCTACCAGCCGATCCCGGTCAGCAACCAGGCCACCACCGAGCAGGCCCTGCAGATTCGCGAGCACCCCGAGGACTTCCCGGGCATCACGGCCGAGGCGACCGCCCTGCGCCGGTACGCGGCCCCGGACGAGGCCAACACCTCCCAGGTGCTGGGCTACCTCTCGCCGGTCACCGACGAGGAGATCGCCAAGGCCAAGAAGTCGGACTCGCCGTACCTGCGTTCCGACCAGGTCGGCCGCTCCGGCCTGGAGCGCACGTACGACAAGGAACTGCGCGGCAAGGCGGGCATCACCCGCTACGAGGTGGACAACCTCGGCCGGGTCATCGGCCAGGGCGAGACCGATCCGGCGAAGCCCGGTTCGAACGTCGTGACCTCGATCGACTCCCGGGTGCAGGCGGTCGCCGAGCGCGAGCTGAACAACGCGATGATCGAGGCCCGCAAGGTCAACGACAGGAACACCGGCCGGAACTACGAGGCCGACTCGGGCGCCGTCGTGGTGATGGAGACCAAGACCGGCCGGGTCGTGGCGATGGCCTCGAACCCGACCTACGACCCCAACGCCTGGGTGGGCGGCATCTCCGCCAAGGACTACGCCGGCCTCACCGACAAGGAGTCGAACTACCCGCTGCTGAACCGGGCCATCCAGGGCCAGGCGGCGCCGGGCTCCATCTTCAAGGTGGTCACCTCGACGGCCGCGGTCAATGCCGGGTACCCGTTCAACAACCGCTACCCCTGCCCCAGCTCGTACTCGGTCGGCAGCCAGACCTTCACGAACTTCGAGTCCCAGGGCCACGGTGACATCACCATCGGCCGGGCGCTGGAGGTCTCCTGCGACACCGTCTACTACGCCATCGCGGACCAGGAGTGGAAGAAGGACGGCGGCATCAAGCCGAAGAAGGACCCGAAGGACTGGTTCCTGAAGACGGCCCAGGAGTTCGGGCTGGGCAAGCGCACCGGCATCGACCTGCCGAACGAGGTCCCCGGCCGGGTCCCCGACCGCAAGTGGAAGCAGGACTTCTTCGAGGCGAACAAGGACGCCTGGTGCCGCGACGGCAAGAAGAACGGCTCCTTCGCGGAGAAGATCGCCTACGAGAACTGCCGTCAGGGCAACCAGATGCGTGAGGGTGACGCCATCAACTACTCGATCGGACAGGGCGACACGCTCGTCACCCCGATCCAGATGGCTTCCGTCTACTCGGCGATCGCCAACGGCGGCACGCTCCACCAGCCCAGCATCGGCAAGGCGATCGTCAGCGCCGACGGGAAGTCGGTCCAGGAGATCGCGCCGAAGGAGACGGGCAAGCTCCCGATGGACGCGAAGACCCGCGACAACATCGACGAGGCCCTCGCCGGCGTGGCCACCAACGGCAGCGCCGCCTGGCGCTTCGGCGGTTGGCCGCAGAAGCAGATCCCGATGCACGCCAAGACGGGCACGGCCGAGGTCCAGGGCAAGCAGACGACCTCGTGGTTCGCCTCGTACACCGACGACTACGCGATCGTGATGACCATCTCCCAGGGCGGCACCGGCTCGGGCGCCTCGGGACCGGCCGTCCGCAACATCTACGAGGCGATGTACGGCCTCGACCCGACGGGCAAGCAGGACCTCTCCAAGGCCCTGCTCCCGCAGCCCGCCACCGCGCTGCCGGCGATCCGCCCCGACGGCGAGATCGAAGGCAACTGAACGGCCGTCGAGGACAGGATCTGACCTAAACGGTCCGTAGCGTGGGTCGTGGGGGGGGGGGGGGGCCCCCCCCCCCCCCCCCCCCCCCCCAACAACGGGGGGGCGGGGGGGGTTGGACCACCCCCCACCAGCGGCCCCGCGCCCGCCCCGCCACACCCCACGGCGGAGCCCGCCCCC
>NZ_JBICYT010000009.1:0-251229 GCF_043201215.1 Streptomyces sp. NPDC048331 | reverse complement strand
TCTGCTCCACAAGTGTTTTTTTTTTTTTCGCCGGCTGGTACCCCCCCCCCCGCCCCCGGCCGCCCCCCCCCCCCCCCCCCGGGGGGGGGGGGGGGGGGGGGCGCCCCCCGCCCGACGGCATGCCACTCAGGGGTGGGGTAGCACGCCGTCCTCGACCTCCCGCCGGTACGCGGTTCGCCGACCCACTGAACGAGCGGCGCCACCGTTTCCACACCTGGTACGCCACCGCGAGACGGCTGCGCGCCGCGGGTCGGCTCGTCTTCGAGCGGGCCTACGCGTCTTGACGGATGACCATGACGACCTCAGGCGTCGGGGTCCTTGCCCGCGCTCGTCTCGTGACGTCGGGCGATCCGGAACTTGGTGACGTCGCCGTAGGGCTTCGGCGGCGGAGGTGGTGTGGTCCTCCCCGACATCCCGTACGTGAGGTCCGGTCAGGAGTGCGTGCACCGGCCGCGACTGCTGAGGCCTGGAAGCCGTCCTCGGTGCACCGAGCGCGGAGGCGAGACCACCCCTACGCTGCGGTGCACACTGGCTGCGGCACCGCCGACGCCCTCCGGGCCGCAGTGGCCGTCACCCCGGGCCGGACGTACTTCACCGCCGAGGCCCCCGCCCCGCACGTGCGGCTCAGCTGTGCCTGCGCGGACAGTCCGGAGCGGCCGGCCGAGGGCGCACAGCGGCGGGCACCGCGCGTACGACCAGGACGGCTGAGCACGGATCCGGCCGCGGTCTGGCAGGCGCACGAGAGCGTCGGTCCCGAGCTACCGCGTCGGCGGTTGCGGCCCGCGCAGCTTCAGCTCGGCCTCGGCGGCCGCCGACAGCGCGCCGGCCCGGTACTCCTCCCATCCGGGCCCGAAGGAGGCCGAGCGGTCCGCGACGTGCAGGTGGAAAGCGAGCACCTTCTCCCAGGCCTCGCGGACGGCGGCCGTCTTACGGGGCTCGTACGGCGTGTCGTCCATCCAGTCGATCTCGCAGGTGCCGTCCATGACCTCGAAGCGGGTGACGTCCATACCGGCCAGCCGCTCGGCCTCGGCCGCGAGGCACTCGCCGAGCGGCTGCCAGGTGTTCGCCAGCTCGCCTCGGAGTTCCTCCCCCTGCTCGCCCCGGCCCTCGGCCTCGGCGAGGGCCTCCTCCAGGAGCGACTGTGCCGTGGCCAGCATCGATGCGGCGTGCCCCGGGCCACCGCCCGCCGCCTCGGACTGCCCGGCCCTGGAGCGCAGCAGGCCCGCCCGGTGCACCGCCGAACCGTTCTCCCACGCCTCCTGGTACGCGGCCTCCGGTCCGGTCTCAGGCGCCTCGGCCGTCTCCCGCAGCCCCGCCGCGTAGTAGGGCCCGCAGACATAGGCCTGGGCGAGTCTTTCGGCTCCCTCCACCAGCTGCTGTGCCGCGGTCGGGTGTTCCCCGAGCCCGCGCAGCGACCGGCCGAGGACCTCCCTCGCGCGCAACAGGTGCTCGCCGCCGTGCCAGTTGCGAACATCCGGAAGCAGCGCCCGGACCACCTCGGCGGCCTCCTCGTACCGGCCCGTCCCGCAGTAGGCCTCGGCGAGGGCAAGGTACGCGAGGGCGCTCCGCCGCGAGGCCTGCTCCGGCACGCAGGCCTCGTAGTGGAGGCCCGCTCGCAGCGCGTGCCGCGTGGTGTCCTCGTACGCCGCGGACTCCAGCGCGAGGCGGGCGAGCAGCAGGTACACGTCGCCTACCGGCTCCGGATCGACCGGGCAGGCGCCGTGTCCCATCGCCTCGTACGCGGCGGCCGCGGCCGCCTCGGCGGCGGGACGCTCGCGAAGGCCGGCGAGCTCCCGCGCCAGCTCCAGGAACGGCTCGACGGCGTCCCACGGGCGCCCGGCCAGCAGGTGGTTGTCCGAGCAGGCCCGCAGGAGCACGATCCTGCGGCCGCTGTTCCGGAACACGCAGTCGGCGGCGGCGCGCTGGGCCTGAGCCGCGAGCGACCGGAGCTCAGGACTCTCCTCGTCCGTCGTGGCCGCGGCCCCGGCGTAGGCGGCGGCATGGGTGAAGAACCGCTCCACCTCGCCCGGGGAGTGCACGTCATCGGCGGAGCGGACCACGGCCGCGGTCCGGCCGCGGGCCAGCAGCACGGCCGTGACCTGGCGAGGTGTGGCGGAGCCGGACTCGGCCAGGGCTCGCACCGCCCGCTCCGCCTCGTCGGCCAGCGCGAGCGCCTCCTCGCCGCGTTCGTGTCCGTAGGCCAGCGTCAGCGCGGCGTGGGCGCGGTTGACGGCGGCCTCGGCCGGTGCACCGCTCGCCCGGAACGCCTCGGCTGCCTCCTCGAACGCGTCCATGGCAGCCGCCAGGTCCTCGTCGGAGGGCCAGATTCCGACCTGCACGATCTCGTCGGCGAGCCGCAGCCCGCGCTGGGCTGCGAGCTCGGCGCGCAGGCAGCCGTCGACCGGCCGCCCGGCCGCCTCCTGGTCCAGAACCGACCAGGCCGCCCGGCTGTCCGGGTGGCCGCTGTCGCGCAGCCGGCGCGCCTCGGCGAGCAACCGGTCGAAGTCCCGGACCGGACCCGGCTCCCCCTCCCCGCCCGAAACGGTGACTCGGGCGAGGGCGGACAGGCCGCCGCGGATGCCGAGCGGGAGACGTTCCAGCAGTGGCTGCTGCTCCGACCTGGCACGGCTGCGGTCCGAAACGGCCGTGTTGCCGTTGCGCCGGTCGAACCGCGCGCTCAGGGTGCCGCGTTCGCGGTCGCAGTGGAGCAGGAGGGCGTCCACCGTCCAGGCCGGGCCCGGCGGTCCGGCGACCGGTTCGGCACCGAGGCCCAGCGCGGCGAGACGGCGCAGCAGCAGGACGGCGGATTCCAGCAGGGACAGTCGCTTCGCCGGGTTGCTGCCGCCGTCCAGGTGCACCGCGTGCCGGCCGAGGATGTCCAGGCCGCGGGTCTCGTTGCCGGTCAGGGCGCAGAACTCGATGTGGTGCCCGATCTCCTCGAGCACCTGTCCCTTGCCCCGCACCAGCCGATAGCCGCGCAGGTGGTGGGCGCGAGCCTGGTCCGACCGGCCCAGCCGTACCAGCGGCAGCAGGGAATGGGCGAGCACCCGCGCCGGCTCCCCGGCGCAGTCGTCGCCTGCGAGTACGGCCTCCCAGATCCGCAGGGCCTCGGCGTCGCGGCCCTGCCGGACGTGCCAGGCGCCGAGGGCGGTATCCGGCCGTCCCGGGTCGACGGCCGGCCACTGCCGGAGCAACTCCTCGGCGCGGACGTGGTCCCCGAGATGGGTGGCGAGGAGGAACTCCTGCGCCCGGACGGTGTCGCGCGGGAGTCCGGCCAGAGCGCGGCGCCGCTCCATTCCCCCGGCCCACCGCTCGAGCGAGGCGAGCGGAACCTCCGGGTGGTCCAGGCCGCTGATCCACTCGAACTCACCGACCAGCCGGTTCGAGGCGTGGCCGCCGAAGAGCGACGGATCCTCGTCCCACAGCCGCAGCGCCTGGTCGAAGACCTCGAACATCCGGCCGCGCTCGTCGCCTCGGTCGTAGGCGGACATCAAGGTGGCCATCGCGTTGAGCAGCAGCGGCGCGTCCGCCGTCGCCCGGGCGCGGTCGACCAGCGCCTCGGCGCGGCTGCTCCGCGCTCGGCCTGCCGGGACGGTCACGACCTGCGCCAACTCCTGGCGGATCTCGTTGACGAGCGTGCTCATCGGCCGGTCTCGCGTGCTTGGGTCAACAGTCATCATCTTCGGGTGCGCAGACGTCTGCCGCAGGACCGGGGCAGCTGCGCGGGTAGAGCGACCGTCGTGGGGTCGCGCGAGCCAAAACACCAGCGTACGGCGGCGAACTGACATCCGGACAGGCGCCGCCCCACCGCGCTGTCAGCCGTGCCAGGTGTCCGAACACAGGGCGGTGGCCGGCTGCGGAACACGGACCGGCTCCAGCCGCGCGGGCGGAGGTGGGATGGGACAGGTCGGGTCACCCGCCCCTGCGGCCGAAGCAGACCATCCTCACGAACGGTGGTGGTCGCACCAGGCCCGGCACAGCTCCTCGAACTCGCGCTGCCGCTCCATCAGGAGGTCGTGGGGCCGTTGCAGATGGCAGTCCAGGATGTGCACGCCGTCGGCGAACGGCTCGAAGCCGATGCGGGTTCACGTGTCCGCAGGCTTGGCGGCAGCCTCACCGTGCTGGGCTTCGGTCAGGTCGCGGCCCTCTGCCGTCCGGGCAAGCGGCGGCGCGACAGTCGTGCGCAGCTACCGCCGGGACGAAGCCGAGATCCGGTTCGCCGCGGACGCCAACAGTCGAAGGCGTCACCTACGTGACCCTCTCCGCCGCCGACCGGTACTGTCACGGCCGCCTGGGAGACGCAATCGAGCTGTGGGAGAGGGTCCTTCGCAGCAGGCTTAGCCTGACCTGCCGTGATGGAACGTCCATTCGATCGCCATCACCCGCAGGACGTACGGTTCGCCCACGCAGGACGTCACTACCCCACCACGGTCGGTGACGTAAATCGTGCGTGATGTGACTTCGGGTGGCAGCGTGAGCGGGAGGAGTCCTTCCACGCATCTCAGAGGAGTCGCCGTCATGGGCGGTATGCAGGACAAGCGTCAGGAACCGGGCAAGGGCCGCGAGGAGCAGGAGCGCATGCGCCCGGGCCAGACTCACGCCGGCGCGGGCCGGGAAGGCGAGCGGGGCGTGAGCCCCGAGGAGCTGAAGCGGCGCCGCGAGGAGGAGATGTTCCGCGAGCGCGAGCGGGACGAGATGCGCGACGAAGAACTCTGACCACCGTCAGAGCCGTCACGCGCACGCACACAGGAACCGGCCGGGCCGGTAGTCACCTCGGCCGGGTCCTGTCATGCCCGCCCCCGCGGCCGCGGTGTTCCCCACGGCGGCATCGCCGGCCGCGAAGCGTCTCCCGCCCCCGCCTGCACCGGCTGCCAGGTGCCTTCCGCGGCGACTGCCGCCTCCACGTCACCGGCACGCTCTCGCCCTGATCCCCGCTTGCGGCCGGGTTGGGGACAGGACGACGATCGAAACGGGCCGTCATCCGGGCCCAGCGGACCATCTCACCCTGCGCCTTGATGAGCTGGCGGCCGGACTCACGGATCCGGACGCCGGCAACTCCGGCGAGACGTCCCGCGGTAAGGAGTAAGCCGCGGCACCCCGACCCACGACCCGCGCGCCCGCTGCGCGCCCGCGACAGGGGCGGTCCGGGCGGGCGGATCACCCCGGGCGGGTTCGCGAAGGGACCTTTCGGCCCGGCCGATTCCGGGTCGGTCACACCGCGAGCCCGATGGACGGCCGGGGCCGGGGGGCCGGTACGAGCTCGTCGTTCTGCCGCGCCGCACACTGTTCGGGAGTGTCGACTCCCAGGCACAGCTTCGGTGCCTGTGGCACCTTCACAGTGTTGTCGCCCTTCGGCCGCGGCTTGCCGTCGACGCACACCCCCGGGAGGGCCTTGGGATCGTTGCAGTACTCCTCCGTGAAAAGGCGGTCTTCGCGGTCAGTGGTGTCGGTATCGGCCGAATCCGAGTCCGCCGGGTCGGTGGTGTCCGGGGAGTCGTCCCGGGGCGTGTCCTCGTCTCGGTGCTCCTCGTCTCTGTGCCGGTTCCAGCTCCAGCCGCCGTCGTGACCGTCACGGCCGGTGCGGTTGTTGCCACCTACGATGTTCTCGCCGGGGCTGCCGTCCTCGGCCGGCAGCGTGATCGCGTGTGCGGGTGCCGGGGCGGCGAATGCGCCTGTGGGCAGGAGCGCGCCTCCCAGTGCCAGCGAGGTCGAGGCGGTGAGCAGTGCGAAGCGAAGCGTGCGGGAGGTGTGGGACATGGGAACCTCCAGGTCGAAGGATGGAATGTGGGCCACCGGTTCTGTACGGGCCATACCTCGAGTAAGCCCGGAGGGGCGAACCGAGTCATGCCACTCGATGTCGTGACTTGACATGGCGCGGCGGCAGTGTCGGCCGCCTGGTTCAACCCGCGGCCGGCCCCGCCCCGAACCGGCGCACGTCCTGGGCCGGCACGTCCAGGCGAAGGCGCTCGAAGCGCAGCGGGTGACTCCCGACCAGGCCCGTCACCCTCATCCATGGCTTCGGCGGGGGGCGACGCCCTTCCGCATGTGGTCCGGCGGCCCGTCCGACGCCGCCGCGGCCGTGAACCGAGGGAGTCCCGAGATGGCGCTGCGCCGCCGTGGCAGAAGCAGGTCCGTGAGATCCCGCAGGGGTCACCGCGCTCGCAGCTGGTGTCCTGGCTGCCGGGCCGGCCGTCGGCTCGGCCGGTGCCGGGGTGCCGGGGTGCCGGGGCTTCGTGCACGTGCTCGGCGCGAGCATGCGCCGACAGTGGCCCGGCATCGAGGGAGAAGTCACGGGGGGGGATCCTCTCCAGGCGTGCCGGGCGTGCCGGGCGGGGCGAGGCGGCCGACGTGTGTCAGTTGCTGCGGTTCGCCTGTGTGGAGGCTGCGTCCTGGAGGCTCGTCCAGCCCTGCGGGAAGGGTGAGAGGGCATGCTCGGGCGCGGGGTGCCTGGTAACGCGCTGAGTGCCTGTGCCGCGTGCTCCAGGTCGTGGAGTTCAGGACGACCTCCTGGTCGAGCACGTCCGGGCGTAGCGCCAGGATTCCGTCGTGGTGGAGGGCTCGGATGTCATTGAGGAGTTCGATCGCGGCGACCATGGTCCAGGTGATGAGGGGCACCCGGCCGCGCGGAAGCGTTCCGCCAAGCCGAACGGTTCGGCCTCGCGGCGCCTTTCGGGGTCGTGGTGGGCCCCGTCGCCGTAGATCCAGGCTCAGGCCAGGTCGTGGGCGGTCAGTGTCCGCGGCCGGCTTCGTACGTGCGCGCCGGTCGGCCCGTTGCGCCTTGAACTCGCTCGTCTCTCCCGGGAGGTCGCGGCAGAAGTAGCCCACTGCCGCCAGAGCCTTCAGGTAGGAACAGGGGTCTTCCTTCAGGAGCAGCGGCCGCACCCGGGCCGCGGCCGACTCGACCAGTTCCTCCGCCGGAAGTTCCTGACGCACCACGGCCCGCACACCCGTCACCGTCCCCTTCATCGCACCCGCACCGAGCGCGACCAGCCCTTCTCGGTCGGCAGCCGGTCGAGTGCTCCTCGACCCGGCGGGCCCAGAGGACGAAGGCCTCCAGTTTCACGCGGTGGCGCTGCTCCACCTCCTGCGCACTCGCGGCCATCCATCCCCCTCGTGTCCCACGACGATTCCCCTACTCGAATTTCGGCCGGCATGGCCGGATCGCCGCAGCCTCGCGATGTGTTGGCCGGGCCGGCCCCGGACGGAAGTCGCCCGAGTCGGAGCAGAGGCTCGACGCCGGCTACCCCACGGCCCTCACCTACGCCGCCACCCCCTTCACCGCGGTCATCACCCGCGCCGCCCTCCTCACCTGACGACCGGCGCTACCAGGTCCAGTGTGAGACGCCCGCGGCTCTGGCCCTGACCAATTCGTGGTCAGGCCAGAGCGGCGGTCCGGGACAGGTCAGGAGCGGAGGCACTCGTTCGCGTACCCGCGGGGGACGGCCTCGCTCGTGCCGAGCGCCGTCGCGACCGTCGCGACCGCCGCCAACAGGATCCGGCCGACCTGAACCACCGACGCCGCATCGGGCGTTCCTCGCCGTGGCCGACGACCCGTCACACCGCAGCGTCGTTCCCGTCGTGGGGTCAGCCTCGGCGCCCAGTCGCACGCCTTGCCCGCCGCCACACCTCCCCGAAGGTAAAGGTCAGGCAATGTCGCGGGTCCGTAGTTAACGGACGTTCTCCTGAGGGAGTACGAAGCGCTCAACTCCCCATGCCGGGACAGGGCACGCACCATGGGAGCGAGGTAACTATGTCTGACCTTCTGAACCACATCCGGACCCGCCCACGCGGTGAATGGCCCCAGCTCCTGCGAAGAGAACTACCCGCGCTGGCCGCGGGGATCGCGAAGGAACTACGGGACAGCATCCCCGGTATCTCCGCTCACGTCGCGGACATCGACGACGAAGTAGTCAACCAGCACGTGGAATCAGCCCTCCTCACCGCCCTGGGCAACCATGAGCCCCCGACTGCCGGGCAGGGCGAGGGGAGCCCCCGGGGACGGGACGCGCACGACGGGCCGTTGCCATCCCTCAGCGCGATCCCCTCCCAGAGGTCCAAGGCGAGTCCCGAACGAGCTCGCCGAGAGCTCTTCACCGCTCTCACGTCCGACAGCCACCCGTCCGAGCAAGCCTTGGCCGAACTGTCCGGAGCAGCCCGTTGGCCCCTACCGGACTTCGTCCGGGCCATCGCCCTGCCCTCACCAGGCGAGGCCCAGCATCTGGCGGCCCGCATGGACGGCGCCCTGGCCGGCATGGTCTGCGGACAGCCCTGCCTGCTGCTACCCACCCCCGACCCGGGAGCGCGCACCGAGCTGGCGAAAGCACTCCGCGGCCGGTCCGCCGCCGTCGGGCACCCCGTCCCACCCCGCGACACCGCCTCCTCCCAGCGCTGGGCCGTGCGTCTGCTCAACCTCATCCCCACCCCGTCCGCCCCTGACGCGCGTGCCGTGTT
Source organism: Streptomyces sp. NPDC048331 (assembly GCF_043201215.1). Lineage (NCBI taxonomy): Bacteria > Bacillati > Actinomycetota > Actinomycetes > Kitasatosporales > Streptomycetaceae > Streptomyces > Streptomyces sp. NPDC048331. Next base: position 242,778 of record NZ_JBICYT010000009.1, on the reverse strand, counting down.
CGTCGACGACCACCTTTCCGCCCTGATGCTGCTCCAGGACGAACACCTGGCCCACGCACTGGCCGCACGCCGACTGCGTCCACTCGCCGACCTCACACCCCGCCAGAGCGAGCGGCTCGAAGACACCCTCCTCGCCTGGCTGGAGGGCGGCGGCGCACCCGAGGCCGCCAAAGCCCTCAGCGTGCATCCCCAGACCGTCCGATACCGCATGCGGCAACTGGAGAAGCTCTTCGGTCCCGATCTGCGCGAGCCCCGCACCCGTTTCGAACTGGAGATGGCCCTGCGCACCAGGCGCCTCATGGCGCAGGTCCAGCAACAGCAATCCCGGGGACCCCGCAGGACCCGCGCGGTGACAGGTGAGATCCAGCAGCCCCAGGACGCCGCGCGAACGGCCCGGGTCAACGGTCTATGAGCCCGGACGGCAAACCCCCGATCCGGCACACGATGGGGTGTACCGGTTCCCGATGCACCGACCCAGGCGATTCTTCCGGGCGACGCGGAAGGGCTGGAGACCTACGCAATCCAAGTGCGGCAGGTACCGGCAAGAGGGGACCCGCCTCGCCGGGTGAGTAGTGCGGAGCACATGCCTGACGACACCGATGCCGGGCTACGTAGACATGGCGCGGCCCCGACACACCGCGGGTGTGCCGGGGCCTGGCGGCCCCGGCCGGCTCCTGCCCGGACTCCGGGTGGCTCGCGCCGCATCGCAGGATCCGGCCCTTCGCGTGGTCGTGGCCTTGTCCGGCGTACACGCACTGCCCGCCCGCCGGATCCGCGCGATGCTGCTGGAGCAGGTGGACCTACCCGGCCGCCGGCTCGATCCCGGGGGCCTGAACCGTCCGCTGGACGACTACACCGCCGAGGCGATCGGCGAGTATCTCGCCTCTCGCCACCATCGCCGGCCGAACAGCACCGATGCACATCTGCTGGTCAGCCGGAACACAGCCACGACGACAGCCCCAGTGGGCACGTTCTGGATGGACAGGCTGGTCAAGGACCTACCCGTGGGCGTCGACCGACTACGGCAGGACCGCGTCCTGGAGGAGGCCTCGCCAGCGGAGCGGATCCACTCCACCTCGCGCACGTGTTCTCGCTCGGTGCCAAGACCAGCCTCCGCCACACGACCGCCGTCGCCTTCTCGGCCGCCGAGCACGAATCCCTCCCATGACCTGACGGACGGTTTCCCGTGAGAGGCTGGGCGGCATGGGCGGGGTGTCGGACGATGAGTTTTCCCGGAAGTTTCTGGCCGCGTTGCAGGTCGGTGATGTCTGCAGCGGGATCGTGGCAGAAGTGACTCCACGAGGTGTGTCGGTGATCCTGGACGGTTTCGCCGCACGTCCGCTGGGGTTCGTGGGGGCGCTGGATCTGTCCTGGGTGCGGTTCTCGGCAGCGGCGGTGGAGGTCGGCGACCGGATCACCGCCGAGGTGACCGCCATCGACCTGGAGCAAGGTCGAGCTTGGATGTCCATGGCCGCCACGGAGAACCCAGAACTCTGGGCATTCCTGAAAACCCTCCGCGTCGGAGAAATACTGTCGGGCCAGATCGGGTCGATCGAACGGTTCGGAGTGTTCGTGGTGCTGGACGACGGCCCTGACCATCCGGTCTTCCCCGGCGTCGGGTTCATCACGATCCCTGAGCTGTCCTGGCGACACTTCGAGACAGCTTCGGACGTCGTCCAAGTGGGCCGGCGCGTCAGGTGCGAGTTTCTCCAGTTCGACACGACGAACGGAGAGGCCAGGCTGTCCCTGCGAGCGACACAGCCCGACCCGTTCCAGACCTTCGCCGAGACCACCACGGTGGGGCAGGCGCTGCAGGGACGAGTCACCAAGCTGGTTCCGTTCGGAGCGTTCGTACAGGTCACCAACGACATCGAGGGACTGGTCCATCTGCAAGAACTCACCTGGACGCCGCCTGTCGAGGCTCCAGAGCAAGTCGTTCAAGTCGGCGACGAAATTACGGTCGTCGCCACAGAGATCGACCGAGAGCGACGCAGGTTGTCCCTCTCACGACGGCAGGCTTCCACGGCTCTCGACTGACCTCTCCAGTGCTCTGGCCGCATGGGTTCGCCGGGTTGGTGGTCGTGGGTGAGGAGCCGGGCCACGACCTGGCGGCGGTCGAACTGCGGGTGCACGCCGGTACCGGCGACCGGGACGGGGAAGTCGGGGCGTCGGCGGCGCCAGTTCACCACCGCGGCCCGGCCCACCCCGGCGATCCGCGCCACCTCCGCCGGCAACACCCGCTCCACCCCGGGGTCCGGCCTCGCCGATCGCATGCGCGCCGGGGTCCAGAACGCCGCCGTCTCGGCCGCCGGCGAGTTCACCGGAGCCGGGCGAGGTGGCGTGGGCGGCGCAGGCGTGGCGCTCGGCCCCGACGTGGCGTTCGCCCGGCAGACAAGACCCGGAAGAGAAGGGCTAGCCGCTCGCGGGGTGGGGTGCGACGACGCAGTTGGACTTCGCGGACTCCAGGGTCCCGTTGACGGCGGTGACGCAGAACTCGTAGTTCCAGGTGCCGGGGAACAGGTACGAGATGTCACGGTGCGTGGTGTCGACGATGAACTCGTCGGCGGAGGGCTGGCTTCCGTTGTTGATGTCGCGGACCCAGACGCGGTATCCGGCCGCCTGCGGGGAGCCCGACCAGGTGAGTTGCACCGTGGTGGCGTCCGTTGAGGTCACCTGGAGGCCGCCGGGCGCAGGCGGGCCACCCGTTCCGATGGTGACGGCGCGCCCGACGCCCGGCAGGCCGCCGCCCGCGGCATTCCACGTCACGACGGACACGGCGTAGTGGTGGCCGGGTGTGAGGCCGTCGATGTGGGCGGACTTGCCGGTGACCGAGGTGCTGTCGATGAAGGCGCCCGGGGTGTCCTTGTCGAAGGTGATCACCTGGTAGCGGTCGATGGTGTCGGTGTACGGGCCGGTGGGTGCGCCCCACACGACGTCGACGCCGGTCGCGGTGGCCGTGGTGACGATGCCCACGGGTGGTGGAGCGGTTTTGGGATGGGCGGTGGCCCTGACGGTCGGCGACCAGTCCGATTTCACGCTGCCGCCGTTGTCGGTGCGGACCTGGTACTCCCACTCCATTCCGTCCTCGGTCCAGGTGGTGTCGAAGCGGTTCACCGAGACGGGGAACTCGGTCCAGACGGTCACGCCGACCAGCCGGTAGCGGACTTGGTATCCGATGGCCCCGTAGACCGCGTCCCAGGTCACCTTGATGCCGCTGTCCTGGGAAGAGGCGACGACGTTGCCCGGCACGGGTGTCGCCCGGGCGGGTATGTCCGCCGGGACGGCCGGTACGAAGGTGCCCAGGTGGTAGCGGTCGTGCAGGGTCTTCTCGAAGGCGCGGGCGATCTGGTGTTCGCCCAGCGCGTTCGGGTGCAGGCCGTCGTAACCGGCGGGGCATCCGTCCGGCTCGCAGGAGTACTCCCCGCGCCAGTCGACCAGCTCGACCGGGGACCGGTCGGTTTTCCACTGCGAGATCGCGTCGCTCAGCAGCAGGTTGTAGGTGTCGGTGTTGGCGATCAGGTCGTCCCGTCCGCCGATCCTGGTGCGCTGCGGGACGTTGGCCAGCGCGAACTTCAGGTCGGGATCGGCGGCGCGGGCCTCGTCGACCAGCGCCTTCATGCTCGCCAGCGTGCCGTTCGCATCGCTGACGAACCAGCCCATGTCGTTGAACCCGAGCCCGACCAGCAGCAGGTCCGGCTTGAACTTCTTGACCTGCTCACGGATCAGGGACTTGTCCTGGGCCGCCTGCCTTCCCCACACGGCGAAATGGTCGCTGTCGAACTCCTCCGCGCCCTTGGCGTAGCCGCCGGAGGTCCGTGGCGGTCCCGTGACCGGTTGCTGCTCGCCCTGGAGCGGGGGAGGCTGCGGTGCCGACGCGGCGTCGGGCGGCATGGTTCCCGTGTACGGCCCCACGAAGTCCACCGATACGTCCTGGTCCCTGAACCACTGCCACAGCCGATATCGCCAGGTCCAGTCGCCCTCATGGCCCTGTGTCATCGAATCGCCCACCACCATCACCTTGAGCGGATCGGTGGGCCGCGGCGGTTCCGGTGGCTCGACGGGCGGGTTGGGGTCGCCCGGTGAGTTCTCGTCGCGGCTGTGGTCGAACGGGAACATCGGGTTCTTGATCTCGCTACAGGTCGTGCCGCCTTGCGAGTTGGACTTGCATTCGGTCGTCACGTAGAAGGGCATGGCGCCTTTGAGATCGCCCGGGTAGCTCGAGTCCTTGATGGCGATCGTGGCGTGGTCGAAATCATGGGCGAAGAGCTTGTCGCGCAGCCCGCGCGGGAAACCGTTGTACGACACCAGGGGCGAGCGTATCCACCGCTGGTAGTGGTTCTCCGGCGGCTCGTCGCCCGATGACGCGAAGCGGAAGTTGTGCGTGGAGGCGCCGTCCTTGTGATAGACGAGCTTGGGGTGGGTACCGTCCCACAGGACGTCGCCGGCCGCTTTGATCTCGTAGCTGCCGTGCTGGGACGCGGAGACCCATTTCGCCTGGTCGTTCTGGACCCAGACGGCGATGTGCTCCCAGTCGTGGACGTGGCCGCCGGCATCGTGCCAGAGCTCGGTCGCGACGTCCTTCTCGAAGTAGTAGTCGTAGAGGTAGACGCACCAGCCGGAATTGCACCGCTGACGCGCGTAGGCGTTGCTGTTGTCCAGGTCGGACTGGTCACGGCAATGCGCCGGAGCGGTCGTGCCGTTGTTGTCGAGGCCCCGGGCGATGGTCCCGTCAGGCCCGATCGCCGGAACGTTGTAGCAACCGTCCGTGTCGTAATCCAGGGCAGGCTGCCATTTCGCGTCGTTGACGGTGGCGTTCTGCGGCAGTGCCCGCGGCGGGTCGGGTTCGGCCGCGCTCGCCGGCGAGGGCACGGCCAGCAGGCCGCACACGACCAGGACGATCGTGAGACCGGCGGCGATCAGACCGCTGGGACGACGGTTGCGACCCAAGGAAAGGGACCGTAACCAGGGGGTTCTCAGAACATGGGAAAGGCCGGACATCGAGTGACGTCCTCTCGTAGAGGCGGATGGGGTTCCTGACCGCGCGGCACGGCCGAGCGCGCCGCGCATCATCGGCGGGGTTGCGGGACCAGGGGGATCGTGAGCGGTCGCTGCGGGGTCTCACCGTGCGATTCCCGCGCGCCCGCTCCGAAGCCTCAGACCGGTGCGCCGGTGTCGTAGAAGGCGCGGGCGGTGAGGCCGATCCATTCGGGGCGTTCCCAGGACGGCCAGCGGGAACGGGCATTCGCGTCGACGGTGGCGGCCGTCTCGTCGGCGGTGGCGCCGCGCCCGCGCAGCCGCAGGGCCTCGTCGCGGACGTGGACGAGGTAGTCGCGGACGTCGTGGATGAGCGAGGCGTCGGTGACCTCGCCGTGGCCGGGAACGACGGTCCGCGGGGCGAGTGCGGCGAGCAGGTCGAGCGCGCCGATCCAGCCTTCGCCGTCCACATCGGTGTCGTGGGGTGGGAAGTACGGGGCGATCGGGAAGATACGGGTCTCCAGCAGATCGCCGGCGAAGAGCACTCGGCCGTCGACGAGGACGATCTGGTCGGACCGGGTGTGCGCCGGACCGACCTCGCGCAGCAGCACGGTACGGCCGCCGAGGTCGATCTCGGCCTCGCCCTCGTAGATCAGATCGGGGTCGACCAGTTCGACTCCCGCGAGTTCGGCGGCGACCGCGGGGCTCAGGGCCTTGAACATGTCGAGGTAGCCGGCCCCCTTGCGCCGCAGTTCGGCGCGCTGACCGCGGTTGTAGACGATCGTGGCGGCGGCGCCCTTGAACGCCTGCGCGCCGAAGCCGTGCTCAGGATGGAAGTGGGTGAGGGTCAGGTACAGGTGGCGGCCGCCGGCCAGGCGCCGGGCCTGCTCCAGCACCAGTGCACCGTTGCGGGGGCCGAGGCCGGTGTCGATGACCAGCGCGGCCTTCTCCCCGAGGACGATGCCGACGTTGGGGACCAACTCGACGCGCTGGTCCGGGATGACGAAGACGCCCTCGGACACTTCGACGGGAGGTCCCGTCACGACGGGCGGGGGGCTGCGTAAGACATCCGGCGCGCCGTCGGAAGTGAGGGGCGCGGGGTCGGTGGCGCACATGGCACAACTCCGAATCTGAGCGATGTCGAGATCGTGGTGTGCGACTGTAACAGCCCGATCTGAACAGAGTTAAGATGAAGTCATGGCGAAGGAGCGATATCACCACGGGGACCTGCGCGGCGCGTTGCTCGGCGCGGCAGAGGCCCTCGTACGGGAGCGGGGGGCCGACGGCTGGTCGCTGCGTGAGGCATCGGCGCGGGTCGGTGTCAGTCCCAGCGCCGCCTACCACCACTTCGGGTCGCGTGACGCACTCGTCTCCGCCCTGTCCGAGATCGTGCTGGCCCGGCTGGGGAATCGCCTGCGCGACGCCGTGGAGGCGGCGCGGGAGCAGGGTCCCGAACGTCTCGCCGCATGCGGGCGCGCCTATGTCACTTGGGCGGTCGAGGACCCGGCCGTCGCGCGGCTCGTCTTCCGCGGCGGCGCCACAACGGCGCAGTCCGCCGTCTCACCCCACCCCCACGACGTGCTCACGAGTGAACTCGACCGCTTGACCGAGTCGGGTCACCTGCCTCCGGGAGCCCGCCCGGGCGCCGAATTCGTCGTCTGGGCCGCCATCCACGGCCTGGCCGTCCTGCTCATCGACGGGCTCGTGCACATCGACGACAGGAAAGGCGTCGAGTGGCAGACCGACCGTCTGATCTTCGCCACCTTCAACGGCCTGGCTCGGGAAACCGCCCCCGAGCCGGACCGGCCCACGCCCACCACCACGCACACGCGACGCCTCACCCAGAGCCAGGCCCCCAGCCTCGCACCGCACATGCTCTCGCTCCCGCCCTCGTCCTCACCTTCACCCTGAAGCACCCGCGGAAGGGCTCTGACGGCCCGGGCGGATCCGGGGCGCACACAGGTGGGGACCATCGGATGATCCGCAGGAAACGGCCTGCCACCCTCACACCGAGCGAGCCACCAACCCGGGACGAGCCCCGTCCAGTTCGGCAAGGCGTGCTCCCCCGTCGGCGTACTCGCCACCACTGAGGACGGACGTCCGGCCAGGTGCTGGTACGTCAGGAAGGCGGCTCCACCGCGGTGATCGGTGGAGCCGCCTTGTCGCTGCCGGACGCGCCGCGTCCGTAGCGCCGGCGTTTCCCGGTCCGCCGGATGATCCCGACGATCCGGCACGCTTCCGTGTTGCTTACGCCCTGCTGCATGAGCCGGAAGTATGCCTCCCGCTCGGCGGTGAGCTTCTTCCGTCCCTGCGGCTGCCAGTCCTCACGGACTTGCAACGACTCCCAGAACCTGGGGAAGTTTCCGGGCTGTCGCCTTGGGCCGGAAGGGCCGCACGGCGGTCGTGCGTGGACACTCAGTGCGGCCCGAGCACACCTACTTCAGAGAGGTGAATTCGTGCTTCTCCTCGCTCGTCTCCCGCCACAGAACGGTGGTCCCGTCGATCGTGCCGGTCCAGAGCGATCCGAAGCATCCGGGGCCGAACTTCAGCTGGATCCTCGTCACCCCCTGCGTGTCGAATGACCTCCAGCTACCGGCCCCCGGGTCCGGAACCCCCGCGCTGCAGTCGAACACGCCGAAGTCAACACCCTTGGATTCGAATGAACCGTCCGCCTTGAGAGTGACTTCGGCTCCATCCTTGCTCCAGGAGCGGACCAGTGAGTCTCGATCTGCCGAGACCCCCTTCGGATATCCCATCCCACCGGCCTCGAGGGCCGAACATGAGGATAGGACGGGAACGGAGAGGGCCAGGAAGAGCGCGGCCACTCGAATCGAACTGCGGATTCTCACTGTTTCGATATCCCATAGTTGTAGTGTCGCGGAATGACCACCCTAAAGACGACTGTCATGGCCTGGCCCTTCCCATAGCCCTTGACACCGCGATGGTCTACATGATTCTGCAGGAACCTGTCCGAAGGAGTCCCGTAGCCCGTCCCGGCGTGAGCGAAGGACGAGACCGTCATTCCATTGGTGATGGTGATGCGCGCCTGAACACCGTTTCGACCTTCGCGGAGTATCTCATAGTTGGCGGTGTACGACCCCAGGACGGCCTTGGCCAGCTTCGCTTCGTCGTGTGTGGGGCAATCGCGGTGAGGTCCTCCCGAAGCTGGCTCGTCTGACCATCCGAAGGCATGCGGGAAGGGTGGACGACCCGGCGTACGCAGCGGCGGCGCCCGATGAGGTGGCGCACCGTCTACCGGCTCACCGCCGCCGTGCGGCCGCCGATCATCTGACTCTTTGCCCCGCCCACCACTTCAATGAGTCCTCTTCGCCATGAACCAACCGTCCATGCCCTCGCTGATGGGGGTATTCGCCCATCCCGACGACGAGAGCCTGCTGGCTAAGGGCTGTCCCGTAATCCCCGGTGGATCAGCGCGCGGCGTCAGATGCGGTGCATCGCAGGGCGGAGGAGCGTCCCCATACTGGGCGTATTCGGGCGTTCCGACAACACAGCGAGGTGCCGTATCTGTCATCGTGCGCCCGCCGGGGATTACGGGACAGCCCTTAGGCGGACCTCGCCCACGCGGACGGCTTCGACATCTGGACCAGCCTCAGGGCCGCCGAGGTCACGCTCGTCGAACTCTGAACGGCCGAAACGGCCCGCCGGATGAACCGACGGGCCGTCACGAAATGCCAACTCGACTTACGGAGTCGTTGTTTCCTTGGTCCGGGTGAACCGGTCGCTGAAGGTGCAGACTTCATCGAAGTCTATCGAAACGCAGAGTTCGCCGCTCTTGAGCACGCTCAGCATGATGCTGCAGTCACCCTGGGGGATTTCGGTGAAATCCACTCCGATCGTATCGCCGGCCGTTGCTTCCTTTGACATCGCCACGAACCCGCCCGGGGCCCCCTTGTCCACATAGAAGCCCCAGCTCCCACGCCCCGTTCCGGTGGGGCAGCCCTTCGCGAGCGAAGGGTCGAACTTCAGCCCCTGCGAGGTGAAGGTGTGGTCCGCCGCGAAAGACAGGTGAACGCCGGCTGCCGTTGACCAGTCCCCTTCGATGTCGCCCGCCTCCGCCGTGCCTTTGCTCTCTCCTGAACTGCCGCACGCCGAGAGAAGCAGAACGAATGCCAGGAGGAATAGTCGACGGCCGCGCATGTGGTCTCCACAGTCTTCTGAGTTGGCGATGTGAGTGAGCTTCTACCTTACGGAACATCCGCACACGTTGAGCGGGATTCTCTCCTGCCACGAGAAGTCCTGCGTAGTGGCGGCGCCGAAGGTCTTGGTGAAGAAGGGATTCCAGGATCTGGGGATCATGTGTGTGGCGGAGTTCCAGTCGCTCTGGTTGTGAACGGTGAACTGGATTCGCACGTCGCCCTTCTTTTTGTCCACGCTGGTGATGCGGGCGGTCCCGGAATAGGTTCCAAGGTATGCGTCGGCACTGTTGGCGTGACCGAGCGTTCCGTTGGTCAACACGCTGGAGAGATCATTGTAGATCCCGCGTACCGTGTTGGCCTTGTACCACGGGCTCCCCGGTTCCGGCCCCCTGTCCTTGTATCCGAATTTAAGGGTTTCTTTTGCGTTGGGTGCGTCCATTCCGCTCTTCAGGGCTTGTCCCAGCAGGTTGGAACGGGTTTCCGCAATGGTATCGTCTGCTGCCAGAATTCTGGTGAAAGTGTCTCCGCCCTTGAACTTCTGGCTGGGTCCGAGCGGGTAACCGCCACCCCAGAGCCATCCGAAGAACAAGCCCCGAGAACTCTCCCAGCTGTTGTACGGACCGCCTTCGTCCACGATCCCGAACCTTTCCCGGGGAGTCGTGAACAGGGGGGCGAAGGCCGGGTTCCACCCCAAGGGCATGGGGTTGAAGATGTCGCCGCGACCGAACGAGGTGCCGCTCCAGCTTCCGCCTCCTCCGCCTCCGCCTCTGCCGCCGCCTCCGCCTCCGCCTCCGCCTCCGCCTCCGCCGCCGCCTCCGCCTCCGCCGCCATCCTTCGGCATGTCCTCGATGTGCTTGCCGTTGGTCCAGCCGCCGCCACCGCAGTAGCCGGCGCTGCCGCAGCTTTCGAGACCGGTCGGGTCGCTGTTGGTGACCGGGCTGTTGTTCGCGTAGGAGTAGCCGTTGAGGGACTGGTGCTGGTCGAGGCTCAGTACGGGGTCGACGCTGAGGAACTGGCCGAGGGCCACGTCGTATTCGCGTGCGCCGACGTGGGTCAGGCCCGTGTTGGTGTCTTCGGGCTTGCCCAGGAACCGCTTATCGTCGGGCCAGTTGGCCGCGGCGGGTCCGCGTGCGGAGCCGAACGGGGTGGTGTGACGCTTGGACACCGTCTGCGTGTCGTCGGCCGAGATGGTCAGGGACGAGGTGCCGTGGGCGTCGCCCGCCACGAACGAGAGCTTGGCGGTGCCGGATTCGTTGGTCAGGATCGCGACCTTGGTTCCCGCGATCGTGTAGGAGCGGGTGGCCCACTTCTTGGTGCCCTTGAGGTGGACCTCGTTCAGGCCCGCGTACAGGACGGTTTCGCCGGCTGGGTCGCGGCGGATCAGGAGTTCGCCTTCGGCGTCGTAGACGTAGTCGGTGGCGGTGGCGCCCTCCGTGGTCTTGGTGAGCTTGCCTTCCGCGCCCCAGTTCAGGGTCTGAGAGGTCGGGCTGCTGGGGGTTTCGGCGCGCTTGGTGGTGTTGCCGGTGGCGTCGTAGGTGTACTGGGGGGTGAGGCCGGTGCAGGTGGCGCCGATGGTGGTGGCGGCCAATGCGTGCGGGCGTGCCGGGTCGTAGCAGTAGGTACGGGTGCTCGGGGTCCCGGTGTTGGTCTTTTCCGTGGCCCGCTGGCCGGACGCGGTGTAGGTGTAGCTGTTCCAGTAGGGGGCGGCGCCGTCGAGGTTGGCGGCGGTGCGCCCGGCCGGAGCACAGTCGGCGGTCTTCGGGGTCCAGGCTTCGGTCATGCGGCGCTGGGCGTCGTAGGTGAAGCACTGGTTGTCGGCCTTGGTGAAGCCGCTGAGCGGGGCCGAGTCGAAGATCGACAGGACGTTGCCGGCCTGGTCGTAGTTGTAGGTGAGTTCCTGGAGCATGCCGTTGTGGGTCTGGTCGTTGACCGTGGCCTTCAGCAGACGGCGGGTGCCCTCCTCGTAGGTGTTGCCGATGAACGTCTTGCGCACACCGGCGGCGGCGGAACGGGCCAGGGTGAGCTGGTCGATGTCGCCCAGCGGGGAGTACGCGACGTTCTGCACATAGTCGGTCAGCCCCGAAAAGCCCTTCGGCAGACCGAATTCGTTGTAGTTCAGCTGGGTGATCTCCGCCGGCAGCCCTGCGGCCGCCGGCGCGGAGGTGGAGCCCAGCGTGCCGTCGAGCCGGTAGTTGACCGTGGTGTCGGTGCTGGCGGTGATGGCGCCGGAGGTGACGAGCGGGTCGTCGGAGGGCAGGGTCAGGCGGGTCGTCGCGGGACGGCCCAGGGTGTCGTAGGCGGTGACGGACTTGGTGTACGCCTTGCCCGTCAGACCGCCCTCGTAGCGGATGGAATCAGTGCCGGCACCCTTGCGGAGCGTGTCGAAGGTCCACGCCGCGAGCTTGTTGGCGTCGGACTTCGGCGCCTTCCACAGGCCTGTCTTGCGGCCCAGTTCGTCGTAGCCGTACTCCAGGACCGTGTTCCGTGCGTCCTTGGACGTCGCGATCTGGTCCAGGGCCGTGTAGGTCGTGGTGACCTTGCCCTTGTCGGGGTCGGTCGTGGCCACGGTCCGGCCGAAGAGGTCGTAGACGTACGTCCACTTCGCGTCGTCGGGGCCGGTGACCGCGGCCTGCTTGCCGTCGACGGTGTAGGTCTGGCGCACGCTGGTGTACGGCGTGCCCGGCGAAGTGCCTCTGTATGCAGGGTCGTTGGGGCTGGTCCCCGCGTAGGTGCGGGTCTCCGTGGTGCGGCCCAGCGCGTCGGTGATCGTGCGGGTCGCGTTGCCGCCCTGGACGGCCGTGCTGGCGGTGGAGTCACCGGTGTAGGTGGTGGTCGTGGACTGCCTCTGCACCCCGTACACGAGCAGGGTGCTCGTGACGGCGCGGCCGAGGCCGTCGAAGACGGTCGCGGTCTGGTTCGGGGTGCTGCCGTACTCGGCCCGGGCGTAGCCGCCCTCGGGCGCCTTGTCCTTGTCCCAGATGTCGGCGTATGACTCGTAGGCCAGACCGCGGGAGTCGTAGCGGGTGTCGGTCAGGATCCGGCCGCCGTTCGGCGACGGGGTCTGCGTCTGCAGCGGGCGGAGCAGTGCGTCCGCGATCGTGTAGACGGTCTTGTAGCTCCCGTCGGCGGCGAGGGTGCCGACCGAGGTCCACGGCTGCTTGCCGCGTTCCAGCAGGTAGCCGTACTTGACGTTCGGGGTCTGGGACTGGCCGCGGTTGGGCAGCCAGGTTGCCGTGAGGCGGCCGAGGCCGTCGTAGGTGTTGTAGGTCGAGCCCATGTTCGCGTCGATGGACCGGACGATCGAGCCGCGCAGGTCCGCGTAGGCGTACGATTTGTGCTGCTGACCGTTGGACGCGAGCTTCGGCGCGGTCTTCACCGTCACTTCCAGCGGGCCGGCCGCGGCGGGCGCGTAGCTGGTCGTGGTCGTGCTGCCGGCCGCGTCGGTGCTGGTCAGCGGACGGCCGAGCTTGGCCGCATCCGTGTCGTACGTGGTCTTCGTGGTGGTCTGCCAGCCGGCGGCGCCGGCCGGGTTGCGGTCGGCGGTGCCGCTGGCCGCCGGGTAGGACTGGGCGCGCCCGGTCCAGGTGGCCAGGCCCAGAGTCGGGGACTGGTCGGCGGTCCAGCCGGTGGCGGCCGGGTCGTCGTAGACAGTGGCCGTGTCGGACAGGACGTCGCCGCGGGTCGCCGAGGTGGCGGGGAGGCTCAGCTTGTCGTCGGTGACGGAGCACAGGGCCCCGACGGTGCGGGTGCGTGAGGTGCGGTTGGTGATGCCCTTGGCGTCGTTGCGCGCGTACCAGGTACGGGTGCAGGTCTCGTCGCCGGTCGTGGCCGTGTCACCGGAGGCCGAGACCTGGGTGGTCATCCCGTAGATGTCGTCGTAGCCGGTGTCGGTGCGGGTGGTGCGCCACGTGTTCGAGGCGGTCAGGAAGGTGTGCGTGTAAGCGGTCCCCGTACGGACGTAGTGGGCCTTGGTGTTGGCGTACGACTTCTGCTGGCTGGCGGTCTGCTTGCTCCAGGGGTCGGTCACCGAGACGGTGACCGGGGTGGCTCCGTCGTAGGTGATCTCCTGGCGCTGGAAGCCGGAGTACTGGTCGTCGTCGTTGATGGCGGGGATGGTCAGGCCGGTGATCGGGAGGGCCGTGACCGTGGTGGTGCGGGTGTCGGTCGTCCCCTTGCGGGTGTCGCCGCGCATGCCCTGCATGAAGATCTTGACCGTCTTCGACCGGGTCTTGCCGACGGCTCCGGTGTAGGCGGTGACTTTGCCGTAGCCGCGCCAGTCGGACCAGGTGCGCTCCTTTTCGGGGGTCAGCGGGTCGTCGTTGTGGTGCCAGGCCGGGTTCGCGTACTCGTAGGAATTCTCGACGAGGTCGTTCTGACCCGACGGGTCGGCGACGGTCACCGCGGTGACGTTGTACTTGTGGAACCAGTCGAGCGTGGGGTCACCGCCGTTGATCGGCCAGTAGACCGGGTAGCAGGACAGTGAGTTGTCGTCCTCCGCCACGGGCATCTTCGAACCGCGCACGCACTCCGGGTCCGAGAGGGTGAAGGTGGTGATCGCGCCCGTCTCGGACGTGATCGTGTTGATGCGCGGACGGTTGAGCGGGACGATGTTGTCCCCGTCCACGTCCACCCGGTTCGGGCGCATGTGGTAGGTGAAGTCCACCGGCGGGACCTTGACCGCCTCACCGTTGCTGCCGGTGCGCTTGATCGACTTCAGCACCAGGGTCTGGTCACTGGTGTCGCCGAGGTCGCCCGCGTCCAGGTACTCCTGCGTCAGGTCGTAGGTGTCGATCAGCGCGTAGTCGTCCGGCTCCTTCGCCGTCGACCACGCGAAGGTCTTCACGTTCGTCATCCGCTTGCGCGTGAAGAAGGCGGGACCCGTTGCCTTGCAGTCGGTGATGCCGGCGGCGCAGATCGAGTCGAAGGGGACGTCGGGCCAGTTGTCCGAGGTGTCCTTCGTCAGGCTGTCGCAGTTCGTCGCGAAGCAGCGCTCCTCGTAGCCGAAGGTGACCTTGTGCGAGGGCTTGCCCGAGAAGAGGGTGTCGGCGCGCTGGCCGTAACGGATCTCGGAGAGTGTGCCGCCGCGATCGTATGCGGCGAGCTTGGTCTTGTCGCCGTTCTTGGCGTAGTTGTTGGTCTCGTCCGCGTACCAGTAGGTGGCGGCGTTGCCGTGGACGTCCTGGACCAGGTCCAGGTTCCAGCGCCAGGCCTGAGTCTCGGAGCGGCCGGCGAAGGTGGAACCCTTCGTATAGCCGGGCTCACCGGAGTCATCGCCGAACACGGGAACGGTCCAGGTGGAGTTGGTCCGCTCGGAACCGGCGCCCGGGAGCTTGTTCAGGCCGAAGGTGTAGGTCGTGCCGTCACCGGTGACCACCTTCCAGTACTCGCCGTCGTTGTCACCGTTGTCCGCACCAGTGCCCCAGGTGACCTGGGAGGCGTCGTCGCCCTTGAGGTGCCACTTGCCGGTCGTGTCGTCCTTGACGAGCTCGTTGGCCTTGCCGTTCAGGACGAGGGAGGCGTTCTCGTACTTCCAGCAGAGGTCGTTCTTGTCGGTCTGGCCGTCGTCGTCACAGGAGCCGTACTTGCGCTCGATGTGGGAGGAGGTCAGGTCGAAGCCTTCGCCGACCTGGGAGCCCTGGTTGTTGGAGTTCGCGGTCCGGCCGTCGATGGCACCGCTGCTGTACGAGAACGACATCGCGGGCACGGGCCCCGCTGCGGCGGGCGGGACGGCCAGCGTATACGACCAGGTGAGGCCTCCGCTGGAGGTTCCGGATCCCCAGGTGGAGGAGGCGGAGAGCGGGGTCGCCGCGAAGTTGCCGGCGCCCTTGGGCGATGCGGTGTCCGTGGCCATGACCGCGAAGACCGCCGGAGCCTGCGCCGGGGTCTTGGACTTGGCCGCGGAGGAGGTTCCGGCGGGGAGTGAGGCGACGTCGGCAGTTACGGTCTGGTTCTTGATGTTGTTCGCCGAGGGCAGGGGCGTTGTCTTGCGGCACTCCGCCTTCTCGGGGGTGGTGAGCGCACACGCGGGCAGGCTGACCAGCCCGAGGCGGGTGGACCAGCCACCGCCGACCGCGGAGGCGAAGGACCCGTAGTTCACGGTCAACTGAGAAGGTCCGCCGGCGGTGTCGGCTGCCGTGAACAGGACGCCGGTGATCCCGGCCTTCTCGGCCGCCTTCTGGTCGAGGACCTTGACGGTCGACTTCCCGACCGCTCCCTCCGGAGCCGCGGCGGGCGCCGCCGGCCCCTTGGGCACGGACGGATTGAGCAGCGGGCTCTTGACCCGAGCCGTGGACCGTACGTCGACCAGCGGGCGCGAGCCCGACCGTACGGCCGAACCCTCCAGCGTGGCCGCCTTCGGCCAGGCGGCCTTGGCCTCGGCGCGGGCCCGGTCCGCCTGGACCTTGTTCGCGGCCTGGTTCCTGGCCACCAGCTCCCGGGCTTCCTTCGCGCCCTGCGCGTTGACGGCCCGGACCTTGGCGTCCTTGTGCTTCGCGATCTTCGGGGCACCCGGAAGGTCCGCGGCCTCCGCTGTCGGGGTGATGACACCCGGCACCACGAGGGCCAGGGCCAGTGCGGCCGCCAGCGGCAGCCGGCGGCGGATTGTTCCGCCTGGTGGTCGGATGGACACGAATGCTCCACGTGGATAGGAGTTTTGGGTACGGGTGAGGCCGTGGCCGCCCCTGTGCGGGGCGGCCACGGCACATCGGTGGTGGAGTCGGAGGGTCAGCTACCGGAGCCGAAGACGGTGTCCGTGACCTGCTGGGCGTCCTTCATCGCGCCGGACCACAGGCGCATGTCCTTGATCTGCCCGGGCAGGAAGTTGCCCCAGACGCTGTTGGTGAAGCCCTTGCCGACGGCGAGCTCGCCGCTGCCGACGCCGGCCGTGTAGGCCTTGGGCTGGGCCTGGCCGACCGCGCCCACGTAGAGGGTGATCGTGCCGTCCTGGGCGTTGTGGACCCCGGTCACCTGGACGCCCGCGTCGAGTGCGGCCAGGCTGTCGCTGACCACCGAGGTACCCGTGCCGTCGGCTGTCAGGCGGCCGAAGTGCCAGCTGCCCTCGACGAAGTCCCGCATCTTGGTCGGGTCCTGCTCGTCCGGCTCCTGGCGGATGCCGGTCTTCTCGAACCACAGGCTCCAGGAGGTACCGGTGGCCGTGCGCTGGCCGATGACCTGGGCCTTGTAGCCGTTCGGCTTGGCGAGGAGGGCGGTGTTGTCGAGCTTGGCCTCGGCCGTCACCGTGAACGAACCCGTGTCGTCGACGACCGGACCCGCGACGGTGGCCGCCTGGGTGGAGCCGTTCAGGACCAGGGCGCCGCCCGTGACGGGCGTACCGGTGGTCGCGGTCAGGGCGCGGCCACTACCGGATGTGTCGGCGTAGGCGGGACCGGCCGTGGTGAGGTTCCAGGAACCGGCCAGGTCGACGTGGAGCTTGCCGGTCGCCGGGTCGACGAGACCGGCGTCCTTCTTGATCTCTTCGGCGCTCTTCTCGTCCTGCCATGCCTCGACCTCGTCGATCCGGCCTGGAAGCTGCTCCGACCAGGCGGCGGACTGCTTGGCGGCTCCGATGGCCATGACCCCGGTGGAGGCGATGGGGTTGGTGACGGTCATCTGGCCCTGGGGCTGCCCGTTGACGTACAGCTTCGCGAGGTCGGTGGACTCGTTGTATGTGGCGGCGACGTGGGTCCATACCCCGGGCTGTGCGGGGTTGAGGCCGTTGAGTCGTTTGATGGCGCCGGTTCCGCCTGCCGTGTCGTCCGTGGCCATCTGCATCGACCAGGGCTGGCCGGCGGCGGCGGTGATGGCGACACCGCTGAAGTTCTTGCCGCTCTGGCTCAGCATCGAGTAGGTGCCGTCCGTGCGGTCCAGGCGGACCCAGCCGGCCACGGTGAAGGAGCTACGGGTGTCGAAGGCCGGCTTGGCACTGTTCGCGTACTGGCCGTTCGTCAGCTGGAGCGAGCGGTCCTCGTGCGGGGTGGGCGTCTGCACCCAGCCCCTTCGGCCACTCGCAGGACGCTGGGCTCCTGCGGCGAGGTACAGGTTGTTCCTGAGCGCCGGGTCGGTGGTCGAGGTGTCGATGGCCTGGCCGGAGGCTTCGTCGAAGGTCCAGCGGCCGATCGCGTCGGGGCCCTCCTTGACCACGAAGTCGACGATCTTCGTCGCGCCCCAGCGGCCTGCGGAGTCCTTGGCCTTCACGCTCAGCTTCATCGTCCCCGACAGCGGCGGAGTGATCGAGACGGTCGGGTTCGAGCCGGTGATCTCGGTCCAGGTGGTGTCCGTGGACAGTTTGTACTGGAACGCCGTGACGGTGTCGCCGCTCGCCGGAGCGAAGGTGAACCGACCCGCCTGGCCGGGCTTGCCCGCCGCTGTGCACGCGGTGCTGGTGCACTGGCTGTAGGGAGCTCCGAAGGTGACCGCCGGGGCCTTGGGGGCACTGGAGTCGACCTTGAAGTAGCAGTCCTCACTGGGAGCGCTGGTTCGTTCGTTGCCGTCCGCGTACGACCGGGTCCAGGTCCGGAAGCGGTACTGGGCGCCGTCCGTCAGCGTGGCGGGCGGGTCACTCGTGACCGGGACGTTGTCCCCCACGAATCCCGAGGACGGCCGACTGATGTAGTCGGCGTCGGCCGCGTCGGCCTTGACCGGAGCCCAGGTGCCGTTGGTCTCCTTCTTCTCGGTCTGCATGAGAATCCGCAGCTGGGCGCCGGATTCACCACCCCATACGGTCTCGGTGATCGCGGTCATGGCCGGAGTCGGGTCCGAGACGATCGACGGCTTGGCCGGGTCCTTCGCGCAGATCTCCCCCGCACCCGTGACCAGGCCGACGTAGATCGGGGTGTTGGGCTTGCCGATGTAGTCGACGGACAGGACCGCGTCATTGCGGAAGCGCTTCCATGCGGCCGTGTCCGACTCGTCCTCCGCGCGCAGCTCCAGGTTCAGCCGGTTGTACCGACCGTTGGCGAAGTCGCGGACGGTGGGGGTGAGGTTCTCGTCCGGCTCGTCAGGGAGGTTGTCCGAGAATTCGACCGGTGCTGTGGGCGAGTTCGGTTCGCACAGTGAGCCGCGACCGGCGGAGAGCCAGCGGTCTCCCATAAGGTCTGCGTAGTTGGGTTTGTTGCCCCAGTTCGTCGACGGGCCGATCTCTCCGTCCATGCGGACCAGCCACACATTACGCAGGTCGCACTGGAAGGCCCACGGCTCGGTGACTCGGAAGCGGGCGTTCAGGACTTCCTTGCCGACGAGCTTGCTCGGCGAGAACTCGAAGTAGAGGCGCTGCACGTAGCCCGGACCGCAGTAGTAGCCGTTCCAGGATCCGCACTTGCCCATGCCCTTGCCCAGGCCGTCGTCGCCGTTGTCCCAGTTCCAGAAGGACACTCCGTCGTTGCGGAGCGCGGTGTGCTCGGTCCCGTCGTCAAGGGCGACGGAGGGGTCGATGTAGAGGGGGAAGGCCGCGGGGTCCTTCTGCTTCAGCAGCGAGGAGTCCGGTACGACGGCCAGGGAGTCGGCGTCGACCTCGACGGGCATGTTCGCCGCCCCGGAGCCGAGGGCCGGACCGTCGGCGGGACGGCTGCCGGGCTCCGCGCCGGCGGGCGCCTTGGGCAGCGCGCCGCCCTCGCTCCTGACCGCGGCCATCTTCGCCTTCGCAGACATGGCCGGCGAGGTGGACAGGCCCTTCGAGTCCCACATCAGGGCCGGCGGCGCCTTGAACACCGGCTTGCCGTTGGCGTCCGTGGCGGACAGCCCGCCGTCCTTGGTGGAGTTGAGGCGAACGTCCTTCGCCGCAAGGTCGAACTCGACACGCTGGAGCTTCGGGTTCGTCGCCGCCTCCGGCGTCTTGACCACGAGGACCTCGCGGAACCCCTTCAAGGTCGCCGTCATCCGCAGGTCGACCCCGGGCAGCACCTCCTGGTACACGGCGCTGTCACCGTCGAGCACCGGCTTGGGCAGCTTGCCCCCCTGCCAGCCCAGGGTCATCGACCGTCCGCCGTGCTCAATGGTGACCAGACTCGAATCGCCGCCGCCCGAGAACCCGACCGAGGCCTGGGCGGCCTTCGGGCCCACGGTGCCGTCCGGGCGGACCTGCAGCATGGCGTCGGGGGCGACCCAGCCGGAGCCGTCCTTCGCCTTGACCCGGACCGGAACGGCCGAGGCGTCCAGGCGGAAGGACTTGCCGTCCGGATTCGCGTACGTCGTCGTGGACTCGGTCCGTTCACCGAGCACCTCGACGGGCTTGCCCGATGCGGCTGCCGCTTTGAGCGCCTTCTCGCCCTCGTTCACCGGCAGCGCATCTGCAACGGCGGCTACCGGCGTGTACACCGAAGCGACACTCATCACCATGGCCAAGCCGAGCGTGGTCGCCACGGCATGACAAAGCCGCCGACCAAGGGTTGCAGACATTTTCTCCCATTTCATATGACGCGGAGATCTCCCCGGGCGCCGCGCCATGCCCTCAATAGCTATGGCGGTTGAACGTGAAAACGCATGGTGCTCGGTCCGAACCTGTCCGCTTGATTTCGGAAGGTGATCGACCGGGGTTTTCCTGACGGAATACCGGAGTGCTCAGCGAAGGCCCGGCCCGTCGTCGGCAGCGCCGTCCGACAGACGCCAGGCGATGAGCTCGGGTGCGCGCTCAAGGGCGCGCAGACACGCCGCGCGAGCGGTGAGCATGGCCTCGGCTTCCGAGTTGGCGAGGGAGAAGAGAACCAGATCGATGCGATCGTCTCCCGCATCCGCCGTTGCGGTCACGTGCTCGATGCCGTCCGCGGGAGCGAAGTGGGCCGTAAGAAGGTCCCTGACATCGTTCGGGGCTGTGACTGATCCACAGGAGCCGATCAACTTGAACGTGATCATATACATGGTGACTTCCGGCGGCTTGGCCTTTCTCGCTCTGCATCGAAAGCGAAGCTACGGGTGGGCGATACCGTCGCGCGGCGCGCTCCATCCGTAGCCGTCGCCGGCCAGCACGTGGTGCGTGCTGCTCCACCCGAAACCATCGCCCGCAGTCGTGTGCCGCGTTTCCGAGAGGCCGAGAACGAATACACCGGATCCGATGGCGGCGAGGAGTGCGGCGGGCACGAGCAGGCGTGCGGTGACGTAGGACATGAAGAACTCAACCCCAACTGGCGTGCTGGCCGACGGATTCATCTCATCTCCCCCATTCAGGGAAATGCCGTGTGCGATGGAGCAAGCCTGTCCGCGCCGTGAGCCGATGTCACTAGCATGCGAGTGGCGTCAAGACGCCTGGCGCCTTGACGCCACCTGGGTGCCTGTCCGCAGCCGGACCACGCCAGGCTCGAGCGTCAGGAGCGCAAGCAGTCGCCGGACGAAGCCGCAGGCGGCGGGAAGATGCGTAGGCGGGTCGAGCAGTTCGCGTCATGGCGTCGGTGCGGCAGCACGTAGCCACCCGCACTCATACGCCCCGCTCACCAGAACGGTGGGAATGCATCGCAAATCGGTCGATCCGCCAACCCGCGATTTTCTCCACCCACACCGCCTCAGCCCGCAACACTCCCGCCCTTTATAGGCGGAACTTCCTCCGAAAATGGCCTGCAACATCCTTTAGGATCAAGGCTTCGTATCGGGGGGATCTCATGTTGCAGTGGCTGGGCTTGTCTGCCCACGCAGAAGCTGTTTATCGGGCAATGCTCGAGCGACCTGACCACGGGGTGGCCGCCCTCGTCGCGGACACCGGACTGGACGAGCAGGCGACACGGAGCGCCCTCGACGAACTCGCCCGCCTCGCCCTACTCAAACCGTCGGGCCAAACGGGGGCCGGCCTCCGCCCGGTCAGTCCCGAAGTCGGACTCGCCACCCTGCTGGCCTCCGCCGAGGCGGAGATCGCTGAACGCCAGGCCCAGGTGGAAAGCGCCCGAGCGGAGATAGCAGCCATCGCCGCCGCCCACCTCGGCACGAGACTGTCCGACAGCGCCACCCGGCTCGAAGGCCTCGACGCGATCCGCACAAGACTGGAACAACTCCAGCGGACCACGCACTTCGAATGCCTGTCACTGAACCCCGGCGGTGCCCACCGCCCGGACGCCCGCAGCGCAGCCACTCCGCTCAACGAAGAGGCCCTGCGCCGCGGAGTCGTCATCCGAGCCGTGTGCCGCGACAGCTTCCGCAATGACCCCGACACCCTCGCGTACGCCCGATGGCTGACGGAGCGCGGTGGTCAGATGCGCACCGTACCCACCGTGCCCATACAAATGATCATCATTGACCGCCGTGTCTCCATCATTCCCGTCGATCCCGAGAACCCCCGCGCGGGCGCGCTCGAAATCCTCAGCCCGGGCATCGTCACCGCCCTCCGTGCGCTGTTCGAGCAGTGCTGGTCCGCAGGTACACCCTTTGGGGCGCCTGCCCGCCCCGACTCCAACGGCTGCACCCCCACAGAACGAGCGCTCCTGGCCCTCGCCGCCGCGGGCGACACGGACGAAGCCGCGGCCCGCACGCTCTCCGTCTCCCCCCGCACCGTCAGCCGCATGATGTCCAACCTGATGGAGAGGCTCGAGGCGGTCAGCAGATTCCAGGCAGGGGTGAACGCCACGAGGCGCGGATGGCTGTAGCGCCGGTACAAACCCGATAGCACGGCGGGGGCGATGTCGCGGACCCGGTGGCCGAGCAGGTCATCGGCCCGCACGTAGCCGCGGTGGCCGACGAGGTTAAGGGCCCCGACCGTCCGGGGGGTGCCGAGCGGGGCGGTCGAGACGGGATCGCGACCGCCCAGGCGTGGGACCGGCTCCGTCTCCGGTCGACACGCAGGGCCGCGTGGGGGGATCACGGGGGCCGTCGCCGATCATCGAGGGCACGGTGATCCGGTCGGCCGTGGCGAAGCCGCCCAGCGGCGGGGGTCGACAAGCCGGTCCGACTGTGGTGCTCGGGCACGGGCGCCCTCGCGAACGTCGACCGGTGTGGGTAGGCGTTCCTGCGCAGGTTCGACGTCGAGCACACGTTCCGCCTGCTCGAGCGGACCCTCGGCCGGACCCGGCCCGAGCTCCGCGACTCCGCTGCGGCCGACCGCTGGACCTGCCTCGTCCTGGCCGCCCACGCACAACGTGCCTCGCCCGCCCGCTCACCCCAGACCTTCGCCGGCCGTGGGAACCACCGGCGGAACCGAACAAACCCACCCCCGCCCCCGCCCTCAGGCTCCGGGGAGGATACGGCGCGTTTCGTAGGCCCACATCGCGATCTCGACCCGGTTGCGGGCGCCGAGTTTGGCCATCAGGCTGGCCAGATGTGTCTTCACCGTGCTGAGGCTGATGTGTAGTGCGTCGGCGATCTCGGTGTTGGTCAGCCCGCGAGCGACGGCGAGGAGCACCTGCTCCTCTCGGGCGGTGACCGGGGAGACCGGCTGGGCCACGGGCCGGCCGGCGGGCAGGTCCGCGAAGGCCTGGAGCAGACGGACGGTGACGCTGGGCGCGATGAGCGCCTCACCGCCGGACGCCGACCGTACGGCCTGGGCCAGGAGGTCTGGTCCCGTGTCCTTGAGAAGGAATCCGCGGGCGCCGGCACGCAGTGCGCCATAGACGTACTCGTCGAGGTCGAACGTGGTGATGACGACCACGGCCGGCGGGTCGACGACACCCGGGCCGGCGACCAGCCGGGTGGCCTCCAGCCCGTCGAGTACGGGCATGCGGATGTCGAACAGACAGACGTCGGGGCGCAGTTCACGGGCCAGACGTACCGCCTCCAGCCCGTCGGCGGCCTCGCCGACCACCTCGATGCCGGGCTGGGCGTTCAGCATGATCCGCAACCCGGTGCGGATGATCGTCTGGTCGTCAGCGACGAGGACGCGAATGGACACCGCTCTCGCTCCTCGCTCTCGGCAGTTCGACGTCGACATGCCAGCCCCGGTCGGTACCCGGGCCGGCTTGTAGTGTGCCGCCGAGCAGCGTCGCGCGCTCGCGCAATCCGGTAAGTCCGTATCCGTCGCGACCCCGGCCGGTGCGCCGGCCGTTGTCGCGCACGCTCACCCGCACCATGTTCCGTGCCGCGGCGACCCGGACGACGACCTCGGTCGCGTCGACCGCATGGCGCATCGCGTTGGTCACCGACTCCTGCACGATCCGGTAGACGGCCGCGTCCACGGCCGGGGGCAGCGCGTCCAACTCGCCGTCGAGCCCCAGGTCGACCCTGAGGCGACCACCCGGCGTGCGCACCAGGCGCTCCAGATCCGCGACACCGGCGGGCGGGGCCAGCTCGGCGCCGACCCCGTGGTCGCGCAGCGCGGCGACCATGGCGCGCATTTCCTCCAGCGTGCGCGCCCCTTCCTCCTCGACTCCCTCCAGCGCCTCGACGGCGGCGGACGGGTCGGTGCCCGCGAGTACCCGGCCCGCCTGGGCGATGATCACCATGGCCGACACGTGGTGGGCCACCGTGTCGTGCAGTTCCCGGGCGAGCTGCTCGCGCTCGCGGGAGCGCACCTGCTCCAACTGCCGCTCGCGAGCGGTCACCCGGAACCGCACGGCAGCCCCGACCACGCCGGGCAGCAGCAGGAAGACGAAGCCCACGACCTTTTCGACGACCGGGGTCTCGTCCGTGACGACACACAGCGCGCCGACCGCGAGGATCACCGCGCCGCCCAGCACGATCTCGCGTCCCGATCCCCATCTGGGCAGCGCGTACACCAGCACGAGCACGACGGCGCCGGTGTACAGGCCGACGGGCTCGCGCGGTGCGGCGACGAGCGAGGCCACCGGAAGCAGGGCCACCGATCCGAACGCCAGCGTCACCATCGCCAGCGGGCGGGTCCGGCGCCACAGGGGCAGCAGGCACAGCCATACGGCGATCACCACCGCCACCGGCCGCCACACGACGTTCTCGCGCAGGGTGGCCTCCAGCACCACAGCGGCAAGGCCCGCCGCGAGCAGCGCCCAGTCCCGACGCACCCGGGCGGGCGCGTGGGACGGCCGGGGTTCGGTCCACAGGGTTCGCAGGTCGTCTCGTAGCACGGTTCTCAGCCTAGGGACCACGGGGCGGCGCGCATCGGCCGAAAGGACGGGTCGTCGCTCCGCCCTGGGGCCGACGGATTCGCGGCTCGCGGGCTGATGCCGTGGAGCGCCGTGGCGACGAGCCTCGGCATCGGAGGCCGAACAAGGACGGCCGACGAGGTGGTTGGAGGACCCCGATGCTCTCGAAAGCCCTGTTGCGCCTGGGCACAAGCGCCGCCCGCCATCCCTGGCGGGTGATCGCGGCATGGCTGGTCGCCGCCACGCTCGCCGTCCTCGCCGCCGTAGCCTTCGGCGGGCGGACCGCGGACTCGATGACCGCTCCCGGACTGGACTCCCAGCGGGCCGCGGAACTGATCGAGCGAGCCGGCACGGGCCAGGAGGGGATGACCGCCCAAGTGGTCGTCACCCCCCTCGACGCCGGCGCGACGTTCTTCGACGACGACGGCGCGCGCACCGCTCTCACGCGGCTGGGGACCGAGGTGGAACGGCTGCCGCACGTGCTCGGCACGAGCGACCCGGCGGGGGCGCTCGACGCGGGCGAGGACACCGCCGTGCGCGGAGGCCTCGTCTCGGCCGACGGGCGGGTCGCGGTCGTCCGGGTGCAGTACCCCGACCAGAGCCGGCTGTCGGCGGAAGACCTCGACGCCCTCGTCGAACTGGGCGACCGGCTGCGCCCCGAGCTGCCGCTGCGCATCGAGATGGGCGGGAACCTCTTCTACGCCTTCTCCGACCCCGACGGCGGCGCGAGCGAGCTGATCGGCCTCCTCGCCGCGGCCACGATCCTGTTCCTGGCGTTCGGTTCGCTCGTCGCCGCCGCGCTGCCGATCGGCATGGCGGTCTTCGGGCTGACCGTCGGGGTGGCCACGATGACGGTACTGGCGGGGGTGACGGAGGTCCCCACCTTCGCACCGGTCCTGGGCAGCATGGTCGGGCTCGGAGTGGGAATCGACTACGCCTTGTTCGTGCTCGCCCGGCACCGTGAGTACCTCGCGCGCGGGCTCGATCCGCACGCGGCGGCCGGACGAGCGGTGGCCACAGCCGGGCGGCCCGTGGTCTTCGCCGGCGGCACCGTCGTCGTGTCGATCCTCGGCCTGGCGGTCGCGAACGTGCCGTTCATGACGGTGGGCGGGCTTGCCGTCTCGATCGTCGTCCTGACGATGGTGCTCGCGTCGGTGACGCTGCTGCCGGCCTTCCTCGGCGTGGCCGGCCCGCGGCTGGGCCGGACCGGCCGGATCGGCCGGATCGGCCGGATCGGCCGGGCACTTCGGGCCGGGCGGTCGGGCCGACGCGACCGACGGCGGGACGCGGCGGCGGGCGCCGTCCCCGCCGGGTGGCGGCGCTGGATCGGGCACGTCGGCCGGCACCCGGCGCCGTACGCGGTCGGCGCCGCGGCACTGCTGCTGACGGCGACGCTGCCCGTGCTCGGCCTGCGCGTCGGCCTGCCCGACGACGGCTCACTGCCCCACAGCCGTACCGAGCGCCGGGCCTACGACCTCGTCGCCGACGGGTTCGGCCCGGGCACCAACGGTCCCCTCGTCATCGCCGCGGACCCCACCGGTGATCCGGGAGTGGTGGACCGACTCGTCGCAGCGGTCGCGGCGGATCCGGGCATCGCATCCGTCGCGCCGACGCACACCGACCGGGCCACCGGCATCGCGACCCTCGTGGTCTTCCCGACCACCAGCCCTCAGGACAAGGCCACGGCCGACACCCTCGCCCGGCTGCGCACCGACGTGCTGCCCACAGCGATCGGGCAGAGCCCGGCCAGGGCCCACGTCGGCGGCGCCGCCGCGAGCCTGTCCGATGTGGGCCGACGCACCAGCCAACGCCTGCCGGTGTTCGTCGCCGCCGTGCTGGCGATGTCGTTCCTGCTGCTGATGCTGGTGTTCCGCTCGATACTCGTACCGCTCAAGGCGGTACTGCTGAACCTGCTGAGCATCGGCGCGGCCTACGGCATCATGGTCGCGGTCTTCCAGTGGGGCTGGGGAGGCGCACTCATCGGGCTGGAAGCGACGGTTCCGATCGTGTCGTTCATCCCGATGTTCCTCTTCGCCATCCTGTTCGGCCTGTCGATGGACTACGAGGTGTTCCTCCTCTCCCGCGTACGCGAGGAGTACCTGCGCACCGGCGACAACGGCACGGCGATCGTCGAGGGCGTCTCGGGCACCGCCCGGATCATCACCTCGGCGGCTCTCATCATGGTGGCGGTCTTCCTGTCCTTCGCCGTCGCCGACGACCCCTCCGCCAAGATGTTCGGGCTCGGCCTGGCCACCGCGATCTTCATCGACGCCACGGTCGTACGCATGGTGCTGGTACCGGCGACCATGACACTCCTCGGCCGGAGCAACTGGTGGCTGCCGAAGTGGCTGGACCGGATGCTTCCCCGCGGCCCGGTCGGCACCGACGACACCGACGCGGAACCCACGGGTGAGGCTCCGCGTCCACGGCCGGCTGACCGTTGATTCGCTTCCTGCCCGTTCTTGGCGTCCGGGTACGTCCCTTCGCGGGGAAGCGCGGCGGCGAGAGGAACCGTGTTGCCGAAGCGGACGCCAAGAGGCGTCTGGTGTAGGGCGCGCTGCGTCCGGGCTCGAGCCGGGGGATGCGGACAGCGGTAGGGAGATCAGCAGGACCGCCGAGCGGCTGCTGAGGGTGCGGGCCGCTTCGGTGAACCGGTAACGCTGAGAGACGGGCAGCGGCCGCCCACGAGGACGGCCCGTACGCGGCCGACCCGCGCCTCCACCGGCGCAGCACGACACCGACGGCCGCCGACGTCGCTGACGGGAAGCCGCCCCGCCCGCACACCGCCGAGCAGGACTACCTGCCCCGCCCGTGCACGGTGTCCCCCGCACCGGCCGTGGAATACCGGAGCTGGGAGCCGCCGTCCTGAGCCGCCGGTGCGGGCCGCCGGCCCGGGAGTCGCTCACATCAGCGGAGGAGAACCGCACGTGTAGGGGTACGAGTCGTCCGGATCGACCGTGGGTACGCTGTGCAAGCCGCGCGCTGCCAGGAGAATGATCCCGGTCACGAGCATGAAGACGCCGACGCCGAGGCACCACGCCACCCCCGTTGTCGGGCGGGCATGCGACGTCGGGCCACCGGTGTGCGTGAACAGCCCGATGAGCAGGAGCAGCAAGCCGAGTGCGGCGGTGCCCACGAATGCTCGCTTCAGCCCGTCGGTGTCGTCCGTCGGATCCGGCACCGGCGAGGCCGCGGTCGACGGCGGCACCGGGTCGGCGGTGCCGCCGTCGAACTGGGTTGCGCCCTGGGCAACCTGTGGCCGGCCTGCGGCTTCGCCGTTCTCCTGTGGGACGGGGTGGCGGTCGAGGACCTGGCCGACAGCCTGCAGCGCCGGGGCGAGCATCCCGTCCTCGACGTGTGTGTCCTGGCCGGCGTGAGTCGCTGCGAGTTCCACCTGAAGGCCCACCAGGTCCTCGCGCAACCGGGCGGACTCCACACGGAGGCGGTCGCGTTCCTGCCGTAGGGATGTCGCCTCTGCGGCCGAGTCCTCCAGCAGGCCGCGGAGGTCCCGGATCCTGTTCTCCTGCGTGAGCAGGTCCTGCCGCAGGCGCGCCTCTTCCTCCCCCCGCGCCCGCAGCTGCTCCTCGTATTCGGCTCGCACCTGGTCGAGCCGGGCGTCGAAGGAGGTGCGGTCCCGTCGGCGGGCGTCCTGTTCCGCTTCGATCAGGGTGTTCAGGCGGGTGGTCTCGCGTCGGTCCTGCTGTCGCCGTGTGCGGAGCGCGTCCTCGGCCGCGGCGAGGGCCCGGCTCGTCGCCTCGTGCCGGGCCAAGAGGTCGTCGTAGTCGGCCTGCTGCCGGCGGTGCTCGCCGAGGGCGTCCTCCAGCCGGGCCTGGACCCGGTCGTGGAGGACGACGGCCTCCTCGTAGGCGTCGGCCATCACCAGGCGTTCGGCGAACGCCGGATGTGCCTCCCCCAGAGCCGCGGTGTGCAGGCGCAGCGACAGGGCCCGGACCTCCTCGCTCGCACCGCAGAGCCGGATGATCGACTCCACCGTGGAACGGTGGGGGAGCCGGTCTCCCGACAGGTTCTTCGACAGGGCCGAGGCGCTCAGGGCCACACCCGGGGCGACGTGCTTGCTGGCCAGGTCCGCGGCCCCGATCAGGGACCGCAGGTGCTCGACGAGCGCCAGCTTGTGCGGGCGGTTCCTGAAGACCTCCGTTTTCAGCGGGTTGAGCGGCCGGCGGGCCGGCGGCCGGGGCTCCCCGGAACCGGCGGGCCCTTCACCGCCGGTTCCCTCCTCGGCAACACCTGTCATGCCTGTTCTCCCGGTTGACAGTTACGGAAAGAAGATCGTTGCCCTTGGCGCACCCGCCGCCACGACGCGACGCTCGCACCACACCCCGCCGCACGCCGCTCCAACGGCAGGCCTGCGGAGGTGAACTCCTGCGACCTTCCCTGTACTGAGGAGAACCATCGTGCCGAGCCGTCGCGCCCCTCGGGGCAGCTTTTCCGTAGATCTCGCCGTATTCCTGGCGATCCTGGCCACCGGCGTCGTCCTCGTCCTCGTCGGCCACGTCTCCCCCGAGGCACTCGCCGGCTACGCCTCCGCGCTCGCAGGCCTCTACGCGGCCTGGCACCACCGCCCCCGAGGCGGAGAGACCCAGCAGCCCCCTCCCGAAGTCCCGCCCGCGCCCGAGCGGTAGAGACGGTCACCTCACGCCACCCCATCCGCAGGAACTCCTCGCGCCGACGCAACCCACCCTCCGGACCACGCGCCCGGCGGGCACCCGGCTCGCCGGCGCGGCATGTGCAGCCGCAGGGCGTCGCATCATCGGCCCGTGCGGTGCCGGAGACGCGCTTGCCCGGGGCGGCGGAAGGCGGGTGATGCGGGATCCGGTCCTGGGGGGTGAGCCCGTGCTTGCGCACATCCGACCGCGCAGCCGCGTGCGAGGCCGTACGGGCAGGCTTCCGCTCGGAGGCGGTCGCCTTCGTCGTGTGCCGGTAGGTCAGGTCCGGTGAGGCGATCCCTTCCTGCCGAAGTCCGGCAACCGGACCGGCTCACGGGTGCCGTCGATGGCCCGTGACCCGCCGCGGAGCCCCCCATACCGTTGCCCCCGTACACGAGCAGGGCATACGGGGGCAGGGACATGGTGGATGAGACGGTACGTACAGACGCCGGGCACCGTACGGAAGTCTTCGCGTGGCTGGGCCTCGCGCTGCTCCTGGGCGCACTGTCGGCACTGGTACTGACCCCCCAGGCCCAGCATCTGCGCTCGCTCCGCGACGGTGTGCGCGCCGACGCCACGATGCATACCCGCGGCACGTGTGCGCTGGGACGGTGCAAGGTCGCCTTCGAGGCACAGGGCCGCACCGTCGTGGCGGCCTTGCCGCCGGGCAGTAGCGGCAGCCAATACCCCGTGGGCGCGCACCTCACCGTCCGGTACCGGGCGGACGATCCCCAGGTGGTCGCCGGCGCGGCCGACGTGGAGGGAGGCGAGGCGACCTTGCTGGCCGCCTCGACCGGCGCGGGGGCCGTGGTGTTCCTGCTTCTACCGGTCATGAGAACGGTGGGCCGGGCACGGCGGCGTGCTTCGTCCAGCGGGGTCGGATGACGGCGCGAGGGCCGACCGGCCTTGCCGGCACCGGCTTCTACGTTCTGACCGCCTTTCACCTGGAGGAGTACAAGCATGCACAACCCGGTGGCAGAGCGGGACGACCTGGCCTTCGACTTCGGAGCGACCGCGCTGGGAAGATCTTTCCACTACGACTGGACCAATTACGCCGTCAGTCCGTTGGACCACATTGCCCAGCGGTACGGGGAAAGGGGCGACCCGACCCCGATCCTCCTGCTCGTCGAGGACCTCCTGCGCCTGCGTGACTCCGACCTCAGCGGCGGGGAGATCAACCTGCTGTGGTGTGCCACGGACATCGCCCTCGGCGCTCCGGTGACTGCGGGCAAGGAGCGCGACTGGCTGCAAGAGGTGGGGTCCTTCGTCGTTCCCCTCGCGAAATCGCGCGGTGCTTCGACCGCCGCCTGCTCGACCTACCCGGAGTGCGTGCCCGACGGCACCTCCCCGGCGGCAGCTGTCGGCCGACCGGGCAAGGCCCTCGGCCCATCGGATCATCGGTGGGCCGAGGGCCTTCGCGCATTCGTCCTCAGGCAGGTGATGCGTCGGGCCACCGCCCGCCAGCGCTCGACGCGTGTGTCGCGCGGCTGATGAGCCCTGCCGGGGCGCCGGTCACGAGGACTACCGGCCGCCTACCGCATCGGCCTGCGCCGACCACCCGGTCCGCGAAGACATTGTTTCCCGCTGCAGCGGACGATGCCGGCGCGAGTGGGGCGGAGCGGTTCGGGCCGGGCGGGTCCCGTGAGCGATGCGTTCGCTCCGTCGCCGCGGTTTCAGCATCGGCATGGGCTTCCGTGATTGCCTTGCGGTCGGTTGTTCTCGACGACGGCTTCGGCCCCGCGCCACGTTGCATCCCTGAGTGACAGAGCGTCTGGCTCTCCTCTCGCAGAGCGGTACGCGTCCACGCTGTCCGCTCCCGGGCGCGGCGCGGGCGCGGCGCGGGGGCGGCTCAGGCGTGCGCGTCGGCATCGGCGTCGACGTAGGCAGGCAGTTGCCAATCGCCGCCGCGGTCCTCCTTGGAGAAGCGCGCGACCAGGTCGGGGATCCGGAAGAAGCAGGCCAGCGCGGTGGCGTTCTGGAAGGCGCTGATGGCGTGTTTGTTCAGGGGCATGCCCACGCGCAGGATGCGGGGGTCGACCTCGCTCTGGATCTCGTCGACGAAGGGCCGCAGGACGCGGTCGTAGTTCGCCAGCGCGGTCGGCAGATCGTCCGCGTACCGGTTGATCTCGCCGGCCAGGACGTACGCGCCGACGAGCCCACCGGAGGTGCCCATGCCGCTGTAGGGGGAGGCGCAGTGCGCGGCGTCACCGGCCAGGGCCACCCGGCCTTCGGACCAGCTGTCGATCCGCACCTGTGCGATCTCTTGGGAGTAGAAGAACGGGCTGTCCTTCATGCCTTCGACGAAGCGGTCGGTCTGCCATCCTGCGTCCCGGAACCGGTCGGCCCAGAACTCCTGCTGCCGCTCGACGGGCGCGCGGTGGATCGCGGACGCTTCCGCCGACTCCTCGCGCATCACGAAGTACACCTGCGTCTCGGTCGCGTTGTGGCTGCGCCGCATGATCTGCCGGCCGCCCGGGACCATGTAGGTGTCGCGGATGTTGCTGTCGGAGGCGATGCGCGGCACGAACCAGTAGGCCATGTGGATGCCCACGCGCCAGTACGGGTCGAGGCCTTCCGGCAGCAGGGCTCGGCGGGTGCGCGAGCCTTGCCCGTCGGCGCCGATCAGCAGGTCGTACGCGGCGGAGGTCCCGTCGGAGAAGGAGGCCGTGACCCGGTCCGCGTCTTGATCGAAACCGTCGACGCTCTTGCCGAAGACGTGTTCGGTGTCGTCCTTGGTCGCGTCGTGGAGGATGCGCACGAGGTCGCCGCGCATGATCTCGTACTGCGAGGTGAGGGTCTGGCGACCCTTGCCGGAGGTGTTCGCCATGATCGTCGCTTTCGGCCTGCCTCGGTGGTCGACGAAGGCCACGCCCGCCTCGTCCACCAGCCGGCCGCGCACCGTCTCCAGGAGCCCCATGCGCTCGATCGCCTCGATGCCCTGCCCGCGCAGGTCGACCTGCGCGCCTGTGGCGCGCAGTGCGGGGAAGCGCTCGACGACCGTCACCCGGTGACCGCCGCGGGTGAGCCAGAAGGCCAGCGCCTGCCCTGCGATGCCGCCGCCGGCGACGAGGATCCGCAGCGAAGGCTTCGCGATCTCGTGCGCCATGCCCGACCCCATCCAAAATCTATCGGTGATTGATTCCTCCTCAGAGTCATCTATCACCGATAGAATGTCAACGTGACCAAGATGAACCGCGAAACCGTCGTCACAGAGGCGTTGGATCTGCTGGACGAGGTGGGCCTGGAAACCGTCAGCACTCGACGGCTGGCCAAGCGCCTCGGCGTCGAGCAGCCGTCGCTCTACTACCACTTCAAGACCAAGAAGGACCTCCTGGCGGCCATGGCCGAGGTGGCCATGGCCCCGCACGCCGACGCGCCGCTGCCCTCCCCCGGGGCTGACTGGCGCGAGTGGTTCCTGGAGAACGCCCGCAGCTTCCGCCGCACGCTCCTGACGCGACGTGACGGCGCCCGACTGCACGCCGGCAGCACCCCGATCGCGGACCTCGACCGGATCCGCAGCAAGATGGCCTTCCTGGTCCGTTCCGGGGTGCCCGAGCGGGACGCTCAGATGGCGATGCTGGCGGCCGGCCGCTTCACCGTCGGCTGCGTGCTGGAGGAGCAGGCGGACGCTGACTCGCCGCACGGTGAAGACCTGCCGGACGACGTCCCCGTACTGGATCACGAAGAGGCATTCGAGGCGGGCCTCGCGCTCATCCTCGGCGGCCTCGAACGGCACACCGCGGCAAAAGGGCGTCGCGAGCGGGCGAGCGGCCCGACTTCGTCGTGACGAGTTCTTCCTGCCGACGTGGGACGGTTCGCAACTGCCGTGCACGGTCACGACACGGCCTTCCTTCCTTCCTTCCTTCCTTCGCGTCTCCGCCGGGAGGCGCCTAGACCTGGCTACCTCCCCTCGAGGGGAACGCGCATGATGTCGCTGCAGAACCCGGAACTGCCGGGGAACGCCATCATCCGTCTGACCTCGTTCGGCCACCTGCACCTGCCCGCGGGCCCGGACGGCTCCCCCGTTCCGCCCGCCGTCGACCGGATCGAAGACGTCCACGACCGGCTCCGCGAACCCGCCGCCACCGCCCGGGACATCCTCGGCCTCGACGGCTTCCGCCTCCGCGTCCAGGACGTCGTCCTCGGTACACCCGGCGCCCGCCGGCTGCCGGCCGACCTCGCCGACCATGCCGACCTCCCCGCCGACCCCAGCCGCATCGCCATCGGCCGCGCGGGCGGGTGGGCGGTCGGCACCGGTCGTCGACCGGACTACCGGGGGACACGCCGGACCTGAGCGCCTTCCCCGCTCGGCCCGGTCGGTAGGCGTTGCGCGTTGGGACGGTAACGGGGGCGACGGAGTCGAACGAGCGCTACCGTGGTGTCCGCCCATCCGCCGCGGCCCCGAGACCGGTTCACCTGAGGAGCCAGGTGACGACGGCCTCGGCGGCGCCGCTCACGGCGGCCAGCGCGAGGAGTCGTAGGCCTACGGCGAGCCGGCGGCGGGTACGGGGGGACGGGTTCGGGGTGTCGGTGTCGGTGTCGGCCATGACAGTTCTCCTTCGCCACGTAGCGGGTCGCCCGGTGCGGCCCGTCTGCGGCGCCCAGTACCGCTCTTCCGGGGGGTTTCCGGCGAGGTTTCCGAGCGCTGTGGAGGCCTGTGCGGCCGTGAAGAGCCTGATGGGCTGAGGTGGGCTGACATCTCACCGTTTTTACGGGGAGTTGGGAGGGTGACGGTGGAGGAGCGGGCGCAGCGGTTCTGGGCGGAGCTCGCGGCGGTGTACAAGAGCGCGGGAGACCCGACGCTCAAGAGCCTGGTGCGCCTCGGAACTCAGCAGACCCCGCCGGTGAAGATCTCCGCGTCGACCATCCACGACTGGCTCAACGGGCGCACCGTGCCGAGCAGGGACTACGACCGGTACGTGATGGCACTCGTCGACTTCCTCCAGCGGGAAGCGGCGCGCGCGGGGAGCGGATACGCACAGCGGCCCGAGGGACGGTGGCAACAACTACTGGCGGCGGCCCGCCAGGAGCGCGAGGCCGCACGCGGCGGCCGGCCCACGACGCGGGCCACGTCGCCGGGCCCGTCACCCGGTGCTGTGACGCTGCCCCCGGACCCGGCGGGATTCACCGGCCGTGCGGCCGAACTGGACCTGATCCTGGAACTGCTGGACCCGGACGGTGGCCCCGGTGGCGGTCCGGGCGACGCCGCAGCGGCTGCGGTGGTGGTATCGGCGGTAGCGGGGATGGGAGGCGTCGGTAAGACGGCCCTGGCTGTGCACGCCGCTCATCACGCCCGGGAGCGAGGGTGGTTCCCGGGCGGGATCCTCTTCGCCGACTTGCGCGGCTACAGCAACGGGCCGCAGGTGGAGGTGGGCGCGGTCGCGGACCGGTTCCTGCGAGCACTCGGCGTGAAGGTGAAGGATCTGCCGGACACCGATGCGAAGCTGGATGCCTGGCGCCTTCACCTGAACACCCAGGCCGCACAGGGCCGTCCGCTCCTCGTCGTTCTGGACAACGTCCGCGAACCCGGGCAGATCGGTGCCCTCCTGCCCGCAGCGCCGCACCGGGCCCTGGTCACCTCGCGGCACACCCTGTCCTCGCTGCCCGCCCGCCGCGTCGACGTCTCCCCGCTGAGCCCGGCCGACGCCGTCGACCTTCTGGACCGGACGCTGCGCGACGCGCGCGTCGCCGGGCAGCGCGATGACGCCCTGCGGCTGGCGCGGCTGTGCGGGCACCTGCCCCTGGCGCTGAAGATCATCGGTGCCCTGCTGAGGGACGACCCCGTCCGGTGCCTGGCAGACCAGGCCGACGAACTGCAGGACGCCCGGGACCGCCTGGACCTGCTCACCTACGACGGGGACGACGACGAAGGCCGTCCCCTGGCCGTGCGGGCATCGCTGGAACTGTCCTACCAGCACCTGGCCGAGCCGCAGCAGCGCGCACTGCGCCTACTGGCCGCGGCGCCCGGGCCGGACGTGTCGACCACCGCGGCCGTCGCCCTCCTCGGCAGGACCGCCACCCACGCCCGGCGTCTCCTGGTCGGCCTGACCAGGATCCACCTCCTGGAGCCCGCCACCACAGGGCCGGAGCGCTGGGCGATGCACGACCTCGTCCGCCTCTTCGCCGACGACCTCGGCCAGAGGGAGGCAGCAGGCGATGACCGGGCGGCGGCGGTGTCGGGCCTGCTCCATCACTACCTCGCCACCGCTCAGGAGGCCGACTCCCACCTGTGGCCCGAGCAGACCAGGCCCGCCTCGGGGACCTTCACCGACCGGAACCAGGCGCGGATGTGGCTGGACGCCGAGCGGGGCAACCTCGTCGCGGCCGCCCTCGCCGCCCCCGCACATCACCCGGCCGCCACCGGCCTCGCCCAGGCCCTCGCCACGTACTTCACCCATTTCGGCCACTTCACCGACTCCATCCGCCTGAGTACCGCGGCCGCCGCCGTCTTCCGCCAGGCCGGCGACCGCCTGGGCGAGGGCGACGCCCTGAACACCCTTGGCGCGGCCCTCGTCTCGGTACGCGACCTCGAACGGGCCGCCGACATCTTCCGGGAGGTCGTCGACATCTGCCGGGATGCCGGCGACCGCCGCCACGAGGCCATGACGTTGCACAACCTGGGCAGCGCTCTGATGCGCCTGGAGAGATTCCCCGAAGCGGCCGAGACCTTCCACCGCGCCCTCGCCCTCTTCAGCGAGACCGACGATCTGTTCGGCCAGACCCAGACGATGGGTAGCATGGCGGCCCTCGCAGTGGACGCGGGCCAGCCGGAGCATGCCGTACACACCCTCACGGAAATCGTGGCCCTCTTCCGCACCATGGGTGCCCGCGGCAGCCTGGGCATGGCTCTGAGCAACCTGGGGGTCGCCCTGGCCAGGTTGGGCCGACCGGACGAGGCCGTCACGGCATACACCGATGCCCTCGCCGCTTTGCGCCACGCCGGCGACCGCCAGGGCGAGGGCACGACGTTGCGCAGTCTCGGCTCCGTCCTGGTCGAGTCAGGTCGGGCGGAGGAGGCCGCCAGGACACTCACCGACGCGATCGCCGTCTGCCAGGAGACGGACGACCGCCACGGCGAGGCCATGGCGCTGACCGACCTCGGCCTGCTCCGGTACCAGGAGCGGAGATTCTCCGACGCCGTCGACCACTTCACCACCGCCGCCACCCTCTTCGGGGAGACGGGCGACCGCAACCACGAGGCCTCGACGCTGAACAACCTTGGCGGCGCCCTCGTCGCAACAGGCAGGCTGACCGACGCCATCGACGTCGGAACCCGCGAGTTACGGATCTGCCGCGCACTCGGCGACCACGAGGGCGAGGGCATCGTGCTGAAGAACCTCGGGCGCACGCTGTCCGAGCTCGGCCACTTCGATGAGGCCGCCGACCACCTCACCGACGCCGCCGCGGTCTTCCGTGAGCTCGGCGACCGAGACCGCGCAGCTGAGGCGCTGCTGCACGCGGTCGCGGCGCGGGCCCGCGCCGCGCGAGGACAGCCTGATTGATCCCGTGCGGCGGGGCGCATGCGGGAAGCACTGTCGGAAGCACGAAGCACGAAGCACGCCCGCCTGGGCGGGGCGGGATCACCCGCGTGGCGCGCCGGCCTTCAGGGGTGCCTCCTCCCCGGACTACCGCTCGCCCGCCCCACGGCTGCCGCCCGGCCGGAGCGCCTCCGCGCCCCGAACGGGGCTTGCGGAACGCCGAGCTCTCGCGCTCCGGCCTCCGAAGTGATGGCATACGCTGCCCAGGGGCGGCGCGATGGGCGCGTCGGCCCTGGGGGCGGATACGCGGCGGGGGCCGATGACACAGCGACGAGACGCCGGACCGCAAGGGGCGCCCGGGGCGGTGGGGTTCCGTGTCGGCGGCGGCTGGGACTCCGCCCTGTCGGCGGGGGAGTTCGCGGCGGTCCGGGAAGCCGGATTCGATCCGGTCGGGCAGGTCCTCGGCACGACCGTCTTCTCTTTCGGCTACACCGGCGTCTGGGGCTGCCCGGGCGCCTGGTCCGTCGAGGAAGGCAAGAGGACGAGGCCCGTCACGGCGTGGGACTCGTCCTTCTCCCACCTGATGCGGTCCTTGTACACGGCGCGCCGGCTGGCGCTGAGCCGCGCGGTGGCCGACTGCCGTGCGCTCGGCGGGGACGGGATCGTCGGCGTGGAACTCCGGGTGGACGAACTCGACTCGGAAAAGGTCGAGTTCACCGCACGGGGTACCGCGGTCCGGGCCCGCTCACGCGTCCGGCCGCGGGCGCCCTTCACCTCGCACCTCACCGGCCAGGACTTCGCCAAACTGCTGCACCGCGGATGGGTCCCCACCGGACTCGTCCTCGGCATCGCCGTCGAAACCCGGCACGACGACTGGCGTACCAACCGCCGGACCACCTGGACCGCCGGGAACCAGGAGATCGACGGCTACACCCAGTTGGTCGGCCACGCCCGCCGCACGGCGCACGAGGAGCTGGCCCGCGACGCGGCCCGGCACGGCGGCGACGGGGTGGTGGTGGACGAGATGCGGCTGGTGGTGCGAGAGCACGAATGCCCTTCCTTCGGATACGGCCGCGACCTCGTCGCGGAGGCGGTCCTCGTCGGCACTTCCCTCGCCCGATTCGGCCGCACCGAGCGGCCCGCCGGGCCCGGACCACTGACCATCATGAGACTGGAGCGCGAGTACTGACATGAGCGAGCGAACGGGGCGGGAACCGGACGGGACGACCGCACGGCAGGCCGCGGACGGCATCCCCGAGGACGCGATGCGGCGGCTCGCCCAACTCCAGCCGGGCGAGAAGGGGTCGCTCTTCACCTCGGACCTCACGGTCAACGAGTTCCTGCTGGTGCGCGAGGCCGGCTTCCGCCCGCTCGGGCTGGTCCTCGGTTCCTCCGTCTACCACGTGGGCATCCAGCTCGGCCGGTGGTCGAAGAACCAGGAGCTGACCAGACTCTCCCAGGCCATGTACGAGGCGCGCGAGCTGGCGATGGGCCGGATGGAGGCGGAGGCGCACGCCCTGGGGGCGGACGGGATCGTCGGGGTACGCCTCGACATCGAGTTCAAGGAGTTCGGCTCGGACATCGCCGAATTCATCGCGGTCGGCACGGCCGTCAAGGCCGACGGCGCCGACCCGGGACCGGGCGGGAGCTGGCGCAACAACAAGGGCAGGCCGTTCACCTCCGACCTCTCCGGCCAGGAGTTCTGGACCCTGATACGCGCCGGGTACGCACCGCTGGACCTGGTCATGGGGTCGTGCGTCTACCACGTGGCGCACCAGCGCTTCACCCAGGTCATGGGGAACACCGGGCGCAACGTCGAGATCGAACCGTTCACCCAGGCCCTGTACAACGCCCGTGAGCTGGCGATGAGCCGGATGCAGGCGGAGGCGCAGGCCCTGGAGGCCGAGGGGATCGTGGCGGTTCGATTGCGGCAGCACTCCCACCACTGGGGAGCGCACACCACGGAGTTCTTCGCCATCGGGACGGCA
Organism: Streptomyces sp. NPDC048331; assembly: GCF_043201215.1. Classification (NCBI taxonomy): domain Bacteria; kingdom Bacillati; phylum Actinomycetota; class Actinomycetes; order Kitasatosporales; family Streptomycetaceae; genus Streptomyces; species Streptomyces sp. NPDC048331. The sequence continues at coordinate 204,551 of NZ_JBICYT010000009.1, read as the reverse complement.
GTGCGCCCGCTGCGCGAGGACCACGTCATCGACCGGCCGTCCTTGGTGCTGGGTCTCGATGCCTGAGATGGACGCGGAACTGCTGGCCGCCACCCTGCGCCGGGACAGAGCGGAGCTGAGCCTCTACGTCGCCGTGCTCTCGGTGACCCTCTCGGAATCGCTGCCGCCCGGCACCGTCCGCGTCGAACGCAGACGCTCCCTCGCGGAACGCCTCTCCGGGCGCGAGGGCACGGTCACGGGGCTGGACATCGTGCTCGGTGAGCGGCGGCTCTCGCTGCGGATCGAACGGGGCGAAGTGGCCGGGGAGGTCTGCCACGAGGTACGGGGCATCGTGCTCTCGCGCCGCCAGGTGGACCTCGACGAGTGGATCGACGCCCTGGCTCGCGCCCTGACCGACGCCGCGGCATCCAGCACCCGCGCCCGCCAGGCCGTGGAGCGCTTCCTGACCTGACCCGGCCGGGCCGGCCATGCCTGGCTGGGCGACGGGCAGGGACAGCGCCACGCCTTCTGCGCCGGCGCCGTGGCGCGGGGGGACGGCAACGCCGAACTGGGGTGTATAGGGGGCGCGTCCGTCGAGCGTCGCTAGCCGAGTAGGTGGCTGATGCCCCCCTGGCCGCTTTCGCCGTTCCACAGCACGGCCACCAGCCAGATCGGTGCCCACCCCACAGCCTCGCCCACCTCTCCTGGCAGAAGAGCGGCGGCAAGCAGCCAGACAACGGGTAGAACGGCGGGCAGCAGGCAGCAGCACCAGCCGTGCTTCCCCACGGTGGGCTGTGGTGGTGTCGAATCTGTGGGCATCCTCTGAAAATAGGCAGCGCCGGCAGCCCCGCACATGAGTACCCGTACTCATGAGCTGCCCCTGACCGCGTCGGTGTCCTGGCCTGCGGATGTGCCGACAGCTCCCGCCGCTGCGGCGTGTGGAGAGGAGGGTCCCGGTGTCCCTGCACGCCCGATCGCGAAGGCTGAACCCCTGCTGAAGGGTTCGGGGGGCGGCGGCCTTGCAGCCGTTGCCGCTGTGCCCTTGTGGTTCAACCGAACCGGACGATGCGTGAGACGGACAGCCGCCGGGGGAGCCGGTTGGCCACGTGGACGACGGAGAGCCGGCGCGGGCTATGTCCGTGGGGAGGCCCCGGGCCGCGGTCACGTACCACCACGGCTTGGAGCTGGTTGGACGGCGCCCCGTTCTACGTGATCCCTGACGACCTATCCGCCCACCTCAACGGGAGAATCCGCAGGTGGGCAGCCCGCGACAAGGCCGAGCCGTGCTTCGCCCCGACGCCGTACCGTCCCGCGCCTTGCGGATGGTGAAGTTGGTGCACGTCAGCGCCTCAGGCAGAATCACGTTCGACTGCAACGGGCCGTGAAGTGCGGCTTCGTGTCGGCGGGAAGGCCTTGGGGTGGGTTTCGACGAGGAGTGGCGGCAGCTGCGGGCCGCCGCGACGGCACGGGTGAACTCGGGGGCGCCGGCGGAGCCGGTCGCGCGGGTGCCTGAGCCCGAACCCGCCCCGGTGGACGCGGCCGCGGCCCGTGAGGCGGTACTGGAGCGGCTGGCGGACTTCCGCAGCCGCGTCGTGCTGGTGCCCTTGGACGAACGCGGCGGTCTGTGGACGGCGGAGCTGGGCGGGCTGGACTGGATCTGCGCGTTCTCGGGCCTGGAGACGCTGGCCCGGTTCGCCGACGCGCGCGGTGAGGCGGAGCGGGAGTGGCCGTACCGGCGGATCGTCGGGGAACGGCTGCTGGACGAGGTGATCCCGGCGCTGGATTTCCCGTGCGGGGTGGCGCTGGACGCGGCGGGGCCGGACGGGATCGTCTTCCCGCCGATGCGGGGGCTGGTGCCGGACGGTGCCGCGCTCGACGGGGACGGACGGAGGGAGAAGGCGTGAGCGGGGACGGGGCGGACATCGATGTCTCGAAGCAGGCGCTGGCACAGATAGCGCAGGGCATCACGGACACGCTGGGCGAGCTGAAAGAGCTCGGGATGGTCGGTTCGGCCAGCATGGGCCGGGGCTTCTCGGATCTGACGCTGTCGGGGATGGAGAGCGGGAACGAGGGCCTGACGGCGTCGATGAAGACGTTCTGCGAGCGCTGGGAGTGGGGTGTGCGCGCGCTGGTGCAGCAGGGCAACCAGTTCGCGTTCGACGTCGGTCTGTCGGCGGGTGTGATGCACGAGCAGGACCAGTACATTCAGGGCAGCTTCAAGGTGCTGACGAACTCCGCGATGGGCAATCCGTACGCGTCGGAGCAGGAGATCATCGACAAGGACTGGGGCGGAGTCCTCTCCGACAACGTCTACACGCAGGTCCGGGACGCGGACTACAGCGACGAGTCCTTCGACCGGGCGCGGGAGAACAGCAAGGAGGCCTGGAAGGGCGCCGTGCGGGACGTGAACAGCTCGGACATCCTCCTCAGCAACCAGATCATCGACGCCGCCGGGCTGCGGGACGAGGTGGACGCGGCGGTCGACGACTGGGTCGGTCCGGCGCCGCAGCCGCAGCCGCAGCCCTCGGGCGGTGAGCGCTGATGCCGGACTGGGGCGGTCTTCTGGACAAGGGTCTGGAGAAGCTGGACGACGGCTGGGAGGGCGCGAAGAAGGTCGTCGGGCAGGGCGTCGACAAGGCCACCGACGGGATCGGCGCGGGGCTGGAGTACGTCGGGGCGGACGACTGGGCGGACAAGGTCGAGGACTGGGGCGACGACGTCGCCTCGGACCTCGGTGCTTCGGTCGGCGAGCAGCAACTCGGCCAGAGCGAGCAGGCGAACGAGCTGGTCCACGGCAAGCCGGCGAAGATCCGGGAGTCGGCGAAGCACCTGACCGACTTCCAGGGGGCCTTCGACCGGGTCGGCCAGGGCATGCGGGCACTGGACTCGGGCCACTGGAAGGGGCAGGCCGCCGACGCGTTCCGCACGAAGTTCGCGATGCATCCCAAGGACTGGCTGCACGCCTCCGACGCCTGCGAGGCGGCGGCGCGCGCGCTGAACCGGTACGCGGAGACGGTGGAGTGGGCGCAGAAGCAGGCGCAGCAGGCCATCGACCTGTACAAGGCGGCGGTGAAGGCCGCCAAGGAGGCCCACGAGGACTACGCCACCAAGGCCCACGCGTACACCGCGGCGGCCGAGGCCGGCAAGAACCCCGGACCGGTGCCCCAGAAGCCGGTCGACGTGGGCAAGGCCGACGGGACGCGGGCCCACGAGATCCTGAACGAGGCGCGCAAGCAGCGTGACGAGGCCGCGGCGAACGCGGCCAAGGCACTGGACGCGGCCCTGGAACACGCCCCGAAGGAGCCCTCGGCGACGGACCGGGCCCTGGCCGGGATATCCGACCACTTCGCCGGCCAGGCGGTGGAGCTCAACCACTTCGTCGGCGGCGTGGTCAAGGGCACGGCAGGCCTGCTCAACTTCGCGCGCGGCCTGAACCCGATGGACCCGTACAACCTGACCCACCCGGCCGAGTACCAGCAGAACCTCAACATGACCCTGGCCGGTCTGGTCTCCACGGCCGCCCACCCGGAACGCATCCCCGCCGGGCTGATCGAGACCCTGAAGGGCGACTTCAGCGAGGGCCTGGGCCGGTTCGTACCGGATCTCCTCGGGACCAAGGGCCTGGGCGGTGCCCGGGCGGGGACGAGACTCGCCCTGCGGGAAGGGCTGGAGGGAGCCGCCGGTACGGGTCTGCGGCACGCTGATGAATGGCTGACCGGTGGCAGGAGGCGGCCCCGGCAGCTCCTCGACGACCCGGCCCAGACCAAGTGGGCGGAGGACGCGTACGCGGACTTCATGAAGAGCGACCGGGACATCGACTCGATCAGCGGTCACACGCAGGGGCTGGCCCGGGACAACGGCTCCACCGGATTCACCCCGGAGGAGATCGCCGCGGTGAAGAAGCACGTGTTCGACACGGAACATCCCATCGTGGACTACGAAACGGGAGGTGTCGTGATGCGGAAGTTCGACGCGGATGCGGAGATCGCGGACGCCTGGATCCGGTTGCGCTCGGGAAACGGACTGCCGGAGGACCGGCTGCTTCTGGAACACGAGCTGGCCGAGCTCACGTACCTCCGCGAGCATCCGGGCTCCACCTACCAGGAGGCGCACCGGGTCGCGAACGAGACGCACAACTGGCAGGAATCCGGACCGCAGGACAAGCGCGAAGACATCGAAGGGGAATGGTAAATGGCCGCGATCGTGTATTTCCGGAAGGTCTCGGAGACCGAAGATCTGGTGGAGTACGAATTCGGTGACGACCCGGAGCGTTTCGAGCGACGGCTGACCATGGACAAGGCGTCCTGCACCTCGACGGTCCAGGACGAACTGGTCGACTACACCTTCCTGAAGGCGTCGCGGAAGCTCAACGCGCTGTACACGGAGCGGGGTGAGTGGCCGGAGCGGGGGATGAGCGTGAGCTGACCTGCCGCAGCGCGCCCGCGTGCGGCTGAGCGGCACGCCTGTCCGGACGCCGTCCCCGGCCCGCGACGCTTCGTCGCGCCGTTGCCCTCGCCGGTTCGGCGGTTCGGCGTGCCCGTACCGGTGGCCGGCAGCACTCCCACGCCGCCGAGCAGCCACAGGCCGGGGTCGTCTCCGGTCCCGGGGAGCTCGGCGGGCGGCGTGGAGGCGGTGCCGCCGGACGCGGTCCGGTCGGCTGCCGGGGGGACGGGAGCGGCGGCAGCGCCCGTCGCCCCGGACGCACCCCGCCCCGCGTCCGTTTCGGTCCCCGTCCCGTCCCCGCCTCCGCCTCCGTCGTGGTGCCTCTCTCCCCCCGAAGGTATGCACCTGATCGCCGATCCCTTCAGCATCGATACTCTGCGGGACAAGATCACGAGCATCCTCGGAGCCCCGCGGCCGGCTTCCGCCAGGCAGCAGCACCTCCCGGAACACCTCGTGGGGGGCGTCATCCGACCCCAAGACCCGACTCCGGCCGCCGGGAGCGTCGGCAAACCGGCTCGGCTTCACCGTGCTGGGGGGCACGTTCCAGCCAAGGCCCCGACGACATCCTGAGCTGCCTGTCCGGCCGCGCCAGTCGCCCGACTACCCCCTGTAGACCGGCAGGCCCTGCGCCCGCGCCTCCTCGGCCGGCCCTCGCAGCTCCTTCAGACGATTCGGTGAGCCGGCCATCGCCGAACCCGCTCACCCGAACCACACCACCCCGGGTCAGAAGCGTGACCGCCGTGCAGCTTCGCCGGCTGCCGGCAACCGGGCCATCTGGCGCCGACTCTCCGGGCGGAGGATCATCCGGTGGGTACGGGCCGCCGATCGGCGGCTGCCGGCCGAGGGCCCGGTTCGAGCGGCCCGGGGGGGGAAAGGCACGTATGTCCGCTGCGGAACAGCTCAACTGGGCAGCCCTGTTGCAGTTCGACCAGGAGCGGCAGCTGGAGAGCTGCCGGCACGACGCGGAGGCCGCCGGCCGCCGGGGGGACGATCCGGCCCGGGCCCAGTACCTCCAGGAGGTCACCCAGCTGGACATGCTGCCCAGGCTCTGGGAGTTCGGGGCTCCGCTCACCGAGGAGGAGTACGAGGACGCGGGACGGGTGCGGTCATGGATGGCCCACGAGCAGGCGACGGCCCGTCACGAGGCACTGTCCCGGCACCCGTCGCCGCCAGGCTGGAGCCGGGACCCTCACATCCGGTACTTCTGGTCGCCGGACGGCCACCTCATGTACGTGACGACGGCACGTGACGACGGCCGGTTCGTCGTCAACCACGGTTTCCTCACCCCCGGATGGGCCGACCGGCTGCGCCGGGACATGCCCCGGCTGGCGCACCTGGTGACCCTGTACGAGCGGAACCAGAAGGCGGGCCGGGGCCACGAGGGAGCCCCGGCCGGCACGCCCCTCACGGGCATCGGCATGCCGGAGCCGCTGAGGCTGTGGCGTGCCCGCGTGGAGGACGTGCTGCGGCGCAGGGCGGCGGAGCAGACCGCGGCCGGCACCGCCGGGTGACGGACGGCGGCTCGGCCTGCCCGGTCACCGCTCCTGCGTCCGCACGACCCCGACGGCTTGCTGCAGGGCGGCCCCGGCCCGCTCGGGTACGCAGAGCAGCTCGCAGGCCCCGTCGATCAGCTCGAGCTTCTCCGCCGTGTCGAGCAGCGTCTTCTCCCGGGCAAGCCTGACGGGGATCGCTTCGGACTCCGCACTGCCCTCTCGCCTCTTCGTGGAGGGCCTGGGCCTTGGCGATGCGGACGGCGCAGACAGCTGTCCACGTCCGGACGATCGCGCCGCGTGCCGAGCCGGAGACATAGGAGCGGTACGCCTCGCCGACGAGGGGCCGCACGTCCGGATTGAACACGCGGTGACGCGCGCTCCTCAAGGTCGATCATGTTGGCCCTCCCGGCGCGTCCGTCCTTTCGGCCCCGGGACGATCCCGTCCTCCGCTCCCGGGTCCCGGTCGGCCTCCCCTTGTGCTATGTCCTGGTACCACGAGGTAGCTACAGTGTGGATATGGCGAAGCAGACGAACATCCGGCTGGACGAAGCTGTCAAGGCAGCCGCCGAGGAGCGAGCCAAGCGCCGCGGCATGACCTTGCAGGGCTATGTGGCCGATCTGATCGAGGCCGATGTGAACGAGTCGCGCGCCGCCTTCATGGCCGGCGCCGCGGCGTTCCTGGCCGCGTACGCGGACGAGTTCGAGGCAGAGCTGGGTGAGGACCGGTACCCCGGGCTTCCCCAAGGGCTCGAGGAGCACGCTCCGAGGGACGCCGCGTGAATCTCCGCATCGATCTCGCCTGGATCTTGGCAGTGGCGCAGCAGATTCCGGGCGATCCCCTGGTCGTGGACTACGGCGTCCCGGTCGCGGCGGAAGCACGTCACCGGGCGGAAGTCCTGGACCACGAGGTATATCCCGAGCCTCACCACAAGGCGGCAGCGCTGCTGTGCGAGCTGGCGAGGAATCCCAGCCTGGAGGTGAGGAACCTCCTCTTCGCGGCCACGGTGACCGCGGCCTACCTCTCGGCGTGCGGGCTTCAGGTAAGTCCTGGACTGGACAGCGTCCTGCCCTTGGCCCGCGCCGCCCGGGACGGGCTCCCGGTGCGTGAGGTCGCCGCGCGGATCAAGACCTGGACGAGTTGATCGGGCAGAGTCGTGTGCGGGCGTCCACCGGCCGGCGGCACCTGGTCAGAGACCGGAGTGCGGCGTCATTCTCACCGGGCCCGGTCTCGCTCCCCGGTGCTCGTGGCTCGTCCGGGTCGGCCGGCGATGTCGGTGACCAGCGCGCGGATCCGGGGGGAGCTCGGACGTCCTCGGCGGACCGCTGATCCGCCTCCACCCGGTCCATCACCTTCTCGAAGGACAGCAAGGCCACGCGGCTGCGGCGCGGGCCCAGCCCGGTCCGGGCCTCCTGCACGGGGAGCTCCCTGGCATCCGCGCGCTCGGCGCCGTGGTGCAGCGGGGTGATCCGGGTCGGTACCCGCGCCACACCCCAGGACCGCGGCCGGCCGGGACCGCCGCGACGGAGCGCGGCAGGGGAGCCGGTCGGAGGTGTCGGCCGGCGCCGTTGCGGGATGGGCGGCGGGCCGCTCGCCGCAGTGACCAGGTGTGGGCATGCGTGTGGGGTGGCAGCCCGGTGGCTGCCGCCCCACACCTACGCCGCCCGAACGGCACTGGTTTCACAGGGCTGGTCTCAGAGGCGGTTCGACAGGTCGCCGTAGTAGCCGCCGACCTGACGGTGATACTCCTCGTCGCCGAGGTGCTTGTCCTTCTCGAACTCCGGAGCCGCCTTGATCTGCTCCTTGGTCCAGCCGACGTAGATCTTCTCCTCCTGCACGTCGACACGGTCGATCGTGCCCGCCGGCAGGAGGACCTCCTTGCCGAAGATCCACGGGCCGGTGTCGACCACGACGTACGACGAGCCGACCTCGTCGGAGTGCTTGTCGACCTTCCCGATGGAGCCGTCGGCCGCCTCGACCTTGTAACCCGTCAGGTCGCCTCCGACCGTACGGCCGGACGTCTCGCGGCAACCCCACACATTCTCGGTCATAGCAACAATCCCTCCACGTCATCTCCTCGGAGCGCGCGCCTCCGATCCCACGGGCCCCGCCACCGTCGCACGCGCGCCTGCCCCGAAAGGCTCGGCCGAACCAGGCCGCCGCCGGATTCCGAGGAGACCGTGTCCTCGACCCGGACCCGCTGTGCCGGGAGGACACCCCGACGAGTTGACGGGCGAACATGCGACGTCGTCGGAGCCGATGCCGACGGAATCGGCCACCGTGGGAACACGTGCGGGTGCGGTGCACGGCCCCCTCCCGGCCCGGGGCGGCACCTTGTTCGCAGGGGTCAGCCGAGCAGGCCGCGGCCCGCACTCGGCCGGCTGAAGTCGGGCATGGTGGTGGAGTCGGCGAGGATGTCCAGGACGGTCCGCCGGTGACCGGAGAAGCTGGTGCGCGCCCTCTCCCTCCCGTCGTCGGCGTAGCCCTTGACCCACTTCGCGCCGGCCCACTTGCCGGTGTCGGCGGTGTCGGCGGTGAAGTCCTTGAAGGCGGACCCCTGGCCGGCTGCGAAGTCCTGATGCTGGGTGGGAACCTCGGAATACAGGCGGACGACCGGCTTCCCCATGCCGCGGTCCGGCCAGTCGACCCTGACCGAGGCGATCCTTTTCAGACCGGTCGCCTTCAGGGAGTAGGTGGAGCCGTCCATCGGCAGGACACAGCTGTCACCCGTGTGACCGCTGCCGCTGAACAGGGTGACCTCGGGCCGCACCGGCCGCCGGGCAGAATCGGACATCGTGCTCTCCAGGGGGTTGGGGACCTCACATCTACCCCATCACGCACTCTCCGTAACAGATGAACACATTCCGTGACGATATCGACGGTGGGGCGAGTCGTCGCCCAGGGATGGTGACCCCTCCCCCGCACTCGGGATGCCCGGCCGGCATCCCTCCCGCTACGCACCGCGGGCGCGGGGCGTTCTCGTCGAGCCGGAGAAGGTCGTCGCCGGAGCCGAGCTCGCCGGGAGGAGGGGCACCGGGTCGGTGTCCTTCTTGCTCCGCCCCTCGCCGGAGCGACGGTCGAAGCACATGCCGTGGTGACGCTGCCGCAATCGTCGGCGGCCTACGCACGGGGGCTGTACGGGTACGGGTTCCTGCGTGAGCTCGACCAACAGGGGTGCGACCTCATCGTCGCGTCCCTGCCGGCGGAGGGGGTCCGGGGCCGGCGATCGCCAACCGGCTGCTCCGGACTGCGGGGCCCCGAGCTCCCGTCTACGCGGACACGGCCGGCCGGGTCAGGACGCGGTGAGGACCGCTGCGTCGAGGCCGCGGGTGGCGATGAGCTGGGCGCTGCCGTCGGTCAGGCGGTAGGAGAGCCCGACCACGGCGGTCCGGCCGGCGGCCACCGCCTCGGCCAGGACGCGGGAGCGCTCCAGCAGCAGGTCCACGGTGTGTTCGATGTGCTCGGCCAGGATCTCCTCGGCGCTCTCGCGTCCGGCGGCGCGGGCGGCCAGCACGCTGGGGGTCACCCGCTCGACGACGTCACGGACGAAGCCGCCCGGTGTCCGTCCGTTTTCGAGAGCCGAGCAGGCGGCGGCGACGGCGCCGCACGAGTCATGGCCGAGGACGACGACCAGCGGCGCGTTCAGGACGCTCACTCCGAACTCGATCGAGCCGAGGACTTCGGTGCCGGCGACGTGTCCGGCGGTGCGGACCACGAACAGGTCGCCCAGGCCGCGGTCGAAGATGATCTCGGCGGCCAGCCGGGAGTCGGAGCAGCCGAACAGCACCGCGAAGGGCTGCTGGGACGGGGCGGTCTCGGTACGGCGGGTGGCGTCCTGGTTCGGGTGCTCAGGGGTTCCGGCGACGAAGCGCCGGTTACCGGCCATGAGCAGGTCGAAAGCATCACGGGGCGTCGATATCTGGGTCATGGTCGCAGCCTACGAGGCGGTGGTCCCCACCGCTCGGCCTGGTGGCCACGGGCACGCGGTCCGGGACTCGCCCCGACCACGGCTGCCGACTGCCGGCTGCCGGGACGAGCACGAGGCCACCCGCCGCCGATCCGGTCGGCGAGCGGTGTGACCGTACGATCGACCGGGTCGCCGCCTTTCAGGACCGCTGGGGCGGCCTCGCCCTACCACCGGCCCCGTTCCACGAAGACGGCCCGCGCATCCTGGCCGCCGACCGTCCCGAGCAGAGGCCCGCAGAGGCTGGGTGTTCCGGCACGGACTGCCGGGTGTCCATGGCACGGACGGGTGGGTGGAACCCCTCGCCCCGGCCGCCCGTGCCCGTCGGTTTGCCACGACCATCACGAGGATCGAGGGCAAGGCCGTGGAGCTCGCTCTGAGCGGGGTGTGCCGGGCAGTCCGGGCCCCGTTGGGCAGGCCCGTCACGCCAGGTGCGACTCTGGGCGGATGCACGAGACAGCTGCCGCACCGGCGACCGCTCGGTGGCGCCTCACCACGGGCGGGGAAGCCGACTGGTTGCGGGACCTGACCTGCGATGACGGACTGACAGGGTTCATGCCGCCGGCGCTGCCCGACGCGGTCTGGGTGCTTCACTCCATGTATGAGCACGAGCTCGGACCGACGTGCATGTCCTACGTCGAGTACGAGCGGCGCGTACTACTGGGGGGCGGGCCCGAGATCGTCCCAGGTCTGGACCCGGCAGACGTGATGGACGCGGTCCCCGGTGAGCCCCGCGGACCACGTTGGCGCCGACTGCGATGGACGACTCTCGCGGGCCGGATCGGTGACCCGACCGTGCCGGAGGGGCGCCTGCCGTGCCACGGCTCTTTCCCCTCGATCGAGCCGCGCCCCTGGCCGGTCGGAATCCAGGTCCCACGCGAAGGCAGCATGGACCGGGCCGCCTGGAACCGCCTGATCACGATCCTCACCGAGCACAGCCGGCAAGGCCCCGACACCCGCTGCCTGGCCTACTACAGCCCGCTGCTGCACGGAGCCGAAGACTTCGACAACCTACACATCCGAACCGGCGCGCTCGCGGATGCCCACGTGCTGTACGACCACCCTGAGGAGGACGGCTGGAGCCCGTCCAACTTCTGGCCGCGGGACCGGTCCTGGGTCCTGTGCACGGACTACGACCTCTGGGCCACCAAGGTGGCCGGCCCGACCGCGCTGATCGAAGCTCTCCTCGACGACGGGGACCTCGAAGCCGTACGGCTTCCATGGGCCACCTGACCGGCCGGGGCGGAGCTGTGCATCGGAGTTGTCCGTCCGCGCCACCCGTCGTGCGAACCATCCTGAACGGGCCCCCGGCATCGCCGGGAACTGCCGTTCGCCTTCGTGCGGAACTCTGCCACCTGACTTTGGTCCGACCGGCTGGATGTGCCGGTGGTTCGTGCCGGGGTGCTCCGCGGCGCTGCGGAGTCGAGGTTATGAAGGATATCGAACGGAATCGGATGAAAGTTCGCCATCCGATCATCCCCCCACATCGATCTCAGGAGTCGCAGATGCGCCCCATCAGAGCCGCCTGCCTCGGCACGGCCACGCTGGTCACCCTGCTCGCCTGCACCCCCGTCGCGGCCGCCGCGACGGACACCGGTTCCGCCCAGGCCATGGACAAGGCCCGGACCATCACAGTCCTGGGCGAGGTGCAGCAGCTGACCCGCTTCCCCGTCGCCACCGGCAGGGTCTCGCAGGGCGATCAAGTCGTCGTCCGCTCGGTCCTCACCGACGAGGCGGGCAACCCGGTCGGCGAGACCCACGGCACCTGCACCACCACCCGGGGCATCGTCAACCCGGGTGACGTGGAAGCGGAGCAGTGCCTCGTGACCTACGTCCTCCCGGGCGGCCAGCTCACCGTGCAGGGAATGTACTTCAACTACCTCGACCAGGGTCCCTTCGACAACGCGATCACCGGCGGCACCGGGGCCTACAAGAAGGCTCGCGGCTGGGTCCACTCCGACACGATCCAGACGACCCCCACGGTCAAGAGGCGCTTCACGATCCACCTCGTCTGACGGACCCGAACGTCCGCATCACCCCGGAATCCGGCCTCCTCCCCTCGCGTCGCACCATCGGAGACGGTCGTACGAAAGGAAGTACGGGGCACGGGGACGTCCAGGGCGACTCACCCTTCAGATCGTCAATCGCACCGACGACACGAGCGGTTCGTGGTGCTTCCCCGCAGGTGGGTCGTGGAGAGGACGCTGAGCCGGCTGATGCTCTCGCGCGCCTTGCCCGGGACTGCGAGACCCGGCCCGAAAGAGGCGATGCCGCCGTCCTGTGGTCGATGACCATGCTCACGGGACACCGCCTCGCCCGCCACCGGAGCCGAATCGTCACCCGGCGGCCCGCCTCGGCGTGAACACGCCGGGCCGCTCATCGGCCGGCCGGCCCCGCTCCACCAGCCGCTTCCAGGCCCAGCCGCACGACCAACTCCCGCGCCCGCACCCGCAGCCCGGACCCCGCCCCCTCCGCCTCCGCCTCCGCCTCCGCCTCCGCCTCCGCCACCGACCTTGAAGCGGCGTTCGCCGCCCGGCCTCTTCGCCGGGGTCCGGCGCCGCCGACGCACCGGCGGACGCGGGAGCTGTCACCCCGCGTCCCTTGGCCGAAGGTCTTGTCGATCAAGAGCTTCGGGCTCGCCGGGGCTTCCTGGGCTCCAGGTACGGGAACGCCGCCGCAGTCGTAGGCCGGCTGCCGCGGCCGTCCTACACCTCGCCCGGATGTCCGGGGTCGACGACGAGGACCTCGTCGTCGCGCGTCTCGACCACGAACCCGGCCGTACGCAGCGCCGCCACCACCGCGAGGCCGAAGGCGTGCCGCAGACCGGGCTGCACGGCGGGATCGTCCAGGTCCGGGGGGAGGGTGCCGGGTTCACGGCTGATCGCCACCGGCCGCCATCCGACCATCACCCCCCGGGCATGGCGGATCAGATGCACACCGTCCCCGCCGGGCCCGGAGGGCTCGAAACCGGCCCCGGCCAACGCGGCACGCACGCACAGCAGGAACTCGTCCTCGTGAGCATCCATGTGACGGACTGTAGAACCAGCGGCGCGCTCGGCCGGGCCGGACACCGGCGAGCCTCCTGTGTCCTGACGGTGGAGGTAGCGTGCTGTGCAGGTGCGGTGTCCTCACGCCCCCACGTCGTACGGTCACAGGGGCGGGGCTTGGCGGGCGCGGGGTCGAGGGGACCGGTTGCGGAATCGCCGAAGGTGACCGTCGGCTCCCAGGCGGACGACGTGTGCGCGGCCGAGCCGCCTGCTCGGGCGACCGCCACGACGGGGGTCACCCGCGCCTGACGGCCACGGCTCCCGCGACTGCTGCCTCCGTGTTGCTCGAGCCCACCGACCGAGGCTGCCTTGACCTCCTTGAACATCTCCCCCGGGTCTTGCGCAATGCGTCCATCGGACGCATGATATGCGTCCGATGGACGCACAAAGGGAAGAGGGCGACATGGAGGAACCGACGGCCGACCGCATGACCGAGGGCGGCACGGCAACGGCCGGTGCGGTTTGCGGCCTCCGCGGCAGCGCCTTCGTCCCGCGTCAGGAGGACCTGGAGCTTTCGCTGCCCCCGGTGTTCGACGACCCGGACCAGGAGCGCGAGCACCGCAAGCAGCGACTCGCCGGAGCCTGCCGGATCTTCGGCCGGTTCGGATTCTCCGAAGGCGTGGCGGGTCACATCACGGTGCGCGACCCCGAGTACCCGGACATGTTCTGGGTCAACCCGTTCGGCATGTCCTTCCGGCACATCCGGGTCTCCGACCTGCTCCTGGTCGACCACGAAGGCCAGGTACGCCACGGCCGGCGCCCGGTCAACCGGGCGGGATTCGTGATCCATTCCGCCATCCACGCGGCCCGTCCCGACGTGGTCGCCGCCGCCCACGCGCACGCCGTGCACGGCAAGGCCTTTTCCAGTCTCGGCCGCCTGCTGGACCCGATCACCCAGGACGCCTGCGCCCTGTACGAACAGCACACCGTGCACCGCGACGGCGCCGGTGCCGTGGTGGTGGACGAGGAGGCCGGCCGGCAACTCGCCGCCGGCCTCGGCCCGCACAAGGCGGTCATCCACCAGAACCACGGCATCTTCACCGTCGGCGAGTCCGTCGAAGAGGCGGCCTGGTGGTTCATCTCCATGGAGCGCAGCGCCCAGGCACAGCTGCTGGCGCAGGCCGCCGGCACTCCGCTGCTGATCGATCCCGAGGCCGCCCGGCACACCCGTGACCAGACCGGCTTCCCGCTCGCCGGCTGGTTCTCCTTCCAGCCCCTCTGGGACGAGATCGTCCGCACCGACCCCGACCTCTTCGAGTAGGGCACCGACATGGCAACCGCCTCCGACCACCCCGCGCCCGCCGGCGTCTCCCCAGGTCCCGCGGCACCCGGTTCCGCCTCGTGGTGGCAGGCACGCTACGCCGAGCGCGACCGGCGCCGCCCCCGCACGGGCGGGCTGACCCTCGCCCGGATCACCGCGGGCGCGCTGGAACTGGCCGACCGCGACGGGCTGGACGCCCTCACGATGCGCAGCCTCGGGGAGCACCTCCAGGTCCGCCACACCTCCCTGTACCGCCATGTGGCGAGCCGGGAGGAGCTTCTGATCGAGACGGTGGACCACATGCTGGGCGAGATCAGGCTGCCTTCCCTCGAAGGGGACTGGCGGGCCGGTCTGGAGCAGGGGGCTCGGGAGTTCCGCCGGGTCCTGATCGCCCACCCGGCCCTCGTACCGGCGCTGACCAACGGTCAGCTGCTCGGCCCCAACGCCCTGCGGGCACGTGAACACGCCCTCGGGCAGCTCCTGGCCCAGGGGTGGGCCCCCCGTACGGCCGTGCACGTCTACCTCACGGTCACCCACTTCGTGATCGGCTCCGCCGTGCTCGACACCGGTGGCGCGGCGCGGACCGGCCCGCAGCGCGCGGCGATGGCGGAGCTGTTCGCCGGCCTCTCCCCCCTGACGCACCCGGTCGTCCGCCGCCACGCCGACCTCCTCAACTCCCCCGATGGCTCCGAGGAGTTCGCGTTCGGGCTGCGCGTGCTGCTTTCGGGGCTCGGCCACCTGCACACCGAGGAGGTCGGAAAATGAAGAGCGCTCGGGTCCTGCCACCACTGGACGAGTGGACCCGGGGCGGCACCCGCGTCACGATCGGCGGCCACGGGGTCTTCGTACGCCAGGACGGTCCCCCGGACGGGGTGCCGGTGACCCTGCTCCACGGATTCCCCACCTCCTCGCACGACTGGGCGGCCGTCGTCCCCTCCCTCACCGCGGCCGGACTGCGGGTCACCACTCTGGACTTCCTCGGCTTCGGGGAGAGCGACAAACCACGCCGGCACACCTACTCGGTGCTCTACCAGGCCACGCTCGTCGAGGAGGTGTGGCGGCTGTGCGGTATCGGACGCACCGCCCTGGTGGCCCACGACTACGGTGTCAGCGTGGCGCAGGAGCTGCTGGCCCGGGATCCGTCCCGGGTCACCCGCATGGCCTGGCTCAACGGCGGGCTCTACCCCGACCTGCACCGCCCGGTGCTGACCCAGCGCCTGCTGCACGGCCCGCTCGGCCCGCTGCTCGCGCCACTGACCACGCGCCGCCGGTTCGGCGCCGCCCTGCGCGGTGTGCTGGGGCGGGAGCTCGGCGACGCGGATGTACGGGAGTTGTGGGCGGCGGCGTCAAGGGCGGGCGGGCACCGGCGCGCGCCGCGGGTGCTGCGCTACATCGACGAGCGCCGCCGCCACGCCGAGCGCTGGACAGCCTCCCTGGAGGAGTACCCCGGCCCGACTCGCTTCGTATGGGGACCGGCCGATCCCATCAGTGGTGCTCATGTGCTGGCGCGGATCCGCACCAGGCTTCCGCGCGCCGGCGTCGTCGAACTCGCAGGACCGCCCGCGGTCGGGCACTACCCGCAGTTGGAGGATCCGCGGGCGGTGGCCGACGCACTGCGTTCCTTCCTGGGCTCCTGAGGTCCACCGCCGGCGGCGGACGGGGCTTCCGGGCCACCAGCCGGAGGGCTCTCCGATCCCTCAGCCCTCGGGAGACCACGTCGTCTTCGAGGTGCGTCCGGACGCACCGTAGCGGTCCGGAGGGGACGGCAGGCGCAGGCCGCCGCGCCCTCGGGCCTGCCGTACTGCCGTTCTGCCGGGAGCGCACGCCGGTCGAGCGGATGTGCTCGACCTGACGACCGGCCGTTCCCGGACCGGCTTGCCCGTCCGGCCCTCACCCCGACCACCCCCCGAAGGTGATCGCGGAGCGGGACCGCCTCACCGGCGGCCGCCTCTGGTCCGAGTGGGGGAAGCGGTGTCCCTCGTCGGGAGGCGAGCAAACGATTCCGTCCTTCCGTCCGCCACCCGGCACGGAAACGATCTTCTCGCCCCGGTCGGCCGCCGGGATCCGACCCCTTCACTGAAGGTGGCCCCTGTGGTTCTCGTCATCGTCGTCGCCCTCCTGGCCCTGCTCGCGGGACTCGCCGCCAACCGCTGGCTGCGGCCACGGCTGGTCGACTCGGCCGACGACGAGGGCATGGCCGTCAAAGACCTCGTCGGCCCCCTGCTGACCATGACCGTCCTGCTGCTGTCCTTCGTCCTGGTCACCGCCAACGGCTCCTACGGCAAAGCCGAAGTCGCCTCGCGCGGCGAGGCCCGCGCCTTGGACCAGCTCGTCGAGACCGCCGAGTACGCCCCCGCCGCCGAGCGCGCCCGCGTCCAGGCCGCCGCCGTCTGCTACGCCCGCGCCGTCCGCGCCCAGGAATGGCCCGCCATGGCCGATGGCAACGGCTCACCCGCACCCAGCGTCTGGTCGACCGACGTCCGCCAGTCCTTCAAGGGCCTGGCCGGCCAGCCCGTCTTCGGCATGCTCGTCGCCGCCGACAACAAACGCTCCGACGAACGCGAGGAACGCCTCACCCAGGCCACCTCCAGCATTCCCCCCGTCATCTTCTGGTTCCTCCTCGCCACCCTCGTCATCACCGTCACAGCCCTCGGCATCTGCCTGCCACGCAAGAACAACCGCGGCCAGATCGTCACCCTCGTCGTCATCACCGCCCTGCTGACCACGGCTCTGGTCATCATCCGCGACGTCGACCGCCCCTTCGGCGGCATCATCGACATCACCCCCACCGCGATCACCGAGACCGAACGCCAGGCCCACCGCGACTTCACCACCAACCACCCCACCACCGACCTGCCCTGCGACCACAACGGCAACCGCCACGCCGCCTGAGCCCAAGACCACGGTCAGTCGCGGGAACGTCGGTTGCTCGGAGGCGAGAACGCTTCTCGCGACGTGGGAATGCTGTCGCTGAGATGGGGTTCTGGCTCACTTTCCGTGGAGCTTGCACCCTGAGTGACGGTTGCGCCGGCTGCGGCGGCTGGTCCGAGTGTGTGCACGGCTCCTGTCTGCGTCTTCCTGCCGACGTGCGCAGCGCAGGCGGGCGACCTGGCTGGTGGCGCGTCTCCGCACGCGTGCGATCATGCTGTTCGCCGACGTGGCTTGGAGGGGCGGATGGCCGGCGTATGGGTGACGGTGTGTCTGCCGGGCGAGGCCGCAGGCGATATCGAAGGGGCGCTTGGAGAGGCCCTCGCGCCCTTCTACCTGGACACGGCTGACAACCCCGTCGACCGTGGCATGTGGGACGCACGCCGCATCAGCGGAGGCAGCTTCGGCATGGGTTTCGCGGTTGCCCCTGGACACATGGGCGATCCCGGACTCATCCACGACGACCCTGGATACGACGGTTCGCCCCGTCCCAGCGTCCCGGGCGTCTGCGCCGGAGGACCGCGTGCTCTGCTCGATTTCTCGCAGCCGAACCTTGCCCACGAGTGCGCGGTCGCCGCGTCCTGGGACCTGTGGCACAGCCTGTCCGCCCTTCACCCTCCGGCCATTGCCCTCGCGGTCTTCGTCGACCGCTGGTGGAACGATCCCGACGCGTTCCCCGGTGACCGGTGGGGAGACGAGATGCTCTCCGCCTACCGGGCTCAGCCGCTGATCAGGGCGTACCTCGACCACCCCTTCAGCCTCAACATGAGGCATCTGGGGTTCGTGGGCCCTGTCGGTCCCCAGGAGCACCCGGTGATCGGCTACGACGGAACCCGTGCCGAGTACATCCGTGGGCTCACCAGGTCACACCCGCCGGACACGGACGTGCTCACGCTTGCGGCGGGCCGTGCTTGTGTTCTTCAGGGAGAGGTCGCCCCACGGGCGGGATGCGGACCGCCGGGGGCGTGGACGGAACCGCTGTCGGATGCGGAGGCTACGGTCGGCGGCGTACGACCATCAGCAGCAGGAGACCTCATGCCGTCAGGGCACATACAGCAGGACACCTCGCGGCGCCCGGCTGGGCCGCGCCCGTTGGCGCCGATCCCCTTCGATGTCGAGGCGGTCTTTCCGGAGCTTGCCGGCACGGCGCGCACCACCACGCTCCTCTACCCCCGGGCCGGGCGACCGGGCCCCGGCGACAGCTCCATCGGCGGGCCCCTGCTGTGGCCGGCCGACGAGCCCTGGCCGACGTGCGCCGAACCGGACCACTACAAGCCGCTCGACGCGCCTGTCGGCCCCGACCCGGTCGCGATGGTCCCCGTGGTCCAGCTCTACGCACGGGACGTGCCCGGCCTCGTCTACCCCACCGGCACCGACCTGCTCCAGATCCTGTGGTGCCCGCTCGTGCACGAGGACGACCAGCACGCGGCCAACCCGCGCCTCCACTGGCGCAACACGGCACTGACGGCCGCCGACGTCGCCGACGGGAAGCCGCCCCGCCCGCACACCGCCGAGCAGGACTACCTACCCCGCCCGTGCACGGTGTCCCCCACACCGGCCGTGGAATACCCGATCTGGGACCTGCTGGACGGACTCGGCGAGCAGCTCGGTGAGCGCTTCGAGGCCCTCCGGGAGGAACGCGGATTCGGCTACTTCGAGGTGGCCACCACCCAGCAGAGCAAGGTCGGCGGATATCCGAGCTGGACCCAGCCGCGCGACCGGCCCGACTGCGCGGGCTGCGGCACGCGCATGGAACACCTGCTCAGCGTCACCGCGACCGAACCGGGTTCGGGCCGTTGGCTGCCCCTGGACGAGCGGAGCCCCGGCCAGGGCCGAGGCGGATCCCGCCGCCCTCGACACCTTCGGACACCACATGTACCTGGGCGGCGGGGGCATGGACTTCTTCGCCTGCCGCACCTGCCCGAACACCCCCTACACCCACCGCTACGACCGCTACGACCGCTGAGCGATCGTGAGGGGCACCGAGGAGACAGCCGGCAGCGTCGATCATCCGGACGAGACCCACCCTGCCGTCGCGGGCGTCCGTTTCCTTCTTCGCCTACCCGAGTCCACCGAGACGGTGGGCGTTCCTGATCTCGCTGAGCTTCGCGGTGCTCACCGGGGCCCACTCCTTCGCCTGCTCACCGAGACGGAGGGCGTTCTCGATCTCGCTGAGTTTCGCGGAGGACAGGGCGCCCGCACGCTCGATCAGGTCGTCCCGGGACACGTTGGTCAGCCACGTGCAAGGGGTGAAGCCCGGACGCGGGAACGCGAACCGAAGCACGCCTTCGAAGGGCAGTCCTTCCACGGCGCCTACTGCCACCTCGACACCCAGACCGGTGATGTCGACCCCCGCCCGAGCGACGACCTGCATCACCCGGATCCCGGACGCCTCGTCTCCCGACAGCAGCACCACCGGACGCCGCTCGTCGAACTCCACCCACCAGATTTCGCCACGTTGCACGTGTCCTCCTGACACAGGACGGCGGGCGGACCTGCGCGAGTCCGACGCGCTTGGAGAGGGGTGCGACCACCCGTTGATCATCGATGCGTGGAGACAAACGATCATGCGGTGGCCGCGGGTCACAGCGTAGACCCCGCCCGCTTGCAGGAGGCGTTCGCAGGCCTGACGAGCCGGATGGCAGGACGGTTCACGCCTGTCGAACCCCCGTTGCCACGTACGAAAATTGGTGCTCGAACTGCCGTCGGACCGGGGCCGGGTGGGCAGCGCGTGGTCCCGCTGTCCCGGAGCAGCCGGACATGGACCGAGGTCGACATCTGCGGGTGGTCGAGCATCCGGTCGGCCGCCTCCGAACACGTCCTCGAATTCAACGTGTAGCTCGACCGCCCGCCAGATGGGCTGCTCAGGCTCCCGTCACGGCCCTCGCCTTCCCTCCCTCACGCACGGTCGGACGAGGTCCCCGCACGGCACGCCGGAGTCGGCGTCCCCCTGCACAGCCTGACCGTATGTTAGGGATATGAGCGGAAAGATCCGCTGAGCAGGAGGTATGTCAGGATGCGTACGACTCTTCTTCGTGTGGCGACCGTGCTGGGTGGCGCGGCAGTCGTGGCCGCCGTCGGCATCGGTACGGCCGGCGCCGACGGGGTGGGCAGCGCAGGTATCGGCAACCATGGCGTCGGCAACGCCGGTGTCTTCAACGACGGCGTAGGAAACGCCGGGGCCTTCAACAACGGCGTAGGAAACGCCGGCATCGCCAACTGGGGGCTGGGCAACGCGGGCATCGCGAACACGGGCATCGGCAGTCACGGCATCGGCAACTCCGGCGTCGGCACCGCCGGCATCGGTAACTGAGACGGCCGACGGGCCCGCACGACCCATGGGCACGATGCGCCCGGCTGCCGGCCGGGCGCATCCACCTGAATCCCGCCCTTCACCGGCGCATCCACCTGAGCCCCGCCCTTCACCGACTGCCCGCCGGCCCAGGTGTTTGACGTCCGGCGGTGGGCCCGCGAGAACGGGCCGATCGCCCGAGCGGGCAGCGGGGCAACGGCACGGGCGGGCCGAGTCACGCCCCCGCCCGCGCCGGCGGAGGCGTTCCCGGGGAGGAGATGAGCCGCTCTCCACCAGGCGGCCGACCGAGGCGTCCCACGGGCCTGCCGCGAGCCGGAAGGGCCTTGCCGCTTAGGATCCCGACGTGGAAATCGAACTGTCCGACGTGCTGGACGAACTGGTCGAGCTGCAGGAAGCATCCGACGATGCGCACGCCGAGTTGATGCGCCTTCAGGAGAACCTCGGCGACTCGGCTCAGTGGACCGAAGAACAGCAGGTGACCTGGCGGGACGCGTGGGAGGACGCGCGCGAGCCCTGGTGGCTGCTGGATACGGCCCTGGACCACTACGCGGAGACGATCGGTCTGGAGCGCGACGAGCTGGAGGCCAGGGTGCGGAAGGCCGCAGGCCGCGCCCCTCTACCGGACGAGACCTGACAGACCACTGCCGGTCGACTCTGTGACCACCCCCTCGATCGCGAAACTTGAGGCCTCGCCGTACTCGTGACCGTCGGCCGGCCCCGGCGCCCGGGTGACACCGCGGCCGGGCGGCCCGGGGCGACGTCCCGGGCTCACGGCTTCCCCCACCACCACGGGGAAGCGCACGCCGTCCCACGAGTGTCCCGGGCCGACTCCGCCACATCCCTGCGCGCCGCAACATCCCTGCGCGCCGCGACATGTGATGATCCGACACTCGTCGCGCTACGGAGCCGACGCCTTTCGCCGGTGTACGGAAGCAGCCGCCCGCACTCCTGGGTGCTCCGAGCATGGACCGCCCAGCGGGCGGACACCTACCGCCGGCCGGCACTCGGGCAGGACCGTCACGTCGTCCAGGTGCGGCGGTTGATCGCGATCGCATCGATCACCTGCCGGTGATCCCACCCTCGCCCACCGCGCGTCGGTCGACGACACGCATCACCCACGACCCGGCGATCGGTAAGAACGACCTGATCTGCTGTGCGCGCTGGGGCACTCCCCTCCCACAGGCCTCTACATGTGTAGAGTGCGAGGCATCATCCTCTACCGATGTAGAGGATGGCTTCGTTCGACTTCAAGGAGCCACGGTGAACGCAACCGTCACACCCGTTCTCGAGCACAGGCCCCGGCCCAAGCCGCTACGTCCCTTCAGAGTCGGGGCCGGCGGCTTTCTCCTTCTGGGCACGGGCCACCTCTCCCTCACGGCCGCGACGGCGCTGGGCGATCCGACCCCCCAGCAGCGAGCCTCCTCGGAAGCCATGCGGGAGTCGAGCACGACCCTGCTCGGTCTGGAACGGAGCACCCTCGACGTCGTCGAGGGCATGAGCCTCGCCATGGCCCTGTTCGTCGTCGTCTGCGGGCTCCTCGCTCTCACCGCCGCTCGGCACGCCCCGGCACTGATCGAACGGCGCACCGCCTTCGGCTGGATCGCCCTCGTCGCCTCACTGGTGGGCTTGGCGATATCCGTCCTGCTCCTCCCCGTGCCGCCGATCGTCGTCCTCGCCGTCACCAGCTGCGCGTTCGCCCTGTCCCTGCGCCGAGCAACGCCCTGATCCGGTCACGGTGGGCGCGCAGCACCCGCCCCCCGTCGGTCGGCCCGGCCACCCCGCCACACCGGCCGGACAGCCATGCGCACCGCACTGCCCCCTTGACCCCGACAGACCGAGGCGGCGGTCGGTCCCCGGCACTTCTGCCGGGAAGGTGAAATCGTCCGCTCCTCGCAGAGCCTGCCGCGAAGGATGACGTCAGGGGCAGCTCTCGCCGAACTTGACGACGCCGACCGAGATCTTCTCCGTGACAGGTACGGCCTTGTTCTTGGGGTCCTGGTCGCAGATCTTCCAGTTCGTCAGGAGCAGTACAGTGCGTCCCTGGCCGCTGACGTCGTGGAACGAGGTGGCCTTGTAGCCGTCGGCGAACCCTGCCGTCTTGAGGGCGTCCACGAGCAGATCGCCCGACTTGCCGGTCATATCCGGGACTTGCGCCGTCTGGGGCGCAGCTTCCGGCGTCGGTGACGCTTCGGGCGCCTTGGCCGCTACCGGCGGGGGTGCGGTGACCGTGACAGTCGCGGTGACAGTGACCGTGACGGTGGGGGTGGGCTTCGCCTCGGAGGGCTTTGCCTCGGAGGGCGACACCACCGCTGCGATCATCGTGACGATGAGGAAGAGGGCGACCATGCCTCCGCAGCCGAGAACGGTCTTGTGCTTGGCGTTGAGCTGACCGGCGGGCTTGTCGGCGCCGCCTTCCGACGGAGCGGGAAGGGTGAAACCGACCGCTGGCGCTTCGGGGACGGGAGCGCCGTCCGGCTGCTGGTGGTTGCCGGGGGCAGGGGTGGGCATGGTCATCCATTGCTCCTGTAAAAGGACAGAGGGGAGCCCCAACTTGGTGCGGTGAAGTGGGGTTCTCACACTGACGCGGGGAGCTGGCGGCGCTCAACAGACAGGTTGAACGTCGAACAACACCAGAGGCTGTGACTGGCGCGGATGAACGCAGCGCAGGCTGCTGACCTGCGACGTCAGCGCTTGCCGGGCAGTTGTCGGCCGAGGGACACCGCCGGTCGGCACGATTGCACAGAGTCCTCTCTCCTGCTGGCCTGAGTCGACTGCCGGCTTCGCCCGCGTGAGCCCGACCGCGTCGACCACGAGCTCGTACGCGTCGCGCGGTTGTGGCGCGCGGTTGTGGCGCGGGCACCCTGGCGGCCTCGTCGGGTTAGCGTCTTGGGATGGTCGAAGAAGGCGCTTCCGTGGTGGTCGACGTCCGGAAGTACGACGGCAGTCTGAGCGCGCGGTGGACTGCCGTCCGGCTGGGCGAGGACGAACACGGCATGTGGTTGGGCACGGCGCAGGGTGTTCCCGTCAGTTCTTCGACGGGTGAGGAGCCGAGCCGGTTCGCGTTCGTGATGTTGGTCCCGCGCGGTGGGTGGTGGACGGCCACGTTCAGTGCGGACCCGGGTCCGGAGGTGTATTGCGACGTGTGCACGGTTCCCGAATGGACCGCGGACGGGGCCGTCGTGAGCATGGTGGACCTCGATCTCGATGTCGTTCGACCTCGGGGTGGCGAGGTCCATGTCGAGGACGAGGATCAGTTCGCCGAACGGCGGATGCGCTATGGCTACCCCGACGGCGTTGTCGAGGCGGCCCGGCAGACCTGCGAGTGGTTGCTGAGCAGGGTCCGCCGCGAAGGCGACGGTGGTGGCGACGAACCCTTCGCCTCGACGTACCGCTACTGGCTCGGCCTCATCGGATAGGACCCGCATCAGCCACTCCCGCTCGGCTGTGCAACGCCCTGGTGGCCCGCCCGACCCCGACGCCAACCGCCACTGGCTCTACGGCCCCACCCAGAGCCTGTCCGCGGCGCGCCGCGAGTGCGCGGCGGCGTCGCCACGTCCTCCATGACACGCCCGGGCCCTCGCCGTGGGCCCCCAAGGTCCTCACCGCCAAGGCCGCGCAAGCGTCCGCGTCCGGCCGGTACCACGGACGGCGGACGGCGCCCTGACCTGCCCGGGCACGGAACACGCCGAGACCGCGATGCGTGCGCTCCCACCCGCGACCTTCCGTGGACGCGATCCAGGCGGGAGCATTCCGGTGACGGTGGACGGGGGTGGCGGACCATGAGGCGTGGACGGGGTGCGTGGGCCGGGTCGGCGGTAGCGGGAGGGACCGCTTTGGTGGCGGCCGTGCTGGGGCCGGTGACCAACTACGCCAGTGAAGCGGTGCCCGGCTGGGCAGCACAGGCGTGGGTGATCTGGCCGGTCTTCGCCGTGCTGGTGGCGGTCAGCATCGGGCTGTTGCTGTGGGGCCGGCATCTGGATGCGGCAGCAGGGCCCCCGGCGCGGCCGGCACCGGTGAGCCGACCGGCCCGCGGCCGGCAGGCTTCGTTACGCCCCCCGCATGTTCAGCGCGTGCGGGGGCGTGAGGGAGAACTCGCCGTGCTGGCAGGCATGCTTCGGCGGCCACAAGGCCGGTTCGCGGTGCTGTGCGCGGTCGGCGGGATGGGCAAGACAACGGTGGCCGCGCAACTGGCCACCCAGGCCGAGGCGGCGGGCTGGCGAGTGTTCTGGGTGCGTTGGCGCGACGGCGCCGAGCTGACGCAGCAGATGGTGCAGGCGGCGCTGGCCTGCGGCCTGCCGGAGGCAGAGCTGGAGGCCGCGCGAGCGGGGCAGGCGAGCCTGCCGGATGTGGTGTGGCGACAGTTGGGCCGGGTGCGGCGGTGGCTGCTGGTGGTGGACAACGCCGACGAGCCGCACGAGATCGGCCCGGCAGGGGAGCCGGTGGCCGACTACCGGGGCTGGATCCGTCCTCACGGCCGGGGCCTGCTGGTGGTGACCAGCCGGGACGGCAGCGAGCAGACCTGGGGCCCGTGCGCACGGCTGCTGCCGCTGGAGCCGTTGCCGGTGCCGGCTGCGGGGCAGGTCCTGCTGGACGCCGCTCCCGCAGCCGGCACCGCCGAGCGGGCCCGGGAGCTGGCGGCGCGACTGGGCGGGCTGCCACTGGCGTTGCACGCGGCAGGCAGCTATCTGGCCGAACCCACCAGCCGCTACCGCACCTTTGCCGCCTACCACCAGGCCCTGGAACAGGAACTGCGGTCCTTGTTGGGAGCGGCCCACCCGAATGCCTCCCATCCGCAGGTCGCCCGCGCCGTGGTGCGGCACACCTGGGAGGTGTCCTTGGACCAGCTCGCCGCGGAGGGCGACGCTGTGGCCCGACCATTGTTACGACTGCTGGCCCTGCTGACTCAGGCCCCCGTCCCCCTGTACCTGATCACCCCGGACCTGCTGTCCGTCGTCACCGGACACGACGTCGACGCGCCGGCCCTGGAAGCCGCGTTCGCCGGCCTGCACCGTTACGGTCTCC
Source organism: Streptomyces sp. NPDC048331 (assembly GCF_043201215.1). NCBI lineage: Bacteria > Bacillati > Actinomycetota > Actinomycetes > Kitasatosporales > Streptomycetaceae > Streptomyces > Streptomyces sp. NPDC048331. Next base: position 179,103 of record NZ_JBICYT010000009.1, on the reverse strand, counting down.
TCGGCCTGCCCCCCTCTCCCGGCAGCACCGGCCCGGCTCCGGGCAGCAGCGAGGGGACGCAGGTGGCGCTGCATCCCCTGATCCGAGAGATCAACGCTGTGGCCCTCACGGCCGAGACCTCCGATCTCGCCGTGTGGCACCGGGCCCTTGCCGAGCGGCTGACCACGGCCGTGCATGAGGCCGACCAGCGCGGGCGCGCCGGTTGGCCGGCAGCCGTGCTCCTCGCCCCGCACGTGCCGCTGCTGCTCGACTACGCGGACCCGCGCACCGCCACGGACCACCACGCCACCCTCGACGCCCTGGCGCAGGTGCTGCAGAGTGCCGGCGCTTTCGGTGCGGCGCGCCTGCTGCATGAACGGGTCCTCGACGTCGAGACCCGCGTGCTGGGCCCCGAACATCCCGATACCTTGACCAGCCGCAACGACCTGGGCAACGCCTTGTTCGGAATGGGAGAGCCGGCCGAGGCGATACGCCTGCTGCGGCAGACCCTGGACGACCGCGCCCGCGTTCTGGGCCCCGTGCACACCGATACGTTGACCAGCCGCAATGATCTCGCATGCGCTTTGGACGGGACGGGTGAGCATGCCGAAGCGGTGGGTCTGCTGCGGCAGACCCTCGACGACCGTACCCGTGTCCTGGGCCCTGATCATCCGCATACCCTGGCCGTCCGGGACAGCCTCGGTCTCGCCCTGGACGGGATGGGCGAGCACGCACAAGCAGTACGCATGCACCGGCGCACCCTTGACGACCGCATCCGTGTCCTGGGCCCCGAGCACCACCTCACCCTGCTCAGCCGCCACAACCTCGCCGGCGCCCTGACCAGGGCAGGTGAGCAGACGGAAGCGATACAGCTGCTGCGGCAGGCGCTCAACGACCACGCCCGCATCCTGGGCGACGAGCATCCGCACACGCTGGCGAGCCGGGACAGCCTCGGTCTCGCCCTGGACGGGATGGGCGAGCACGCACAAGCGGCGCGAACGCACCGGCAGACCCTGGAGGACCGCACCCGCATCCTGGGCCCCGAGCACCCGGACACCCTTTCCAGTCGCCACAACCTCGCTCTCGCTTTGACCAGCGCAGGTGAGCAGGCCGAGGCGATAGACCTGCTGCGCCGAACCCTCGATGACCGCCTCCGCATCCTGGGCGACGAGCACACGCACACCTTGCGCACCCGCAACGCGCTGGATACGGCGCTGGCCATGTCCACCCGACGGCCTCCGAGCCGGTGGTGGCACGGGCTGCGACGCGGGAACGCCGCAGCCGGTGGGGGTTGAGGAGGCCAGTCCTCCTGCGATGGGCCGGCCGTGTCCGGGCCGTGTCCGCGGGTTAGGCCGGACCGCCCCGATGCGAGGACGTAGGCACCGTTCCCTCGGACGGTCAAGCCCCGAGATCGAGGGTCGTGCCCCACCCGTGCGGGGTGGGGCCTACTGGAACCACGAACCGCAGCTCAGGGCGGACGGGCACGCACAGCAGGAGGCAGCCGTGGCGATGGTAGGACTGTTCTGGATCACCGAGGACTCGGTGTACGTGGGTTCCCCGCCGAACGCGGAGGGACACTGCGCCCATATCAGCTCCGAAGGGGTACGGGCGCGCGGCCCGGACGGCGTCCGAGCGTGGCCGTGGGCGAGCCTGCGCTCCGCGGGCGTGGAGGCCGCTCCCGTGGAGGGCCCGACCAGGGGTGCGGGCCGCTTCCTGGCGGCTGTGCTGGAAGCGGTGGTCACGCTGGGGTCGAGCTACGACGGCGAGGGTCCGCCACAGATGTTCCTGGTCCTGGAGACGCGGGACGGTACGGAGGAGGTGCAGGTGTCGGCAGCGACCTGGGGCTACACCTCCCAGGAGATCGCCCTGTCCCAGGGCCTGCTGACCCGCTTCCGGGAGGGCACGGCAGACCCCCGCACCCTCATGACCTGGAGCCGGGACCACGGCGATGACACACCGAAACCGTCCGAGCGCGAAGCCCTCCTACGGGCCTGGGCACAGGCCTGAGCCGGATCGGGCGAGCTCGCTCGCACCGTAGCGGGAGGCGGGGGTACCTCCCACTCCCCCGCGCCCTGAACCGGGGTTCGGGGGTGGGACCGGCTCGCCGGGATCGGCTGGGGCCAGGGAGGCGTCCTGGGGGCAGGAAGCGGGCGGCGATCCGGGCGAAGAGGTAGAAGACGCGCAGGAGCCGGCGGTGGTTGGCGGTGTGGTCGGCGCATGTTGCCGCTGATGCGACCGCAGTCCCGTGGGACCGGTGCGAGACCGGCGACGCCGGCGAACCGGCTCGCGCTGCCGAAGGCAGCCAGGTCGCCGCCGGTGCAGGCGATGACCTGGGCCGCAGCCGTGCTCTTGCGGGTCACGGCGGTGTGCTGGGCCTCGGCCGCGGCGACGGCAGCATCGGCCATGGCCTGGGCGCTCCGGGGCGTACTCGAGATGGCCCTGCGGGAAAGGAACGACCGGCTCGGCTCAGGAGATCCAGAGGAGCATCGCGTCGCCTTCCCGGGCCGCTGCGCGCAGGTACTCCGCGAGGTCGGCCCAGTGGGCGGCGACCCAGTCCGGTTCCTCGCCGCGTTCCCAGATGATCTGCGGGTAGACGTTCGCGGCGGCCAGATCGGCCGGGGTGACACCGTCGGTCAGGGTGTCGGGAGCGTGGGCCTCCAGGGCGTCCACCGCGGCGCGTACCCGGTCCGCGGTGAGGAGCCGGGGCGGGCCGTATCCCCAGTCCTCACCCTGCGGCCAGGGCATGTCCGCCTCTCCGAAGACCACGTCCACCGGGAAGCCGCGCCGGCTCAGCAGGAAGTCGAGGGCCTGCCATGCCTTGTCGGTCTCGTGCACCCGTGCGTCGGCGGCCGCGTCGTCGCGGTCGTACAGCGCGTACGCGTGTTCCGCCGCCCAGTCGGGGTCGTGCAATGCACGCTCGAGTTCGGCCGGGGTGAGACGGAGGTACTGCCCGATCATGCTCATGGACCACACCGTAGGAGGAGCCACTGACAGGACCACTGTGTCCGGCAGGGCGAACAGCCGGAACGGCCCGTTGCCGGTTCCCGCAGCGCGCGGGTGTGCGCGGCCGGGGAAGTGGGTCGGGCTCCGATGAGGTCCCGCTCGGCGGGCGGTGTGTGGATCAGGGTGGGATCAGGCTCCGATGCCGACGGAGGAGACGTAGGCGTAGGCGGCGTAGTCGGAGTCGAGGTCGGTGATGACGTCGTCCCAGATCTCGTCCACCATCGCCTCGTCGCGAGCCGCCCAGGCGTCGACCAGGTCCGACCAGATGTACCGGACCATGATGGACCGGTCGCTCAGGGGGCGGCTGTACTTGGCGTCGACGTGGCTCTGGTCGACCGGGTAGATCTCCATCCGGCGACCCCGGCCGTCGTTGTCGAGGTGCCGGACGAGCCAGCCGGAGCGGATCAGGTTCTCCCGCCGGCGCCACCAGTACGCCGCGTCGATCCGCTCCCTGGACGCCGCGGAGGGGGTGGCCTTGCCGCGCATCCAGGACCGCACCGTGCGGGCCGTGACGCCCTGTTCGGCCAGCGCCTCGCGGCCGGCGGGGCTGTCGAGGTAGCGCAGGCGGGCGGCCAGGCCTCGACGGGAGGTGACGGGCGAGACGATGCCGGAGGAGTGCACGATCCGGTTCAGCTCGACGATGAGGGCCTCGCCGCCCTTCACGCCGCGGGCGTCGTGGCGCTGCCACTCGCCCCAGCGGGCCCACAAATCCTCTGATCCCGCCATCAGCGCTTACCCCCGAGCATGTACGTCTGCTTCTCCTTCACCTGGTTCAGGTCGCGGCCCTCGGCGAAGACCGTCCGCCAGTCGCCGACGACGTGGAGCTCGTCCGTGCCGGAGATTTCCACGACCTGCAATCCGGCCTTGTGGATCTTATTCGCTTTCATCCACAGATTCGCGAACGCTTTCGCGCGCATGATGTGCATCCAGTCAGGACGGCGCATCTCACGATTCGCGGTGGACTCACCCAGGGTGGAAACCAGCTTGGAGTACATGGATTTCACGTAGTTGACGGTCAGTTCGTCGCCCTCGGCGAGAGCGGTTTTGCGCACCTCGGCCAGCGCCCGGCGGAGTTTCTCCAGGAGGACTTCGGTGCCGCCGGAGACGAGGGAACGGTGAAGGGTGGGGGCATCGGCGAGGCCGTCGCGGGCGCAGTCGAGGAGGAGGCGGAGGGTGGATTCGGTCACCCACAGCTCCCCCGGCTCCATCCGGTTGCCCAGCGGGTCGGGCAGGTCGGTGTGCTCCCACTCGGCGGGGGTGATGAGGTGGACGCCCGCCTTCTTCCGGTCGTGGACGCCGCTGGTGTCCTCGCGGAGTTGGCCGATCGGGAGCCAGCACTTGAATGCCGACAGGTAGGCGGCGTTCATGTCCAGGGCCGTCACCTCGAACTCCGCGCCCTTCTTCGCCGCCTGGAAGACGGTGCGATTACGCCACTTCGGACGACCCTCCCAGATCTCGTCCGCGCCCTTCTGGGAACGCTTGCGCAAGACGTCGGCGGTCGGGGGGAACTCCGAATGCTCGTACCGGCCGCCGACCCTCGATTCTTTGAAGTACTTCATGACGTCGGGGATCGCGGCCTTGATGAGCACGGCCTGCGCGGCCTCCAGGTCCCCCGAGCACTCTTCCAGGACCTCTTGCACCCGGCCCGTGATCTCGTCGACCAGCACCCCGGACGCGTACGCCCGCGGCCCCCGCGCGGCCGGCCCCGTCCGCGCCGGCGCCAACACAGGCTCGACCCCCGTCTCGGGCTCGGGCTCGACCCCCGGCTCGGGCTCGGGTGCGGGTGCGGGCGTGGGTGTGGGGGCTACGGGCTCAGCCGTGGCTCCCGCCGCGGGTTCCGGGGTGGGGGGCTCGGCAGGGAGCTGCTGCGGAACGGGTGCCACCGGGGCCGGGGTCGCGGCGGCGACGGCGGCCGCGCACTCCTCGGCGCTCAGATGCTGCGGGAACCCGTCGACCTCCTCGCTGCACGGCTGCCCGCACAGCACACAGGACATTGCGGGCGCGGCCGCCACCGGGTCGGGCGCGGATGGGGCGGGCTGCGGGGGCTGGGCGGGGAGTTGGACGGCCGGGAGAGAGAGCTGCGGGGCTCGGGGTGGGGCGGCGACGTCGAGGGGGCGCAGAGCGGGAATCGAGCCGTGCAGCACGCCGACGGCGTGGGTCGGGCCGGCGAGGAGGTCGAGGACGTGCAGACGGTAGTGGGCGGCCAGGCCGTCGACGTCCTCCAGCGACCAGTGCTGACGCCCCGCCTGTTTGCGGGAGACCTGGGCCTGCGACAGGCCCAGGGCCTCGGCGACGACGTTCTGACGCTCACCGGTACGCGCCATCAACGCGGCGACCGTGAGCCTCAACAGTTCTTCCGTACCCATCACCATGACGCAAGACTAGCCGATGAAATGCGAATATCGCATAGAAAATGCGCAATGCATCGCGGACTTGGGTGCTGTCGATCATGAGGGCACCACGCTCCGTCCGGGCGGTACGCGGGCTCACGCGTGCGCGGCAGCACCGGCCCCCGACCGCGGCACCTGCCCGGGGTGTACTCTGGCGAATGATTGAACGTGTTCATTTTTGAGACTGCCCGGGGCCTCCCGAGCAAGCCGGGGGGTGCGCAGTGGTGCGGAGGCTCACGAGCAGGCGGGCCCTGTACGTCGCGGGGTATGCGGCAGCAGCGCAGTACGCGGCCATCGGCATCGTACTGATCGCATTGTCCCTGGTCACCGAAGGCCTGCCGGTCGAGTCCAGCGACTGGCTGTACTCGCTGGTGTGGCTCGCCCTTCTCAGCGCCCTCCTGGGACTGGTCCAGGCCGTACTGTTCGCCACTCCGACCGCCTTGATCGGTGAAGCCCTGGCTCGGAAGCTGCCCGGCAGGCGCATTCTGTGGCACCTGGCACCCGTCCCCGTCCTGCCGCTCGTCCCGGCTGCCGTCGCCTACTGGTTCGACGGCGCGGCCTGGCAGTGGTGGGCCTGCCTGAGCCTGCTGGGCTGCGTCCCCGCGCTGGCGCTGGTGCGGGTTGGGGTCCACCCCGGCATCCACGCCTCGCACGCCCCGCTGCGGTAACCATGACCGCACGTGTCGGCGACCAGAAGCACGCGGTCTTCGAAGCGAAGCGTCCAAGGACGTCCAGGGCGTGCTACATGCGCACCTCGACGCCACAGGGCAGCGACCGGCGCGCGAGGCGCTGGTGAAGCGCACCGCCTCCTCACCCGGGGCGGCCGGCCGGAAGAACGGCTCCGCGTGCGCCCGGCGTCGGCGCGACCTCCGCGCGCGCAGGACCGCGGCCGGCGCCGACCGGGCGGGGCGGGACGCCCGGAGGTGCTGCGTGGCCCCGGCCGGGGTTCCCGCCGCGGGGCGGGACGTGGCTGCTGAGCGGCGCCGGCCGTCCGCATAGCGGACGGAATGGATGGCTCCGCGGGAGTGCGGCCGGGGGTGGGTCTTTTCGGCCAGGATGGAATCCGTTACTCAGGGTAAGTGGCGCCGCTCGACGGCTCGTTGCACCCCGGTCCCCCCTTGCCCCGTCCACCCCACGCCGCATACGCAACCAACCGGAATTAACGCGGCCGCATCCCGGTTGGTACGCAAAATTTCCCGATCTGTGACCGCAATGCAGCAAAACAAGTCCGAAAGCGACAGGTTTACTTTGACTGTTGAGCGATGGGTCCGTGAATGTCGTTCACATGTCCGACACATCCCGAGCCACCCCCGGTGGCCCTCTGCGCCTGCGCGACTTCCGACTGCTACTCGCGGGAGCCGCCACCGGACAGCTCGGTGCACAAGTGACCCTGGTGGCACTGCCGCTGGTGGCCGTCCTCGAACTCGACGCTCCCGCCTTCCAGGTGGGCCTCCTGACCGCCGCTGAGACCGCCGCCTTCCTGCTCGTGGGCCTGCCCGCCGGAGCGCTCACCGACCGGATGCGCAAGCGTCCCCTGATGATCCGCGCGGACCTGCTGCGCGCCGTGGCCATGGCCGGCATCCCCGCTGCCGCCCTCGTCGACGCCCTGACCATGGCCCAGCTCTACGTGGTCGCTCTCGTGACCGGCGTGGCCACCGTGTTCTTCGACGTCGCGCACCAGAGCTACCTCCCGCAGATCCTGCCCCGCGACCAGCTCGTGGCCGGCAACGGCGCCCTGGAGACGGTCCGTTCCACCGCCCACGTGACCGGTCCCGGGATCGGCGGCGGACTCGTCCAGCTCGTCGGGGCGCAGTTCGCGGTCATCGTCGACGCCGTCGGCTACCTGCTCTCCGCCCTCTTCCTCCAGCGCGTCGGGCGGACCGAGGAAGCACCCGAGCCCGCGGCCGCGGGAGCCTCCCTGCGCAAGGAGATCGGCGAGGGCGTCCGCTTCGTCTTCGGCCATCCGCTGCTCCGCGTCATCGCCCTGACGACCGGCCTCGCCAACTTCTGCACGGCCGTCCTCATGGCGACCCAGACCGTGCACCTCGTCCGTGTCGTCGGACTGCGGGCCGGCGGGCTCGGACTGGTGCTGTCCGCGTCGGCCGTGGGAGGTCTCCTGGGCGCCGTGTGCGCCGGACGCCTCGCGGCCGGCCTGGGGCAGGCCCGGGTCATGCTCCTGTCCGTTCTCGTGACCGGCCCGTTCGCGCTGCTGTGGCCCCTGTCCGGGCACGGGCTGCTCGGAGCCGTCCTGTTCGCCGCCGGATCGGCGGTCGTCTCCTTCGGCGCGGTCGTCTACAACGTCACCCAGGTCAGCTTCCGCCAGGGCATGTGCCCGCCGCGGCTGCTCGGCCGGATGAACGCCACCCTGCGCTTCCTCATGTGGGGCACCCTGCCGCTGGGCGCCCTCCTCGGCGGAGCCCTCGCCCAGTCCTACGGATCGCGCACGGCCCTCGCCTGGTGCGCCGTCGGCATCCTCGCCGTACCCCTGCCGCTGCTGTTCTCCCCGCTGCGCCGCATGCGGGACCTGCCCGGACCGCACGACGACGGGGACGCCGGCGCCGAACCCGGGGGACCGCGCGCCACCGCCACCGCCACCGCCGACGGTGACGAACGTCCCACCCCCGCGCCCACCCCCTGACCGCTCCGTCCGCAGGGGCCGCGCCACCCGTCCGCGCGACTGCGGCAACGACGAAGAGGACCACGTGCTCAGCATCACGAGTCAGTACCTCGCCCGCTACCGGCGCCTCACCGGCGACCGGTCCGACACCGTACTACCGGTCACCGGAGCGCAGCGCCGCTTCCTGCTGGTGCGTTCGCTGGACCCGTCCGGACGCCCCGACCTGGTGCCGATGTTCTTCGCGTTCCCGTACGGAACCGTCGACCCCGAACGCCTGCGGGCAGCGGCGTCCAGGCTCGCCGCACGGCACACGGCCCTGCGCTCACGGCCCGCCGTCACCCGCGGCACACCCGTCCTGCGCGTCGCCGACCCGGACGTCGACCTGGCGCGCCCGGCCCTCCTGCCGGGCGAGTCGGCCGCCGACGCGCTGCGTCGCGCGCTGGACTCCTGGGACGGCCAGGGTCCCCCCTTGAGGCTCTTCCTCGTACGCGACGAGGAGCACGAGGAGGAGATCCTCGCCGTCGCCCTGGACCACGCCGTCTGCGACGGCCGCTCCCTGGCGCGGATCGTCGACGAACTCGGCGCCTCCTACAGCGAGGAGGCCATCGGTTCCCCCGTCGCACCGGCGGAGACGGACGCCGAACTCATGGCCTACCGCGTCGCGGTCCTGAGCCAACTCGCCGCCGAGGAAAGGGCGGATACGCCCGAGGCGGCCGCCTACTGGGCCGGCCGACTGCGCGCGCTGCGGGTCCACGCCCCGGCGCGCGTCCCGGCCCGCGTCCCCGAGGGCGCCCGGCCCAGCGGCGCCGCGCAGGCCCGGCTGCCCGCGCACGACGGCGGCGTGTCCTTCCCCGCACTGCTCGACGCCTGCCGCTCCGCGGCCCGCGAACTGTACGGCCCCGGCCGCACGGTCCCGCTGGGCTACCCCTGGGGCGGCCGGCCCCCGGGCGCGGAGCCGGTCGTCGGCTGCTTCCTGAACACGCTCGTCTTCCCGGCCGACACCGGGCAGGCGGAGGGACCGGGCAGCGGCACCGACCGGGAGGCGACGGCCGACGCCTGGTGGGACGACCTCGACCGGGCCGACGTACCGTTCGACGCCGTCGTGACCGCCGCGCGGGCCGCCGGCTCGGCCTGGACCGGAGGGCTCGACGGACTGCTCACCGTGGACGACGACAGCCGTCGTCCGCCGCTCGTACTGGCCGGTGTCGAGGGCCGGGAGGTCCATGTCGACGGCAGACCCGTCCGCGGCCCCTTCGCCGTCTCCGTCACCCAGGGGGCGGAGATCCGCCTGCGGATGGTGTGGGACCGGGCCGTGCTCGACGACGAGAGCGCGCACCGCGCGTTCGACGCGCTCACCCACGCGCTGCGCCCCTCGGAGCGCCCCATGCGGTGACCGCGCCACGCCGCCGCCCCCAGGCGTTGCCGACCCACGGACGCCGCGGCGAGGCGACCCGGCCTCCCGCGCCACCGCGTACCCCACGACTTCCCCCCATGGCATCCCCCCACGCAGAAAGCGGCACCGCGCGACCCGCGACGCCGTCCGCACGACCGCCGGACACGACCGTGACCCGGCACCGGTCACCGACCCACAACCTCAGGGATCGCCCATGCTTCCCCTCTCCTCCTCGCAGGAGATCGTCTGGCTGCACGAGCAGATGCAGCCCGGCAGTCGCGCCTACAACTTCACCGCCTCACTGGACCTGTGGGGCACGCTCGACACCGACGCGTTGCGCCTGGGTCTCGAAGCCACCCTCGCCCGCCACCCCGGCCTGCGGCTCGAACTCGTCGCCTCCGCCGGTTCCGTACCGGCGCAGCGGGTCGCCCGAGCGTGTGCGCCGAGGCTGCGCACGACCGACCTCGGCACGGAAGCGGATCCCGAGGCGGCCTTCGCGCGCCTCCTGCGCACCGAGGCCGAGACACCGCTCGACACGTTCGAGGCGCCGCTGATCCGCTGGACGCTCGTGCGCCTGGCCGAGCGCCACCACCGGCTGATCCACGTCGAGCACCACCTGATCCACGACGGGCACTCCTTCGCGATCCTGCTCGACGACGTCTTCCGCGTCTACCGCGCCCACGTCCTCGGCGAGACCCTCCAGCTCCCGCCCGCCTCCTCGTACGCGGACCACGTCCAGGAGCGCGCCGAGGCCGCGTACGCCCCCGGATCCCTCGACTTCTGGCGGGCCGAACTGCGCGACCAGCAGCACGACCTGCCGCTGCCCGGCCTGACCCGCCCCGGTGCCCGCCGCAAGCACCACGGCGGACAGCTGCGCCAGACGATCGGCGCCGATCTCGCCGAACGCCTGCGCGGGCACGCCCGTTCACGCGGTCTCACCCCCTTCTCCACGCTCCTGGGGCTGTTCGCCGAGCTCCTGCGCCGGCACAGCGGCCGCTCCCGGATGGTCATCGGCACCGCCGTCGGCAACCGCCCCCTCGGCTACGAGGACGCCGTGGGCATGTTCGTCAACACCATCCCGCTGCCGCTCGTCCTGGACGGCGCGGCACCCGCCCAGGACACCATGGACGAGGTCACCGACACCCTCATCCGGGCGCTTCCGCACCAGGACGTACCGGTCCAGGAGCTGACCCGGGCCCTGGGCATGCACACCTCCGGCGCCGACAACCCCCTCTTCTCGGTCATGTTCAGCGCCCACGACGCGCCGCTGCCCGAGATCGACGTACCCGGCCTCGACATCACCCTCTTCGAGGGCTTCAACACCGGCACCACCCGCTTCGACCTCGACGTGGTCCTGCTCCCGGACGACCGGCGCGGCGTCACCACGCGCCACGGCTCGCCCGGTATGACCCTGGTCTGGGACTACGACATGGACCTGTTCGGCGAGGACGTCGCCCGCTTGCTGTCCGGCCGCTTCCTGGACCTGCTGCGCGCCTACCTCGAGAGCCCCGAGACCCCGCTGGCCGACCTGGATCCCACCGTCGTCGAGCCGGCCGCCGAGCCCGTGCCCGTCCCCGCCGACCGTGATCCGCTGGATCCCGTCGCCGGGCGGCACCCGTCACAGCCGGCGCTGCTGTGCGGCGCCCGCCGGCTCACCTACGGCGAACTGGACGAGCGCGTAGGCTCCCTCGCCGAGCGGCTGCGCACCGCCGGCGTCACGCCCGGCCGTCCGGTGGCCGTCGTACTGCCCCGGGGCACCGACTCCCTCGTCGCCCTGCTCGCGTGCCTGCGGACCGGCGCCGTCTACTGCCCGCTCTCCCCGTCCGATCCGCCGGCCCGGCTCGGCCTGCTGCTGGAGCGGCTCGCCCCGGCGCTGGTCCTCACCGGTGACGGCACCCCGGCCCTGCCGCAAGGACTGCCGACCGCCCGGATCGACGCCCCGGTCCTGCCCCCGGCCCACGGAACCACCGAACTCCCCGGTACCGCGTACGTCATCCACACCTCCGGCTCCACCGGCACGCCCAAGCCGGTCGCCGTCGGCCACGCGGCGCTGGTGCACCACCTGACGGCGACCGCCGACCGCTTCGGCCTCACCACCTCGGACCGGGTGCTGATGTTCGCCCAGCCGTCCTTCGACGTCGCGCTCGAAGAGGTGCTGCCGGCCCTGTACGCCGGTGCGTGCCTGGTCCTGCCCGAGTACGAGGTGCCCACGGGCGCGGAGCTCGCCGAGGCGCTGGTGTCCGCCCGGGTCACCGTCGCCAACCTGCCCACCAGCTACTTCCTCGCCACCCGCGAGGACCTCCGCCCCGTACTGCGGGACGAGAGCTGGGCGCCCCGGCTCGTCGTCCTCGGCGGGGAGCGCCTCCCCGTCGAGGCACTGCGCGGCGTCCTCGCCGACACCGACGCCACCGTGCTCAACGTGTACGGCGTCACGGAGGCGGCCATCAGCTCGACCGTCCACGAGGTCTCCCGCGACGCCCTCGCCGCGGGCGCCGAGATCCCCCTGGGCACCGAGCTCCCGGGCGAGCGGATCCACGTCCTCGACGCCCACCACCGTCCTCTGCCGTCCGGCGCGGTCGGTGAACTCGCCGTCGCCGGCCCCGGTCTCGCCGAGGGCTACGCGGGCAACGCGGAGGCGACGGCCGCCCGGTTCGTCACCCTCGACGCGGCCGGCGGACAGCGCGTCTACCTCACCGGCGACCTCGGATACCGCGGCCTCGACGGCCTGCTCCACTTCCTCGGGCGCCGCGACAACCAGATCAAGCTGCGCGGCCACCGCATCGAGCTGGAGGAGATCGAGGCGGCCGCGTCCGCGGTCCTGGGCGGTCGGTCCTGCGCCGTCGTACTGGACCGGGAGGGCTCCGGCGGGCCCCGGCTCGTCGGGTTCCTCGAAGCCGGGGCCGACGACGCGGACTTCGACGAGAAGGCGCTGCACGCCGAGCTGAGCGGCCGGCTGCCCGGCCCCCTCGTGCCCGCCCGCTGGGTACGGCTGGACGTCATGCCGACCCTCGCCGGCGGCAAGCCCGACCGTACGGCTCTGTCCCGGTGTGCGGCGGCGCTCGACGCCGACACGGCTGCCGGGCCCGGCACCGGCACCGAAGGCGCCCCCGGCGCCCGGACCGACGCCGACCCCGAGCCCGAGCCCGCGGCCACCACCGGGTCCGACGACCCCATGACGGCGCTGCTCACCGAAGGCTGGCGCGAGGTCCTCGGCCACAGCCGTTTCGACGCCCGCTCCCACTTCTTCCACAGCGGGGGCCACTCCCTGCTGGCCGCCGAGCTGGCCGCCTGGCTCGAGCCCCGGCTGGGAACCCGGCCGCCGCTGCGGATCCTCTTCCGCAACCCCGTGCTCGCCGACCAGGCCGATGCCCTCGCCACCACCGCCCCCTCCACGGAGTCGTGATGATCCAGTCCCCGGCCGCGCCCGCCGCCCCCGCCCTGCCCCTCGACCCCGCCCTCGACCCCGCCCACGGCACCGCCCGCGCCACCGGCGTCGACTCCGCCCCCGCCGGCTCCGCGCCGAGCGTCGCCCACGGCCCCTGCGCCGAACCGACCCGGGTCCTCGCCCGCTTCGAGGACTGGGCCCGGAACACCCCGCAGGCCCCGGCCGTGATCGACGGCACGCGGATCTGGACCTACCGGGACCTCGACGCGGCGGCCGCGCTGGTCGCCGCCGACCTGGCGGACCGGGTCCGGCCCGGCGACCTCGTCGGCGTCTGCCTCGACCGGTCCACCGCCCTGGTGGTGACCGCCGTCGCGCTCGCCCGGCTCGGCGCCGTCTACCTGCCCCTCGGCCCCCGGCCCGGCGAACGCCGTATCCAGGCCGTCACCGAGGACCTCGACGTCGCCTGCCTCATCGGCGACCCCGGTGTGCTGCCCGAGGAGCACCGCGGCGGGCAACACCTCCCGCTCGCGCTGCCCACGGACGGAGTCAACGCCCCCGCCGTCGCCGTGGCGGCCGTCGCGGACTCCGTCCCCGGCACCCGGCGCGCCCCCGAAGGCGCCCTGTACGCCGTCCTCACCTCCGGTTCCACCGGCCGCCCCAAGGCGGTCGCCGTGGCCGAGTCCTCGCTCTCCGTCGCCCTCGACTGGTACCGCTCCGAGACCGGCCTCGCCCCCGGCGACCGCCAGTCCCTGCTCATCGGCGTCGCGTTCGACCCGCACCTGCTGGAACTGTGGGCGGCCCTCACCTCCGGCGCCGCCCTCGTCCCCGCACCGGACGACACCCGCTGGGACAGCCGCGTCCTCACCGACTGGTGGCGCGACACCGCCCTCACCCACGCCGTGGCGGCCACCCCCACCGTCGAGCCGCTCCTGGACCGCCCGTGGCCGCAGGACCTGAAGCTGCGGCATCTCGTCGTCGGCGGCGACCGCATGCGCCGCCGCCCCGGAGCCGATGTCACCGCCACCGTCCACAACGCCTACGGCCCCGCGGAAGCCACCGTCGTCACCACCACCCACACCATGCGCGGCACCGATCCGGAGGCCGGGGACCGGACCCCGCCGCCCATCGGCACCGCGCTGCCGGGCGTCACCCTCGTCGTCACGGACGAAGAGGGCCGCCCCGTCGCCCGCGGGCAGGAGGGCGAACTGCGCGTCGGAGGCCACTGCCTGGCACTGGGGTATCTCGACCCCGAGCTCACCGCACGCCGGTTCACCGCGCCGGTGCCGGACGCGGAGCTGACCGCCGTCGAGCGGCTCTACCGCACCGGCGACCGGGTACGGATGAACACCGACGGCAGCCTGGACTTCCTCGGCCGCCTCGACGACCAGGTGAAGATCAGCGGAGTCCGGATCGAACCGGCCGAGGTGGAGGCCGCCTTCGAGCAGGATCCCCGGGTACGCACCGCTGTCGTCACCGTCCTGCGCGACAGCTCCGGCCACGGCCGCCTCGTCGCCCACGTACGGCCCACCGACGGCGCCGAACCCGCGGCCGGGGACCTCCTCGACGCGGTCCGGTCCTGGCTCCCCGAGCAGGCCGTTCCCACCGCCGTACGGATCGTCGACGGCTTCCCGCTCGACGCCAACGGCAAGGTGGACCGCCTCGCCCTGGCGGCTCGGTCCCAGGCGGCTCGGGCCCAGGCGCCGCAATCGCCCCTGGCCGCCGCTTCGGGCGATCCCGCCGAGGCCGCGGCCGGCACCGGTGCGGACGCGGTCGTTGCCGTCACCGCCGCCGAACGGCTCGTGCTGACGACGGTGCGCGACCTCCTCGGCCGGCCCGACACCGGTCTCGGCGACCACTTCACCGACGCCGGCGGCACCTCCGTGGTCGCCGCACGGCTGCTGGCGACCGTCGAACGCGAGACGGGAGTGCGCCTGCGCGCGCCCGAGCTGCTGCGCAGCACGGACCTGCGCGCCTTCGCCGCCCTCCTCGACCAGCGCCTGACCGCGCGCCCGGAAGGAACCTGACATGACCACCGTCACCCCGCTGCCCGCCGACCCGGCGCGCGGCACCCCCGTGCCGCCGCCGGCCGCGGCCGTCGGCGCGCCCGTCCGGCCGTCGGCGCCGGCCACCGCCCTGCCCGCGCTCGTCGCGCGGCACGCCGAACGCACCCCCGACGCCCTCGCCGTGGTCGACGGCGACACCACCCTCACCTACGGTCGTCTCCTCGGCGCCGGCCGCGCCCTCGCGGCGTACCTGCGCGAGCACGGGGTCGAGCGCGGCGACCGGGTGGCGCTCCTGACGGCGCGGTCGTCCCGCACGATCGTCGCGCAGCTCGGCCTGTGGCTGGCCGGTGCCGTCTGCGTACCGCTCGATCCCGCCCAGCCGCGCCCGCGCACCGAGGCGATGATCGCCGACGCGGAGGTGACGCTCACCGTCGGCGACGCGAAGCTGCTGGACGCGGCGACCCTGCCCGGCCCCGTCCTCGCCCTGCCCGAGGCTCCGCTGACGACCGGTCGGCCGCTCGACGCGTCCGACGCCGACAGCCCGGCCTTCATCATGTTCACCTCCGGTTCCACCGGTCGCCCCAAGGGCGTCCTCGTGCCGCACGGGGCCATCGCCGAGCTGGTCACGGCACCGGACTACGTCACCGTCTCCGGCCGCGACCGCGTCCTGTTCCACTCCCCGATGACCTTCGACGCCTCGACGTTCGAAGTCTGGGTCGCGCTCGCCAACGGCGCGGCCGTCGTCGTCTGCACCGAGCAGCGGCCCTCCCTGGAGGACCTGGCCCGGCACGTGGAGCGGCACGGCGTGACCGTGGCGTTCTTCACCACGGCCCTCTTCCACCAGTTGGCCGCCCGCCGTTCCCGCGTCTTCGCCCAGCTCCGCTCGGTCGTCGTGGGCGGCGAGGCGATGGCCGCCGCACAAGCCCGCGAGGTGCTCACCGCCTTCCCCTGGCTGGAACTCGTCAACGGTTACGGGCCCACCGAGACGACCACCTTCGCGACCGCCCACCGGGTCACCGCACGGGACTGCGAGGGGCCCGTCCCGATCGGCCGGCCCATGGCCGGGGCCACGGCGCACGTCCTGGACGCCCACGGTCACCCGGTGGACGACGGCGACCGGGGCGAACTGTGGATCGGCGGCAGCCGGCTCGCCCACGGGTACACGGGCCTGCCCGAACTCACCGCCGAGCGGTTCGTCGAGCGGGCCGCCACCGGGCGGCTCTACCGTACGGGCGACATCGTCTCCCTCCGGACCGACGGCATCCTCCAGTTCCACGGCCGCAACGACGACCAGGTCAAGGTGCGCGGCTTCCGCATCGAACCCGCCGAGGTCGAACACGCCCTGCGCGAGCAGCCGGACGTGGACGACGCCGCCGTCACCGTCGACGGCGCCGGCACCCCCGAGGCGCGCCTCGTCGCGTTCGTCGTCGCCGCGCCCGGGCACGTCCCGCACGGCACGGCGCTGCGCGAGCGGCTCACCGCCGTCCTGCCGGGCCATCTCGTCCCCGACACGGTCACCTTGCTGGGGCGTCTGCCCCTCACCCCGGCCGGCAAGGTCGACCGGCGTGCCCTCTCCGGGCGGGCGCACGCCACCGAGGGCCGGTCCGCCGACGCGCCGGCGGTCCGGATGACACCACTGGAACAGGCCGTCGCCGAGGTGTGGAGCCAGGCACTGGGCATCGAGGTCACCCGCGCCGACACCGAGTTCCTCCTCGTCGGCGGCCACTCCCTCCTCGCCCTCGCCGTCACCGACGACCTCCGCGAGGAGCTCGGAGTGGAACTCTCCCTCGCCGACTTCTTCGCCGCCCCGACCGTCGCCGCGCAGGCCGCACTGGTCGAACGCCTGCTGATGGCCGCGCACGAAGACCTCCACCCCGAAGACCTCCATCCCGAAGACGTCCACCCCGAGGACCCCCACCCCGAGACCCCGGAGCACAGCGATGTCCACTGACACCGACTCCGCGGCCCGCAACCGCGAGGAACAGCTCCAGCAGGAGCTGCTGCGCCGGGCCCGCGCCGGGAAAGCCCGGCGGACGACGGACGGGCCCACCGGCGCCGCGGGCGCCGTCGACGACGGTCGGGCACCGCAGGACACCGCCGCATCCGCAACCGCCGCCCGGCCGGCCGCGGGCGTCGTCCCCCTGTCCCGCGCCCAGCGGCGCATGTGGCTGATGGAACGGCTCGGCGGAGCGGGCGACTCGTATCACGTACCGTTCGCCACCCGGGTGCGCGGCCCGTTCGACGTGTCCGCCCTCGCCACCGCCCTCACCCGGCTGGTGGCCCGGCACGCCATCCTGCGCACCCGCTACACGGAGCGCGACGGCGAGCCTTACCAGGAGGTCCTCCCGACGCCACGGACGATCCCCGTACACGTCGTCGACACCGACCCGGCGAACGCCCCGGGGCTGCTGCGGCGCGAGACGGCCCGGCCGTTCGACCTCGCCGCGGGCGACGCCGTACGGGCGCTGGTCCTGCGCCACGGCCCGCGTAACCACACCGTGCTGCTGACGTTCCACCACATCGCCGTGGACGGGGCCTCGCTGGAGACCGTGGCCGACGAACTCGCCGTCCTCTACGCGGAAGCCACCGACGGGAACGGCCCCACCACACTGCCCGCACCGCCCCAGTACGCCGACCACGCGCGCCGCGAGCACGAGGACCTGCCTGGCTTCGCGGCGGAACTGGACCGCTGGAGCGACCTGCTGGCCGACGCCGTCCCGCCGCGCCTGCCCCGGCCCGCGGCGGCGGCGCCGCGGTCGTCCGTACGTCCCGGAGCCGCGCGCGGCGTGCCGCTGGAGCCCGCCGTGCCCGACGCCCTGCGGGCGCTGGGTGCACAGCGGCAGGCCACCCTCTTCGCGGTATCGCTCACCGCGGCCTTCGCCGCACTGCACCGCCTCACCGGCGACGACGACCTCGTCATCGGCGTGGCGGGCACCCACCGCAGCGGAACCGCCATGCGCGGTCTGGTCGGCCTGTGCGTCAACACCCTGCCCGTACGGGTCGACGCCTCCGGCGACCCGACCTTCGCCCAGCTGCTGCGGCGCGTGCGCGACGCACTCCTCGAGGCCCAGCGCCATCGGCACGTCCCCTTCGACCTGGTCCTCGAACGCCTTGGCGCCGGAGCCCGCGGCGCGGACGGCACCGCGCTGGTCCGCGTCACCTCCGACGTCCTCGGCGAGCCGACCGTCCTGCGGCTGCCGGGTACGTCGGCCGAGTACGTCGACGTACCCTCCGACGGCGCGAAGTTCACCCTGTCCTACGGCCTGGTACCCGGCGACGGGGCAGTACAGCCCCGGGCGCTGGTCCAGTACGACCCGAACGCGCTGGACGACGGCGTGGCGGAAGCGGCCCTGAGGGACTACGCCGACCTGCTCCACGCGGTCGCGGCCGACCCGGAACGCGCTCTGAGCACGCTCGCGCTTCCCGGCCCGGTCGAGAGCGCCTGCGGTGCACGGGCCGGAGCCGGCACGGAGGGCGCCCGCGGCGGCGACCAGGAGGGCGCCGTTGCGGAGGGCGCCGGGGACGGAGCGGTTCCGGCAGGCGACCGGCGGGACGCGCCGGAAGGCGACCGCCACCCCGCCGCGCAGGCCCTGCGTGCCCACCCGGGCGTCGCCGACGCCACCGTGGTCCGGCCCGACCAGGGACCGCCCCTGGCCTACGCCGTCCTCCACGACAGCGTCGGCACGTCGGGCCACGAACTGCTGGGCCTGCTGCGCCGCTCGCTCGCACCCGAGGCCGTGCCCGCCTCGGTCACGCTCCTCGACGCGCTGCCCCGCACGACCGCCGGCCCGCTCGACCACGCCCGGCTCCCCGGACTGCCCGAGCCGTCCGCGCCGTCCGCGCCGTCCGCGCCGGGCGCCCCCACGGGCCCCACCGGCCCCACGGCCGATGCCGTCACGGAGACCTTCACCGAGGTCCTCGGCATCGCGCCGTCGCCGGACGACGACTTCTTCGCCCTCGGCGGCCATTCGCTGAAGGCCGTTCAGCTCGCCGAGCGGCTGCGTACGGACCTCGGACTGCCGCTCACCGGCCTCGACGTGCTCCAGGCCCGCACACCGCGGGCCCTGACCGCACTCCTCGACGAACGGGCGGCGCTGCAGAGCGCCGCGAAGACCGCGAGCAGGCCGGCTCCGCGCTCCCGCGACGTCCGCCCGGGCACGGTGCTGGTGACCGGCGCGACCGGTGGCGTGGGCGCGTTCGTCGTACGTGAACTCGTCGCGCAGGGCCGCCCCGTGCTCGCGCTGGCCCGGCCCGAGTCCGCCCATCTGATCGCCACCGAGGGCGTCGACGTCATCGAGGGCGACCTCTCCGACCTGGCCGGACTGCGGGACGCCGTGGCGCGGGCGGACGCGGTCGTCCACGCCGCCTGCACCTTCACCCGGCACGACATCGACAGGGCGGCGATGGAGACGATGGTCGACGCCTGGCGGCGCGGCCCCTTCGTCTTCGTCAGCAGCGTCGACGCCTACGGTCATCCCGCCACGGACCGGGTCGCCGAGGAGGCACCGTCCCACGAGCCCGTGAGCCCGTACGGCAGGACGAAGCTCGACTGCGAGGCCATGCTGCTGCGTGCCGCGGGCACCGAGGGGCGTGGTGGTGCGAGCGCCGTACGCTCACCGATCGTCTGGGGCGCGCACGACCGGCTGCGCGAACAGCTGCGCTGGGGCGCCATCGGCACGCTCTACCAGGCCGCCCGCCAGGGCCACCCGATCGACCTGCCGTGTCCCGGCACCGACGGCCACGACTGGTACGGAGCCGCCTGGGTACACGCCGCCGCCCTGGCCCGTGCGGTGGTCGCATGCCTGGACCGGCCCGTGCACGGGGTCGCCAACGCGTGCAGCGGCCACGTGTCCTGGCACGATCTGGCGCAGGACCTCACGGAACTGCTCGGCACCGGGGCGCGGTCCCGCACCACCGAAGCGGTGGCCCAGGACCTCGATCACCGCTGGCACTACGACAGCGCACGCCTGGCCCGTCCGCTCCGCCCCCGCCCGGGGGAGGAGCGGCGGACCGTGCTGGCAGAGATGATCGGCGCCATGGCTCCCGAGAACGCCTGACCCGCCGGCTGCGCCCACTCGACTGCGAGCAGCAGCGGCCTCACCTGTCACTGCTATATCCGGACGTTTCAGCCCTTGAGCGGTCTGAACGCTGTTTCAAGACCGTTTCGGCAGAAATCCAGTCATGCGCAGAACTCCGAGTGACGGCATATGCACTGTCCGCATAGATTCGGCCGCAGTTCGGGGCGCTCCACAGCGGCCCGAGCCGAAGACCCATTCACGGATCTGAAGGGGGACGTCACATGGCTGACATCGATCTCGGAGTGGCGACGGACTGGGAAGAGGGGGACACCCACGGCCGCGTCAAGCTACGGCAGAACCAGGTCTACCCCAACTCGCCCAAGAAGGACGTGCTCATCAGCTCCCCCGTGAGCATCGAGCTGTCCGTGAACTCGAACCTCTCCAGCTCGCAGGAGGCGGACAAGATCTACTTCACGACCCACCACGGCTCGACGAAGAAGATCATCGCGGTGCTCGACTCCGACGGAAACCTGCACATCGCCGGACGCCTGATCACCGAACAGAAGGACCTCCGCTACTAGACCCCCGAGACAGGAGGCGAGGCCGCGCCCCCAGATGAGCCGGCCCGCCTCCCACCCGCACAACACAAGGGCCCGCACGACCTCAGACCGGTCGCGCGGGCCCTTCTGGCGTCCGGAGATCAGGCGCGGGCATGCACGCCGAGCATGGGGCACCCAGTCGTCGAGGGCGCCCCGGATGTCCTCGCACAACCCGTCGACACCCGCTGGGCAGTCGAAGCGAGACGCTCCCTGCTCGCCGGGCGGGCGAGGCTGTGGGGCGCGGCGGAGGCCGGGGGCTTCGCCGTCAGCTCGCCGACGTGGACCGCGGGACATACGACCGGCGGCTGCCCGAGGACTGGCCGCCAGTCGTGCGGCACAACTCCGAACGGGCTGCCGCACTGGCCGAGCCGGTGCGCCGCAGCGCTCAGGCCCGATCTGCCACGGACTCGTCGGCCACTTAGTGACGACGCCGCTATCGGTGACCCGCCTCACCGAAGTCCGAACAGTCACAACGTGGTTCGACCGGCTCAACGAGATCACGCGCTCGGCCCGGCAAGGACGGCGCCGCCCTAGCGCATCCGGCGTCTCTCCTTACCGGTGGCCTTCGGCGCCTGGCCCCACATCCACGCGGCCCCTGCGAGGGTGACCAGCACGCCCAGCACGACCATGCAGGCGGTCCAGCCCACCGACTCCAGGACCTCGACGATCAGCCCCGCCAGCCCATATTCGCCGGGGTTCTCCCCCGGGGCCGATGACTCAACGGCCGCCGGCAGGCCGGATACCGCACCGTGCACCACCTGACCATCTGTCAGTACGGTCATCACAGTCTCCCCTTTCCACCTCCCGAGGGGCCCGTCCGGCAGACCGCCTCACAGCCTGCCGGCACTCCCCTGCGTGTGATCACTCCGCTCTGAGGCGTTGACGCCCCATCGGTCGCTCGGCCCGGTCGGCGCGCTGCCGGAGCGCGCGAAGGGGTCTGCCTCAGCACGGCTCGAAGCTCGGCCGGACCGGGCCGATCTCTCCTGCGGCAACCAATTCGTCCAAGTCCTCGGGCTCCAGGAACTCCAGGGCTTCCGGTTCGATGCCGTGGTACCGCTCGACATCGAGCAGCCGCCGCACGAACGCGACGGCGAAGCCTGAGAACGGGCCGTCGAAGGTCTGGCAGCCCTCCTCGTGAGCCATCGTGACGATCTTCCATCGGTCCGGATCCGGGTCGCAGGGCAGGAAGAAGTGCTCGTCGCCGCTGTAGTCGTATCCCCATGAGATCAACCCACCAGGCTCGGGGTGGAAGGGGTACGGGGTGTGCTCGGAGTCGCCACGGCTCAGGTCCCTGTCTCGGCGCTCGGCGAAGACCCCGTGGGTCTTGCGCATGCGCTCCAGCAGCGGGCTTGCTCCACGTGGGTGGAAGACGACGAGTTCGCCGGAGATGACCCCGCTGCCGTAGGCGTTGAGGAACTCCTTGAAGTCACTGGGGAGAGCGGACCCGACGTGTTGCTCGACCTCGGTCCAGTCATCCGGGCGGGACTGCCGGTGGGCCGGCTCGCCCAGCAAGTTCCGCAACTCATCCAACGAGGACACGCACCGCTCCCAAGCCCCAGCCACTCAACCTTCGATGGCACGACCCTAGTGGCCCTCGGCCTTCGGTCAAGTTTCTGATGGTTCCGCACGCCGGAGCCGCGGGACTTCATGGCGTGGCAGTTCGGGCAGAGGGCGGCCATCCGCTCGGGGTGGGTGCGGCCGCGCGTCGGCCCGTCCAAGGCTTCGACGCCCCCGATGCCGTCGGTGCCGGCATCGGGGCCCCGTCCCGGGCGGCCTGTCCGCGCCGACCCGCACCATGGTGACTGTGGCTCCGTCAGTACGTGGGGCAGAGGTTGGTCTGTACGGCGGCGAGGATGAAGGCGGCCTTGGTGGGGCCGAAGCCGTCCGGGTGGTCGGGGCTGATGAAGCGACGGTTCGTGGACTCGACGCGCTTGGTCGGGTCCTTCTCGTCCTTCATGGACTGGCACTGACTCAGCCCGCGGCTGACGGCCTTGTCGTCGTCGCCGTTGACGATCTCAGGGTCGATCGTGTTGAGCGCGGCGAGGTAGATGGCGCGCTGATCGGGGGCGGGGCTGGGCGGGATGCCTGCGGCTGCGGCTGTGGAGCTGGGCGCTTCGGGGGCGATGCTCGACTGCGATGCGGACGGTGAGGCGGCAACCTTGTCGTCGGGCTTGGGCTCGCTGGTGACGGCCTCGGAGCAGCCGGTGAGGGCGAGGAGGCCGGCGGCGGCGAGGAGGATGACAGTATGGTGTGTGCGCATCGCGTCATGGTGTCGGCTCCGGGCCCGGTGTGGGTGGGCTGTGGCAGATCTGTGACGCGCGGCAGCCACGCACGTCGGCGGGGCTACGGTGTCCGGGTAGTCGTGGTTTTCCCGCTGGGCACTCTTCAGCCTTCCTGGCCCTACTCCTCGATGACGAAGTAGATGGCCCGGTGCTCATCCACCTTCTCCAACAGGCCACTGTCCGCCAGTCGTCGGTAGACCTCCCGGATGTACTTCTCGGAGGGGTGGTAACCGGCGTCTCGCAGGGTCTGCATTCCGCGACTGGGGTCCCAGGTTCCGCCGAGCGCGCGTACGGACTTCTCCAGGGACTCCCGCTGGGTGTTCTCAGCCTTCTGCACCTTGGCCATGTGGTTGCGGATGCTGTCGGGAGCGCCCTTGTAGTCGCAGTGGTCGCACTTCTTCCAGGCGCCCGCTTCGACGGCTGCGTCGGTGACGGGGTTGTCGGGGCCGTAGCCCTTGCCCCTGAGGAGGTCGGCGACCGAGCCGTTGTGGTGGACGGCGAGATAGGCGGCTTCGGCGATCTTGTCATGGCCGGCGGCAAAGGTGCGTCCGTAGCCGATGGTGGTCTGGCAGCCGCAGTAGCAGCGGTTGGTGGGCGCAGTCTCTGTCATACCGTCAGATTAGCCACCGGCCACTGGCAAGGCTTGGAAACCCTTGGACCGGTGGGATGTTCGAAGATGGGGGGCGCTCCGTGCCCCCGGCTCGGCGCTCCCTGTCGGCCTCTGAGGAGGGTCGGATCGACCAGCGGCGACAACGGGCCGCTCAGCTTGCCGATGTCCACCGGCCCGACGGAGACTCGCCATGCGGTTGCGGTACCTCCGCCGTGAGGTTCCACGGCTTGTGGCCGTCGACATGGCAATCGACCCACAGGCGGAGGTCGGCGTCGCGCCACCTCCTCGCCCAGTGCTCCGCCCCCAAGCCGTAGTACTGGGGAGGCCTGGTCGGTTCCAAGGCCAGCCGGCACTCCTCACCCGGCGGTAGCGAGATCGGCGCCACGCTCCGACCGACCTCGTCAGCGCCGTTCGCGGAGTACTGGAATCGGTAGGGGCCGAAAATCGTGTCGGCGCGTTCCTCCGCGGTCGGACCAGCGCCCAGGACCGGGTCATGGCTGCGGTCCCGATCGTCGCGCACGCGCAGCTCGAGGGAGGTCAGCCTGCCGAGCGCCGAGGGCCCGCCGTACCGGATCAGCAGCTCCACGTAGCTGCGTTCCTCGGTCACCCGGAAATCGACCTTGGGTGTCAGTTCGCGGTGCCAACGGTCACGCTCGATCTGCGCCACCGACTCGGCGGTCCGGAACGCGAGGTCAGCGGTCCGGTTCGCCGTCTGCGAGTTGCGGTCCGCCGACTTCGCGGCCTTCATGGCAGCGAAAGCGGCCCACCCGCTGAATCCGGCGGCTACGGCCGCGATTCCGCCCTCGATGATGTCCATAGCGTCATTCAACAGGCGCTCGGCCGACGCCAAGGGCAGGTTGGCGATGAGGAACCGGCGATGAGGAACCGGCGATGAGGAACCCTCCGAGCGGCCGTCAGCCGGCGCGTGTCCGGGCGGTGGATTCCGACGCGTGGAGCCCCTCGTCCGTGGTGGCCTCGTCGGGGAGGTCCAGGGCGTCCCCTCGGTGCTTCCGGTCGGCCGCGACAGCGCGAGCAAGCCATCCAACCGCTGTTCGTACGTACCCCGCGCGCAGTGCCTGATGGCATGGGCTCCGACACTCCTCATCGACCATACGCCCGCCGATTTCCAGGCCTACACGGACGCCGGCCACGCGCAGGAAGATGTTCCACCGGCCGCGCGTCTCCACCACAACCTCAACCTTCAGGAAGGCACCACCTACCGTGTCACCAAGCCGTTCTTCCTCACTGCCGTCTCTTCTCGGTGTCTTCGGACACCCGGACGACGAATCCCTCCTGGCCGGCGGCGTGCTCGCGCAGCACGCGGCAGCAGGCGCGGCGACCGCGGTGGTCACCGCCACCTGGGCCCCCGACAGCCACCGGGCCGACGAACTCGCCGACGCCCTGGCCATCCTGGGGACGGGGAAGCCACGGATGCTCGGCTTCGCCGATGCTCGAGTCCCCGACTCCGCGCCCGGCCGGCCGCGGCTGTGCGACGCCCCGCTGGACGAGGTGGTGGAGGGAATCGTCGAGCACATCCGTGCTGCGAGGCCGCACGTCGTCATCACCCACGACGCCTACGGGCAGCTGACCGGTCACCCTGATCATGTCCGCACGCACCAGGCCACCGTCATCGCCTTCCATGCCGCCGGCCTCGAACACCGCTATCCGCGGGCAGGCGCACCCTGGCAGCCCGCTGCTCTGTACGCGGCCACGCACCCCCACGCGGGGATGGGCGAGCTCGGCGCGCTCCTCACGACGGTGGGGAAGAAGGTGCTGAGCGTGCCGGACGAGCACGTCACCGCGGTGGTCGACGTGACCGCCTGGTCGGAGCGGAAGATGGCCGCGATCTTGGCCCACCGCACTGAGGTGGCACGGCAGCGGTCCCTTCCCGGAATCCTGTCCCGCCTGTCGGCTCCTGCGCGGGAGTCGATCATCGCGACAGAGTTCTACACCCGTCTCGATGCCGCACCGGGACTCGGCGTGCAACGACAGCTCACCGTGTCTTCGTCAACTGGTGTCGTAAGGCTGCCATAGGCCGGTTCGCCGGCAGGTGGGACCGGGAGCCCTGGGATCTCAGGGCTCACCCGTGAGGGGCTGTGCGTGACATCAGCGGGCGAACTTTTCGATGGCCTCCGGGGTGACGGGCGTGAAGAAGTTGACGAGGTTGCCGTCGGGGTCGCGGAACAGCAGAGACCGGTTTCCCCAGGGCATCGTGGTGGGCTCGCTGACGAAGTCGGTGACGAGGCCGGTCAGATTCCGGTGAACGCGGTCCACGTCGTCGACGAGGAACTCGGTGATCACGCTGTGGTTGTCCGCCGGCCGGGCAGAGCCCGGGGCGAACAGCGGGACGGTGCGGGTGCCGGCGATCGCGAGGGTGGCGCCCGAGGTCCGGAGTTCGGCGAATTCCTCGGTGGCCCACGTCGCCCTCGCCCCTGTGGCTCGCTCGTAGAAGTCGACGAGGCGTGCGACGTCGCCGGTGATGATGCGGATCGAGACGAAGTGCATGGGAATCTCCTTGGCTGTGCTGGAGGCGTACTCGTCGCAGGCTAGGAGAAATAGTGGACAGAATCGGTCCTCTATTCGAGCTAGGCTGCCATCATGCCCAGACCGACCGGCCGTGTGCTGACACTCCTGGAGCTGCTGCAGTCGGGCGGCACCCGGACGGTGGCGGAACTCGCCGACCGGCTCGGCGTCGAAGGGCGCACCGTGCGCCGATATGTGGACCAGCTGATCGACCTCGACGTGCCCGTGGAATCGGTGCGCGGCCGCTACGGCGGGTACCGGTTGGCTCCCGGGTACCGCTTGCCTCCGCTCATGCTCAGCGACGACGAGGCGCTGGCCGTGCTTCTCGGCCTGGTCGCGGGCCGCCGAGCGGGGTTGACGACGACGGGGCGCACGGCGAGCGAGACGGCGTCGGCGAAGATCCGGCGGGTGCTGCCCCAGCACCTCGCCCGTCGGCTCGACACGCTCCTGGAAGCTCTCGCGTTCACGGATCAGCCCGGCGAGTTCGACACCCCGGACGCTGGGGTCCTCCTCACGATCGCCGATGCGGTGCGCCACCACCGACCGGTCTCGATCCGTTACACCGACCGTGACGGACGGCGCAGCGAACGCACGCTGCACGCGTACGGGATCGTCGCCCATGCGGGCCGGTGGTACGTCACGGGCAACGACGCCCGGATCGGCGAGGACCGAACCTTCCGGCTCGATCGCATCGCGGACCCGCGGACCCTGCCCGGCTCGTTCGAAGCGCCCGTGGGTCCCGATCCGGCACAGCGGGTGTTGTCAGGATTCGCCACGGCCGAATACCGGCATGAGGTGACCTTGCGCGTCCACGGGACGGTCGAGCAGATCCGCGCCCGCCTTCCGGCCGGCGTCGCGAGCCTGGACGAACACGAATCCGCGGCAGGCGAGGACCGCGCGACCGAGCGCTGGCTGCGCGTCGAGCTGCGGGCGGAGCGGCTCGACTGGTTGCCCCCGGTACTCGCCTCGCTCGACCGGCCGTTCGTCATCGAGCGTCCCGATGAACTCCGGGACCTCGTCATCGCGCTCGCCGATCGCCTCACGTCCTACGCCGCCGAGCCTGAGCACTAGGGTCTGTTGCGAAGGTGGATCTTGTTCGTTGTTGATCACCTGTTGTGGGGCGTGGAGATCCGACGAACGGCCCGTGGGCCCGGCTCGAGCCGTTGCTGCCGCAGGGCATCGAGCCGGGCCGTCCGCAGGTGTGGACGCGGCGGCAGTTGACAGACGGCTCGTGCCGGCGATGTCCAGGAATTCGGAGGCGCCGCTGCACGCCCGTCTCATACCATCGGCCCGCCCGAACCCGTCGAGTATCACCAAGGACCTTGTGACCCCCTCAGATCTCCTCGCCAAAGCCGCCTCCCTCGCGGCCGGCATGGCCGCCGCCGACCACAGCCCCGACGTCCAGCTGTCCCAGACTCGCCACCGCGCCGCGCTCGTGGCGAGCTGGCACATCGCACCAGGCTCAACCGTCCTCGAAGTGGGCTGCGGCCAAGGCGACATGACCGCCGTCCTCGCGGAGGCGGTGGGCCCCGAAGGGCGCGTAGTGGCCGTCGACGTGGCGCCTCCCTCTTACGGGGCGCCGGTCACGATCGGAGAATCGGCGGCCCGGCTCGCGGCGGGCCCCCTCGGGCCACGCATCGACTTCCGCTTCGGCACCGACGTCCTCGACCCGTCGGTCGACTTTCCCGGAAGCACCTTCGACCACGTGGTGCTCGCGCATTGCTCCTGGTACTTCGCATCGCTCGGGCAACTGCGAGACACGCTGGCCCGGGTACGACCCTGGGCGCGGCGCCTCTGGTTCACGGAGTGGGACCTCACGCCTGCCTCCGACGACCAGGTGGCGCACCTGCTCGCCGTGCTGGTCCAGGGACAGATCGAGGCCGCGGGATCGCACGGCCAGGGCAACGTCCGCACACCGTTCTCCCGTGAGGGCCTGCTGAGGCTCCTGCCGGAGACCGGCTGGACGGCCGACGGCAGCGAGCCGGTCGACACCCAGGAACTTCAGGACGGCGACTGGGAGATCGCCGCTTGCCTCGACCTGCTGGGAAGGAAGGAGCGTCTGGCCGCGCTGCCCGAACCGGTGCGGCAGCTCGTCCTGAGCCAGGCCGACGTCATCCGGGCCATTGCCAAGCCGCGCGACAACCGAGCGCTCGCCGCGTATTCGGTCACCGCGCGCTGACGTACGACCGAGCGGGCGGCCCGGTCGCCGGTTCGCGAGGGCCGCGGCGAGGGCGGCACCCGCCCCTCGACGGTTCTCCGCGCAAGAGCCCCGTCGTGCCCGGGCCCTGCGGACGGACCTCCTCAGCTGCGGCGGGTCTTGCGCCAGCCGAAGGGACCGGGAAGGTTCATGGACGTGGTGCGGGATCCGTTGCTGCTCCGGGTGCGGCGGGGTCCGTGCTTGCCACCGGTGGTGATCGACCACGACTTGCGGTTGATGTTGAGCCGGACGCCGGGCAGGATCCTGAAGCTCTTACGGAAAGTCAGGGGCATGACCGTTCCTCCCTCGTGAACGCAGCGGCGGCCCGAACTGCTTGTATGTCGGACCGGTTGCCGTACGTGTGTCCCCTGCCGCCCACTCCATGCGCCGTCAGGCCGACAGGCCGACACCCAAGGTCGTGCTCCGACATGCGCCTCGGGGCCCACGGTCGTCCGGTGCAGCGCTCGGGCCACCCCACCTGCTGCTCCATCGGGTGGGGCGTGAAGATGAGCCTCCTGCTCGGCGAGCCGGCTCGCCGAGCGACCGGCTGCGGGGGTCGACTCCGGTCCCGGTGACCAGTGACGTTTCAGCGCTGGAACGCGCGGGGGCTTCCGGGGTCGTCCTCGAGGACCACGAAGGCTGCGCCCCGCGCCGCGGGCGACCCTCGCGGGCCGTGGTCTCGGCGGAACTCGCCGCCGCCTCGGTGGCGGCCGGGATCGCCGCGGGCCCGGTCCAGCCGGCCGAGGAGGGCGGGACGGCCGACTGCATCGCGGACTGGACCGGCGGCGGCCCCGCCGACGCGGCCTGGCTGGCCGCCCTGGAGACCGCGTCGGAGGAAAGCGGCCGGCAGGTCAGGGCCCGCGGCCGGGGCCCCGTCCCGGCGGTGGCCCTGAGCAGCGGCTCCTGGCGGCTGGAGCTGCACAACGGCGGCCTCCTGAACCGCGCCACCCTGGTCGCCCGGCGCTCCACGGGACCCTGCGACGAGGCCTTCCGCCGCGCGGAGGAAACCCGGGGGCCGCGAGGCTGACCCGTGCGGCAGGGGTAGCCGATGCTCTCCGCTCGCCGCCCTCACCTCACGCGTCGGAAGCGAGGACCGGGTGTGCGGCCGGCGGAGGCGGGGCGGATCGTCGGCGTGCGTCGGGCCGCGGCGAACCGGCGCTGCCGGCACGACGACCCTCCTGACCGGAGGGGCGGCACTGAGGCGAGCCCGGAGTTCGACCCGATTCGCGCGAGCACAAGGGCCTCAGGGGTCGTCAGACCCGGGCGCGCGTCCACCCCTCCGGCATGGCTTCCCGCTCGGCACGTCCGGGCGTGCCCTTCACGGCGGGCTCACGGCCCCGAGCCGAGGGCGCGTGGATCCGCGGCCCCCGCGACGCAGCCGTCGGGCAACTCCTCGGAGAGCGCGACCTCCTCGGCTTCGTATCCGCCGGCCGCCGCGGCCTACACGGTCACGTCACCTCTTCGGGCCCGGCCTCCCCCGTCTCCCACCGCGGCCTCGTCTCGGGCTGCCCTTCCCCGAGCAGGAACCCCGCGGCGCACGGCATCCGCCGTGATCCAGAACAATCCGGCCGTCGCCACGCGCCACGCTCCTGGTCGCCGGATGGTCCCACCGGCCCGGCCCGGCCGCCGGCCGCCACCCCTCCCGCGCCCAGTACTCCGCAATCACGACTCCGCAATCACGCCCCCCATGCCGGGCGTTGGCACCACCCCCGCGTCGGCGGGAGCACGTGCCGTGGTTCTCGGACGGGAGCCGCGGCACGCCGGTGTCCGCCGTCGCTACAGGCTGAGGCGTCCTCCGCGTCGCCGGCACGCCGATCGGGCCACCGGCGGCACGGGATTCCTGTCAGGGCCGGCCCCGGCGCCACGCCCGATCGGCCCGCCGGCTGCACCGTCCGCCTCATGCTTTCGAAGGAACGCCGGGGATGGCAACCCCCGGCGCACGGGTCCCTCCCAGAATGCTCGCGGTGACAACGACAGACCTCGATATTCCGGAGGCATAGTCATGACCCAGGCACCTGAATCGCTCACGATCCGCGTCCTGATCCAGCACGAGCCGACGGACCGACTGCTGTCGGAGGTCGCCGTCGAGGCGGTGTCGGGCGACCGGGTCGTTGCCGCGGCCCGGACCGACGGCGGGGGTTCCGCCGGCCTGGAAATCTGCGAAGACCTGTGGCGGGAGCCGCTCACCGTGCGGATCGACCACGGGGACCGGCGCAGCCAGGAGGTCCCGGTCACCAGAGAGGCACTGTTCGACGAGGAACCCATCAAGGTGGCCGTCTGTGGCGAGGACTACGTGGACCCGGGCCGGCTGGCCATACTGGCCGACCACCTGGTCGCCACGCGTCGGGTTCTCGCGGAGAACCTTGCCGATGACCTGACCTGCCCGCCCCCCGACAGCATGATCCGCCTCTTGACGCCCGGCGAGCGTGCCCGCCTGCTCGAGGACCTCAGTCGCGCGGACGGGGACGGGGACGGGGAGGCCGCCACACTCCTGGTGGATCCCGACGCTCTGCGTAACGGCACCGTCTCCTACCTCCAGCCGCCCGAGCTCGACACCCCATTCGACTTCGACACGATCGACCTGGACGATCCCACGTGGCCCAAGCCGATCTGGGGCCTCTACCCCTGGGGGTTGCCCGACGACCAGTCCTACCGCGACTACCTCCGCAGCGTGTTCGTGCTGTTCGCGCACCAGCAGAAGCTCGGGGCCTCAGCCGACGCCACGCAGTTCCCGACCGTCGTCGAGCAACAGCTGAAGCGCCGCTTCTTCCAGGACTTCGCCACCACCGACCGCACCGAGACCCCGCTCAACCAATTGCTCATCCCTCTCGTCACGGCGATCCTGACGGCACCGACCGGCAGTGGGTTCGGGTTCGGCGTACCGGCAGCGAACATCCCCGCGCAGGGCGGCCTGACCAGACGCGCCCACCTCGACGCCCTGCTCGCGCTGGCGCCGACCGCCCTCCCCGCCGAGTTCGCCAACCGCTACCGGCTCCCGCTGCACGAGCCCGACTCCGCGATCTCCTCGCCGGTGCTGCTCAACACCTACACGCTCTCGCGCATCCTCAGCGACACCGCGCAGGGCCCCGTCGAGCCGGCCGAGAACGTGATCGATCCCCAGCTTCCCGGCGCGACAGGCAAGCCGATCCTGTGGCCCGAGGTGGTCGGCTCGGCACCGTACTTCCTGCGCTTCGACGAGTGGCTGGGCCGGCAGAAGCCGTTCTTCCCCGAGAACCTCTTCGCCCTGCGCACCCAGGTCCACGGCATCGTCAGAGGCGTGTGGCTGAACGAGGACCGCAAGAAGTTCCTCAAGTTCCACGAGGAGATCGACTCCGGTCACAGCCTCAACGACTACAAGCCGTACTTCGACTCGATCGGCGAAGTGAAACGGTCGGCGGTCTTCCTGCGGAAGTACGGCGAGGCCGATGCCAAACTCACCGAACTCGTCCAGGCGATCGACCACAGCCAGTTCGCCACCGCGGCTCGCTTGGCCGACGAAGCCGAGTCGCTGCTCCTGGGCGCGACCCCGAACCCGGCCGGAAGCGAGAACTGGGAGCCGGACTTCACCGCCGGTAACTTCCCGCGCCCGGCCAGCTTCGCCCTCCGCCGGGCGGCGACGGTCACCAACATCGTCGAACTGACCGGTACCAGCACCACATACCTGCCGGACGGGTTCGAGCGGTTCTACGACCTGGCCCGTCCGATCGAGGTCTGGAACGACGTCGTTTCCTTCCGGATCGCCCGCGACCAGGCGACCCGGCTGTGCGTCTACCAGCAGAAGTTCCTGCTGCCGATGCTACGTGCGACGATCCGGTCCGGCCTTGGTGACATCCCCGGTGCCATCGACATCCTCTCCGGCGTGACCGGCTTCTACATCGGCATCGGCATGCTCGGCACACCCCCCGGCATGGTGAAGCACTGGCTTGCCGTCGATGCCAAGCGCGTGGTGGCCGGCCGGCAGCGATGGAACGACCCGCTGGGCGACCGCCCGTACACGGCTCGCCTGATGTTCGACGCCGAGCGCCGCCTCACCGGTCCGTTCACCCTCACGCCGCAGACCGTCTTCTCCGTCGACGCGACGACGCCCGTGACACCGATCCTGCACCCCCTGGAGGAGCGGTACGCCCGGCTCGCCCAGGCCGACGTTCTCCTCACCTGGGGCGAGATGCTGTACCGCAGCGACGACCCGGCGAGCTTGGAGCGGGCTCGTGAGCTCTACAAGGCGGTCCTCCTCCTGCACGGCAAAGACCCGGGAACGATGGCGTACCGGCCGAAGGACGTCCTGCCGCCCCCGCCCGTCGTCGTGCCGGTCGAGAACCCCCGCCGGCTCAACCAGCTCGACCGCGCACGCCTCGCCCTGCAGCAGCTGGACGCGGGGCTGAACTTCTACGGCTACGACGACGACACCGTGCCGACACTGCGCTACCAGACCCTTGTCGGCGCGGCGCAGCGCTGGGTGGCCGGAGCCAAGTCGGCCCAGAACGACTACCTCGCCTATCTCGGCCGGGTCGAGCAGCTCGACCTCGACCTGCTCGCCGCCAAGGCGCAGGAACGCAGGGCACAGGGAACCGTTGCGATCGCCACCGAGCAGGTCGAGATCGCGAAGGCGGGCGTGGTCGTCGCGCAGAAGCTGGTCACCGACGTCGAGAAGCTGATCCAGAAGAAGCAGGAGGAGATCGAGGACTCGAAGTCCATCTTCAACCAGTTCAAGGACTACTTCAGCGGCATGAAGTCCGGCGTCATGTCCATCGCCGACGTCGCCAAGGACGGCGCCTCGGCGTCGAAGGACCTGCAGGTGACCAGCGACGACGAACTCAAGGGCGTGGTCAAGACCGTTGGCAGCCAGGCGTGGGCCGGCAGTGGCACCGCCGGCGGCCTGGGCATCGTCGGCGCGTACGCCGCGTTCGCGGTGATCAGTACCACGACCCTTCAGGGCATGGCCGACGCCGCCACCAAGCGCGACGACGAACTGAAGGCGCTCACCCACGAGACGCTCCCCGCTGCCAAGGCCGCGGTCCAGGTGCAGCAGCGGCAACAGGCCATCGCCCAGTTCCAGGGCCAGATCGCCGCGAGCGAACTCGCCTACACCCGTGACCTGATCACCTACCAGAACGAGCGGTTCCTCAACCGCGACTTCTGGGACGCGCTGTCAGGTGTCGCCCGGCGCTCCCTGCACCGCTACCTCGACCTCGCCGGTCAGTCCGCATGGTTCGCCGAGCGGGCCCTCGCCTACGAGCTGGCCGCACCTCTGCGCGTGATCCGCCTGGGCTACTTCGATCCGCGCATGCGCGACCTGGGCGGCGTCGACCGGCTGGCCCTGGACCTCGCCGAGCTGGAGGCGGTACGCCTGGGCTCGGCCCGTCTCAGCCTGCCGCTCACCCGCACCCACTCCCTCGCCCGCGACCTGCCACTTGCATTCGGGCAGCTCAAGAAGACCGGCACCTGTACCTTCACCCTCACCGACGACGACCTGCTGGCAGGCCACCCAGGCACCTACGCGCACCGCATCCGCACCGTCGACGTCCTCGTGGACGTGCCGGGCACCACGGAGCGACCCCGCGGCATCCTCACCAACATGGGGTTCTCGCTGCTCCGCCGCTCCCCGTCGGCCCCGCGAGTCCCGCTGCTGCGCTTCGCCGACGCCTACCCGGTGAGCGACTTCCGCAGTCGGCGTGACCTGGAGCTGTTCGGCCTGCCCGGCGAACAGCTGCTCCCGTTCGAGGGCACCGCGTTCACGACCACCTGGACCTTGGTCCTGCCTCCGGGCACCAGCCCCGTCGGGCTCGACCGTGTCACCGACGTACTCCTCACCTTCGACATGCAAGCGGCGTACGACCCCGCCCCGGCCGACTCCGACACCCTCGCCGCGCCGTCCGCCACGACGGTGTCGCGCTCACTGTTCGTCTCGGCCCTGTCGGTCAACATCGCGGGGCTGGCGAGCCTGCGGACGGCGCCGCCGACCGCCAAGCTGTCCTTCGCGCTCAACAAGCTCCCGCTGCCTCCGACCGGCAAGATCACCAATCTGGCGGTGGTCCTTCCCGGCGTCACCGGCGGGAACTTCTCCGCCAAGCTCCGCTTCGGCACGGGAGCCTTCACGACGTTCCAGATCGCGGACGGCATCGCGATGTCCAACCTCGGTGTGCTCAGCGACGGCATCGCCGCCAACGCACAACCGCTGAACGGCGCCGCGGTCGGCTCGCCGGCCCGCGTGGTCGACCTGGAAATCACGAAGGGAAGCGACGCCGACAAGCTCGCCGCGGCGCGGGACGTGCTGCTGTGGGTCGAGTACGAGGTCACGGCATAGATCGGAAGGCAAGGCCTCGATGAACCACGGCGTGCTCTCGCAGAAGGCTGCGGGAGCACGCCGCGTCTCTCCGTCCTCCTTGTCCGCACCACGCGCCCCAAGGTGCGGGCCACGTACGAGAAGTGGCGTGCCGACAGGCAGCAACATATTGGCCAACTGTCCAAATATCGCGTGGTACGTGAGTTGTACAAGGAGTGGCCCTCAGGAGTGATTCGCCCTGCCCACCGATGCAACACGGTGGACGGCACGCACTCTCCGAATGAAGGGGGCACCGCACGGATGAAACGCCTCGCACCGCTGTTGGCCACCGCCGGACTCATCGCGACCACCCTGTCCCAGTTGTCCGTTCCCCAGGCTTCCGCTGACCAGCCTGCCCCCGGGTACATGAGCCAGAAGCCCGCCTGGCACCGCTGCAGCGCGGAGAGACCGGCGACCTACGAGTGCGCGACCCTCAAGGTTCCGCTCGACTACGAGCGCCCCCAGGGCCCCACGATCGACCTCGCGATATCCCGGGTGAAGAGCGGGAACCCGACCAAGCGGCACGGCGTCATGCTCATCAACCCGGGCGGACCCGGCACCAGCGGCCTGTACCGGCCGATGCGGCTGAGCACGGAGATGCCCGAGGACGTAAGGGACCGCTACGACCTCATCGGCTTCGACCCTCGGGGCGTCGGGGCGAGCAGCCCGATCACCTGTGGGCTGGACCCGACCGAGAAGGGCACCGGCGGGGCGTACCGGCCCGAGCGCTTCGCCTCGGACGTGGCGTGGGCGCGCGGCATCGCGGCCAAGTGCCGTGAGAAGGCCGGTGACGTGCTCCCGTACATCACCACGCGCAATACGGCCCGCGACATGGATGTGATCCGCGCCGTGCTGGGCGAGCGCAAGATCTCGTACCTGGGCTACTCCTACGGGACTTACCTGGGCACGGTGTATTCCCAGATGTTCCCCCAGCGGACGGACCGCTTCGTGCTGGACAGCGGCGTGGACCCGCACCGCATCTGGCGCGGCATGTACCAGGTGTGGGCGACCAGCGCCGGGCCGGCGTTCGAGCGGTGGACGCGCTGGGCGGCGGAGCGTTCGGCCGAATACGGCCTCGGCGCGACCCCCGAGGCGGTGTCCGACACCTTCTGGGCGCTGGTGGCGCGCGCCGACCGGGAACCGATCGACTACTTCGGGCAGAAGCTCACGGGTGACGACATCCGGGACCCCGCGGTGTTCTACTCCCCGGTCGAGGCCTCCACCATCACCCGGTCCCTCAAAGCCGCGGCCGAGCGAGCACCCCTGCCGGCGGACGCCGGGGTGCCGGACGTGAAGAGGCTGCTCGCCGGCGGCCGGGGGGCGACCGGACCGGCTCCCGACACGGCGGCCGCCCCCGCGCCGGGCGACGCGCCCGCCCCGGAAGGCGCCCCGGAAGACGTCCCCGCCGACAACGGCACCGCCGTCTACTGGTCCGTGGTGTGCGGGGATGCGGAGAACTGGCCGCGCGATCCCGAGCAGTACGCGCGGGACGCGGTTCAGGACAAGGTGAAGTACCCGCTGTACGGGGACTTCGCGTCGAACATCAAGCCTTGCGCCTTCTGGCAGCCGCCGTTGGAGGCCGCGACGCCCATCAGGCACCCGGCGAAGGTGCTGACCGTCCAGAACGAATGGGATCCGATGACCCCGCTCAGCAGTGGTCAAGGCCTGCACCGCGCGTTGAAGGGCTCGCGGATGGTGGTGGCGAAGGGCGGACAGGGTCACGGGGTGTACCTCATCGACGGCACGTCCTGCGCCGACGAGACCGTCGACACGTACCTCACCACGGGTCGGCTTCCCGCGAGGGACGTGACCTGTCGGACTCCGGCACGTGACCAGGAGCCGAAGGGGTAGCGGGCGCCCGGCCGAACCGCACGGCTCCCCGCGCCGTAGGGCGGGGAGCCGTGCCGTCTCTCGCCGTTCTCGTCGTTCTCGCCGTTCTCGCCGTTCTCGTCGACTCCCGCCCCCTGTGAGCTGCGGCGCCCGAAGCGGGCTCAGACGAGCGCGGTGACGAGCAGGGTGAAGGCGGCGACGATGACGGCGACGCGGACGTAGTGCCAGCGCTCCCAGCGGTTCAGCTGCTGCTTCCAGTCCTCGGGCCGGTTCTCCGGGGTCCACGCCCTGTTCCGGTTGTTGATCGGAACAAGGATCAGGACCGACATGACGACGCTGAGGATCAGCAGCGCGCCGGCGAGCACGACGAAGCCGACGCCGTCGTGCTGCCGGCCGGCGACAGCCCAGATACCGACCAGGACGAGCGAGCCGATGTACCAGACCGGCATCAGGGCGCCGAGCATCCGGCCCCCGTGGGCGTGACCGAGTTGGCCGCTGTCCTCCGGGAGCGCGTTGAGGATCCGGCTCGTGATGAAGGCGACGCAGAACTCCACCCCCACCATCAGACCGACGATCACGGTGGTGACGACCTCGATTGCGTCGAGCATGACGACCCCTCCAAAATCTAGCACCGCTAGCTGATGAGGCAACGCTATCTCTACTGTCGCTCGATTGTCTAGCGCTGCTAGGATCTGGTCATGTCGGTACAGGAACGCAAGCAACGGGAACGTGCGGAGCGCGAACGCCTCATCGTGGCGACGGCCCGCGAACTGGCCGAGCAGCAGGGCTGGGACGCGGTCACCACCCGCCGGCTCGCCGAGCGCATCGAATACAGCCAGCCCGTCCTCTACAGCCACTTCCGCGGCAAACGCGAGATCATCGGCGCCGTCGCCCTCCAGGGCGCCACCGAGTTGGCCGCAGCGGTGCGGGCCACGACCGTTGCCGTGGACGGCCCGCGCGAGCGGGTCGCCGCCCTCGCTCGCACCTACCTCGACTACGCCGCGCGCAATCCCGCGGTCTACGACGCCGTCTTCCAGCTCGACGGCGGCCTGGCCTACGCCCAGGAGGACACCCCGGAACCGCTCAAGGACGCCTTCTCCGCCCTGCTGGAGAGCCTCGCCGAGGTCGCCGGGGACGGCGTCCGGCCGGGACTGTTCACCGAGGTGTTCTGGGCGGCCCTGCACGGGCTGGCCACCCTGATCCGGGCGCGAAGGCTTCCGCCGGAGGACACCGAGCGGAGGGTCGAGCTGCTGGTGGACCGGCTCGCCGTGCTCTGACACACCGTCCGACGTCCGAGCCGGCGCGCGATCTCGGCACAGGGGAGGCCGTCGCCGAGTCCGGCCGAGACGGGCTGCCGTTGCCGCTGCCACTGCCACTGCCGCCGGCATTGCCTTCACTCGCATCCATTGCAATGCATCGTTGCATTCAACCGCAGATCATTGCATCAATTAGCCTTCATTGACCTGCGATTACACGACTTACTAGTTGACGACATAGTGAATGCAACGTAGCTTTCGAGAGACGTCAAACGCGTCATATCGCGAGATGAGGAGCGAGCGATGAACGAGTCCGTTCACACGGTCGAGGCGATGCCGACCGAGCGCCGGTCGGGCTGTCCGTTCGATCCGCCGGCAGGGCTGGTCGACGCCCAACGGCACGCACCCATCAGCCGCTTCACCCACGTCGGCGGGAAGCCCGGCTGGCTGATCACCGGGTACGACCTGGTCAGGTCGGTTCTGGCGGACCCGCGGTTCAGCTCACGCAAAGAACTGATGAACGTCGTCGACTTCGAGCTCCCGCCGGCCCCGCCCGGCGAGTTCCTCCTCATGGACGACCCGCAGCACAGCCGTTACCGCAAGCCGCTGGTGGGGAAGTTCACCGTACGGCGGATGCGCATGTTGACCGAGCGCATCGAGCGGATCACCGCCGACTGCCTCGACGCCATGGAGGAGGCCGGACCTTCGGCGGACCTGGTGACCGCGTTCGCCAAGCCGATCCCCACCATCGTGATCTGCGAGATCCTGGGCGTGCCCTACGAGGACCGGGCCTCCTTCCAGGAACAGATCGACGCCTTCATGGGTGGGGAGGTGAGCGACGAGGAACTGATCGCCGCCTACACCGCGACCCAGGAGTACCTCGCCCGGCTGGTCGCGGCCAAGCGCGCGCACCCCACCGACGACGTGCTGAGCGAACTCACCGACAGCGACCTCACCGACGAGGAACTGAAGGGGATCAGCCTCATCCTGCTCGCGGCCGGTTTCGACACCACCGCCAACATGCTCTCGCTCGGCACCTTCGCCCTCCTGCAGAACCCGGAGCAACTGGCCGCCCTGCGCGCCGACCCCTCGCTCACCGACGGCGCGGTGGAGGAACTGCTGCGGTACCTGAGCGTCGCCAAGACCTTCCACCGGACGGCGCTGGAGGACGTCGAGGTGGGCGGGCAGACCATCGAGGCCGGCACGACGGTCGTCCTGTCGTTCAACACCGCCAACCGCGACCCCGGCCGCTTCACCGACCCCGACACACTCGACCTGCGGCGGCCCTCCGACGGACACCTGGCGTTCAGCCACGGCATCCACCAATGCCTGGGCCAGCAGTTGGCCCGGACCGAGATGCGGGTGGCGTTCCGCGCTCTGATCGAACGCTTCCCCTCGCTGCGCCTGGACGTACCGGCCGCCGAGGTTCGCCTACGGCCGGAGAGCGCGGACATCTACGGGGTCAAGAGTCTGCCGGTCACCTGGGACGCGAAATGAGCACGGCCCGCCTGAGCGTCGACCGCGGGCGGTGCATCGGCGCCGGGATGTGCGCCATGACCGCCCCGGACGTCTTCGACCAGGACACCGAGGACGGCCTGGTGGTCCTGCTCCGGGCCGAGCCGGCCGCAGCCCGCCTCGCGGCCGCCCGTATGGCCACCGGCATGTGCCCCTCCGGGGCGATCTCCCTCAGCGAGCCGGAATCCGGAGGCTCTTCAGGGCACCGGCCCCCGTCCGGCTGAGCGCCACCAGGTGGCCGGCCGGCCCTGGTCGTTCGCGTACGCCTCCCGCCGCGCCGCCGTCCACGCCGATGCCCGGTCGTCGGGGCGCGTCGTTCCGAGCAAGCGACATTCGGAGGGCTTCGGCGGTCGGCGAGCCGTAGGGTTGGCGCGCCAAGACAGCCTGGTAGCAGGGGAGAAGCGTGCGGGCCGAGCAACATGTGGGGTGGGAGCGGGACTTCCCGGTCCGCTATCTCCTCGTGCGGGACGACATGAGCGGTGAGGAGGAGGATGAGGGCGTGCTGTGGGGGCGGTGCGCGGAGGTCGAAGGCCTGTTCATGGACGCGCCTCCGCTGCCGCGAGAGGTCCTGACGCTGCGCGGCTGCCCGCGCGAGAGCCCGCTGGTCCAGGCCGTGGCGGACAGCGCCGAGCCGGTGCGGCTGCTGGGGGACGGAATGCTCTCGATCGAGCCCGTGGATCCCTCGAACGACGGACCGGCCCGCTTCTGGGACCTGGAGGACACGACTGTCCTGGCCCAGTGGCCCACGCCGGGCGTTCCCGGGCGCGTGGACATCGTCGTGGGCACCGGCGTCAGGGAGGACGACTGCTGGGGCGGCAAGCGGCTGCCTTCGAGCCCGCGGTTCGGCCTATGGTTCCCCTCGATCCGCGGGGACAGCCCATCGGGCGGTTGCCGTTCCGTCGACGGCCTGTTCACCCCGCGCCCGCGGCGACCCACCCCGCCCGTGCACCTGATCGGCTGCGAACCCGCCGCACCGCTTCTGGCCCTGCTGTGCCGTCGTCCCCTTCCGCAGGAGGGCGCCCCGACCACGCTCCGGCCCCTCGACCGCCACGGCCGGACGATGACCAGGTACCGCCACGGCCGGACGATGACCAGGTACCGCCTCGACCTGCACACCGTCGAAGCACGCCCGTCCGTCCTCGGCGGAGCCCTGATCGACGTCACCATCACCGACCCCGGCGACAACCACCCCACCCTGGCCGCCCGCGCCGTCTGGGAGAGCTGGTCCGACGGCGTTCCCACGCGGCCCAACCGGTGGGCACGGTTCGACGCCGAGGGCCGGTCCGAGTGGCTGGACCTCACCAGCGTCGGCCCGTACGAGCCGGAGGGCCTGTCCGGCGGGACGTACCACCTGGACGGACAGCACGTCACCGACCGGACCGGCTTGCTCCTGGCCCTCGGCGAAGCCCTGCTCGGCCCCGGCGCCAACTACGGCGGATGTCTGGACTCGGTGGCGGACCACCTGTGCGGCGGTACCTCCGTCGTCCCCCCGTTCACCCTCGTCCGGCACCACGCCGACATCGCCCGCCACGCCCTCGCCGGACACGTCATGCACCACCTCGGCGGCCTGTCCTACTTCGAGGTGACCCTGAACCTCCTACGTGAGAAGGGCGTCACCGTCGTGCTCCGGTGAGGGAGGCGACGGACAAACCCGGGCCCCTCGAAGAGGGCGCCTGACCTGGAGGAGGCGCGGCGTGGGGCAACGGCCGACCGTGGCGGCGAGGCCGGCCAGGAGCCGGGAGGAGTGCGAGCTGCGGATCCGGTTCAGCGCGGTCCCCGGCTGCTCGCACTCGGCTCCCTCCGAGCGGTGTCGGTGGGAGGCGGCAGACTGAGCGCATGGATGTCTCTCGCGACGCGGATCGCTGTGACCCTGCTGGGCGGGTGTGGGTCCGGTCGATGGGCGGCCCCTTGATCGTCGCTCCGGAGTCCTCGGTGCACGCCTGGGGTGGATGCACGGAGGACGGTTCCGTTCTCGGTGATGCCGATGGCCGTGACGACTACGACCGCGCCTGCGAGGTGGAGGACCTGACCGGTGTGATCGCTGCGGGCGGGGGTGCCGGCACCGCGCTCGTCCTGGCCGATGAACCCGCGAAGACGTGCTTCGTGCCGGCGCAGCGGCTGTTCGTGCGGTGGCTGGCCGCGGACTCCGAGGCCGAGTTGTTCGCGGCAGCCGAGGCCGTCCTGGCCGATCCGGGCACCGTTTGGGAGGACGGTGGACTGTGGGTCACCGATGGCCCGGCGGTGTTGATGGACTCGGCCGAAGCGGGCGCCGATCTGGGAGTGGAGTATCCCGACGGGGGCCGGCCGGACCAGGCTCCCGTGCTACTGCCGGCAGGTCGGTGGCGGGTGCGTGCGGTCCATCGGACCGGCGAGTTCCCGTGGGTGGGTGTGGTGCGGCTCGTCGCCGAGGACGGCCGGACCTGACGGAACCGGCAGCACTCCGCGCCGCACCGTTCTGGGTGGCACGCGGCCGTCCGGCTGTCCGTGCCATCCCCGTTCGAGTGGTCACGTCTGCCAGGCCGAACACCCCGAGGTCCGGATCCGCACTCGCCCAATAAATCGAACACGTGTTTCACTTGCGGTGTGAGACCACCGTTCCACTTCCCCGAGGACCTGATCACGCTCCACAGGGCGTGGCAACAGACCTACGCCGAACTCGCGCAGGCCCCCGCCGGGTCCGGTACGACCGCGCTGCGGCGCCGGCTGATCACCCTCTCCGGAACCCTGTGCACCCATCCCCACTGGGCGACCCCCGCCGCCTGGCGGACCGGCGTCGTCGAGCTGCGGCTCGCCGCCCACATGTCCGAATCGGCAGAAAGGGAGGGTGCGGCATGAGCGCGCGGACCACCACCGAGCCCGGCCCGCGGGTCGCCACCCGGGCGCCCGGCCGGACCGGTCCCTGTGCCCGGTGCCGCACCTCCACGTGCCGCTACGGCGTGGGCGGCAGCCCCCTTTCTCTCGGGGTGGTCCAGCTGTGGTGTGACGTGGGGTGAGATGGGTTCGTTGAGCTCCTGGGACTCGTTCTCGGGGGGTGTGGCTCTGCGGCGGGTTGTTGCACGACTCGATGCAGGAGTTGCTGATGCGGGCGTTTCCCGTGGTGATGCCTTCCGGACAGAGGTACTGGACAGTTCTTGATGACGACCTGGAGGTCGTCCCCCTCGCCGATCAATGGCTGCGGAACCTTCGGTTCGGCCGGGACCGGGCCGAGCTGACGACAAAGTCGTACGCCGGCGGGGTCGCCCTGTACCTGAGGTGGTGCCGGGCGACGGGTCGGCAGTGGCCCGAGGCGGGCCGGGATCTGGGCCTGTTCATGGTCTGGCTGAAGTACACCCCGGCCGCCGGTGACGGGGTGGTGCCGGTGGTGCAGCCCGGGCCGGGGGCGGCGCCGGTGCGGGGCGAGCGGCGGATCAATCGGGTACTGGTCGCGGTGCGTGGGCTGCTGTCGTACGCGGTCGCTGCTGGTGAGGCACCGCGTGGCGTGCTGGGGCAGATCTACGAGCTCGCCGACAGCCGGGATCTTCCAACGGAGGCCACGGGCGAGGACGGAGGTCTGTTCTACCGGCTGCGACCGGTTCACCGCCTGCGGGAGCCGGTCGCCGAGGTGGACCGGGCATCCGACGCCGAGCTCGTGGCGATGTTCGTCGCGTGCCGCAGCGCGCGGGATCGCTTGATCGTCTTGCTGCTCGGGCGGGTGGGCCTGCGGCGCGGGCAGGTCGCCGGGCTGCGCCGCAGCGACGTACATCTGCTGCCGGACTCTCGGGCTCTGGGCTGCGAATACCCGGGGGCGCACGTGCATGTGCGGCGACGGGAGAACGTCAACGGTGCCTGGTCGAAGTCGCGGCACTCCTGGGTGGCACCGCTGGACTTCCTGACGGTGTCCGCGTTCGACCTGTACTACGAGGAACGGCACCGGCTGCAGGGGGACGGTGGCAGCGACTTCCTGCTGGTGAACCTGTTCCGAGCTCCGCTGGGAGCGCCAATGTCGCCGGAGGCGATCGGGGAGCTCTTCGAGCGGCTCGCAGAGCGGGCGGGGCTGGGACGGAGGGTGGGCCCGCACATGGCCCGGCGGGCGTTCGGGTCAAACGTCGCGGACGCGGGCGGCACGCCTGACGAGGTACAGGCCCTGCTCGGGCAGCGCAGCCCCGACTCGTCTGGGCCGTACCGGTTCCCTGATCCGGGCCGGGTGCGGGCGGCGGTCGAGCGGGTCCCAACTCCGCGTGCCGTCGGCAGGCCGGAGAAGAGCCGGTGAAGGCCGAGACGGTGGCCGTGTGGCCGGCGATCGAGGCACCGGCGGGCGATGCGCGCCTTGAGGCGATCGCTGGCGCCCTCGACCCGAAGTTCCTGGAGATGCTGGGCTGGTGCTGGGAG
Source organism: Streptomyces sp. NPDC048331 (assembly GCF_043201215.1). NCBI lineage: Bacteria > Bacillati > Actinomycetota > Actinomycetes > Kitasatosporales > Streptomycetaceae > Streptomyces > Streptomyces sp. NPDC048331. The sequence continues at coordinate 135,813 of NZ_JBICYT010000009.1, read as the reverse complement.
CGGCGGGTGATCACCTTCCCCCGGGTGCATCCAGTGATCGGCCTGGCGGACTGCCCAGTGCCGAACTGCCCGCTGGCCATCACGGTCTTCACACATCCGATGTGCCGGGGCTGCGTGGAGCGGTGGAGCAAGACCGACCTGCCGTTGGAGGAGTTCCGCCGCATTCCGAAGACCGTCTCCACCGGGGCGGGGCAGCAGCCGTGTGCTGTTGCCCGGTGCGAGCGGCCCCGTGACACCGCTGCCGCCATGCTGTGCGCGACGCATCGCCTCCAGCAGAGTCAGGCGCTGGGCGGGATCGCGCTGGAGGAGTTCCTGGCCCACCCGCGGGTCGTGGGCCTTGCCGGGTTCGGCCCGTGCCTGATCGCTGCCTGCTACCTGGACCGGGTCGGCAGCAAATATCCGTACTGCAAGACCCACACTCAGCGCCTGCGCGTGGTCCGTGAGGAACCCGGATTCGACGAGGCATGGTGGCGGCGGACGGAGAGGGCGGTCTCCTCCACACGGGAGGTGAGCCTGCGGGGTCTGCCGGATCTGCTGGTCGCCGAGGCCCTCTACGCGTTGTGGTCCCGGGTCGAGAAGGGCTACAAGCTGCGGCCCGAGTGCTTGCGGCCGCTCTACGACCGGCTGCGCGTTCTGCAGGCCACCAGCCTGGTGCGCGTGACCGACCCGGAGGCGGTGGGGTTCGGCCGTGAGCAGGCCACGATGATCCGTGCCGGACAGGTGGCGCTCGGCCGGTTGAACAGCACGCCGGAGACGGAGCGGGTCAAAGACGTGTGGGACATGGCCGTGTTCGGGCACACGAGCACGGTGCCGTTCACCGCCATCACGCAGTCGGCGCTGCGAGAAGCCATGAAGGTATGGGTCTACGACGATCTGCCCCGTCGGCGGAACAAGAACGCCGTCCACCACGCCCGCGCGGTCGTCGCAGCGGTAGCGATGCTGTCCGAAAGCCTGCGTCTGCAGCGCCCCGATCGCGGGGAGGAGCCGGCCGGGTGGGGGCGGGGCGACATCGTGGCGTTCACCAACCGCATGGGACACCTGACCGTGAGCGGGAAGCTGAGCGCGTCCCGGCGTCTGGCGTTCACCCGGTTCGTCCGCCGGGTCCTGCTGCGGTTTCGCACCCTGGGCCTGGCGGGGCCGGGCGGTCTGCTGGAGGGCATGCCGGTCGACTTCGCGCTCTGGCCGGAGGACATGCCCGACGAGCCGGAGGACACCGAAGCCGGCCGCGACCTGCCCGAGGAGGTGATGCGTGTCCTGTGCGCGAACCTCGACGTGCTGGAAGCGATGAGCAACACCGAGATCCGTGTGGCGACCGAACTCCTCATTGACACCGGCCGCCGCCCCGACGAGATCTACACCCTTGCCCTGGACTGCCTGGAAGCGGATCCCGACGGATCCCCCGTCCTGGTCTACGACAACCACAAGGCGTACCGGCTCGGCCGCCGACTGCCCATCGGCGGCGAGACCGCGGACGTGATCCGACGCCAGCAGCAACGCGTCCGGGCCCGCTTCCCCAACGTCGCACCGGCCCGCCTGAAGCTGTTGCCGCGACCGAAGACCAACCCCGAGGGCACCAAGCCGGTCAGCGACATCGCCAGCACCCACCGGAAGTGGGTGGACTCACTTCCCGACCTCACCGTTCCCGTCATCACCACGGAGGCCGGCACCCAGGTGACGCACCTGGTGCCGTTCGACAAGGCCCGCATCTTCACCTACGCCTACCGGCACTGCTACGCCCAACGGCACGCCGACGCCGGGGTTCCGCCGGACGTCCTCAAGGAGCTAATGGACCACCGGCTCATCACCACCACCCAGGGCTACTACCGCATCGGTGCCGAGCGGCGCCGCGAGGCCGTCGACCGGGTCACCGCCCTCCAGTTCGACCGGCACGGCAACCGGGTCTGGCGGACCGCGCAGAGCCTGCTGGACTCCGAGCACGTCCGGCGCGCGATCGGGGAGGTTGCCACCCCGTACGGGGTCTGCCGCGAACCGTCCAACGTTGCCGCCGGCGGTCACGCCTGCCCGCTGCGGTTCCGCTGCCTGGGCTGCGAACACTTCTCCACCGACGTCTCCTACCTCCCCGACCTGAAGGCCCACCTCGCCGACCTGCTGCGCAGCCGGGAGCGGCTGATGTCCGCGTTCGAAGCCGACGAATGGGCCCGGACCCAGGCCATGCCCAGCAACGAAGAGATCAGCCGCGTCCGCCGGCTCATCGACCGCGTCACCACCGACCTCGACCAGCTCACCTCCGAGGACCGCGCGCAGATCGAACAGGCCGTCACTCTCGTGCGCCGCTCCCGCACCGTCCACCTCGGCATGCCCCGCGTCGGCCAGCCCCTGCCCGACGTACGACCCCCAAGGACCCACCAGCCGTGACCACCACCATGAACGACGGCCGACAGGCCGACACCGAACGCCGCCGCACCCGCGTGGCAAACGCCATCACGGTCGCCCGGCGCGAGGGGGCGCCGCTGACTGCGTCGGCCATCGCCCGGGCCGCCCAAGTCGATCGCACCTTTCTCTACCGCCACCGCGACCTCCTCGAAGTCCTCCACACCGCGGCCCGTGAACCGGCCACCCCGGCCGCGGGCGGGCCGGCCGTCACCCGGTCGTCGCTACAAGCCGACCTGGCCAACGCAGCGGCACGTAGTGCCCGCCTGGCCGCCCGCGTCCAGCAGCTCGAAGAGCGCCTGTCGAAAGCGCTCGGTGAAGAAGTCTGGCGGACCTCCGGTCTCGGGCCCCCCGCCGATGTCGCCGAGCTCAACACCCGCATCACCCTGCTCGAACAACGCAATGTCGAGCTGGCTGGGGCGCTGGAGGAGCGGGAGGCCGAACTCAACGCAGCCCGCGCCGCGAACCGGGACCTGACCCGCGCTCTCAACCAGCGTGGCTGAGGCAAGCGCGGGGCAGTTGCCTCGTGCCGGTACCGAGGGCAGCTCTGCGATGCGGCGGTATCTGTCAGTCGGGCCCTCGGTCACACGGATCGCAGTGGTTCAGGCAATCGCGGCCGTGTGATGGTTCGGCGGGATGTAGTCGTCCCATTGGCCGCGAGGCGGGCGGTCTGGGGCGCGCGGGGGTGGGTGGTTCGCGTCCGAACCGTTGTGCGGTTGCGTGTTCCGGGTGGGAGCAGGAGGGCCAGGGAGGCTGCGTAGCCGGCTGGTGCGGTGATGGCGGTGAGGGTCCAGCCGTTTCTGGCGGCGAGTTCTTCGTCGTCTTGCTGGGCCAGGCCGGTACCGACGTTGACCTGGTTGGGTGGGGTGGCCAGCCCTGTTCCGAGGCCTTTGAGGTAGGCCTCTTTGCGTGTCCAGCATCTGACGAGTGCGTCGTGGCGCCGGGCCGCAGGGAGGGCTTCGATGGCGGCGTGTTCGGCCGGGTGGAGGCGGCGGGCCAGGGTCTCGTGGCGGACGCGGTCAGTGGCTTCGATGTCGACGCCGATCGGGGTTCGGGCCAGGCCGATCATGATCAGGTCGCGTACGTGGGAGAGGGAGAAGTGGAGTCCGGACGTGTGCTGCAGGATGGGTCGTCCGTGGGGTTCCTGGCACAGCGGACAGTCCGCCCGTGCGAAAGCGACCTCGGCTGGGGGCTGTCTGAGGCAGCTTCCGAGGAGAGTGCGCAGGGTCAGGTGGGCGACGAGGTAGGTGTCCTGGCTGTGCGGGGTGGGGAGTTGCCGGACGCGGTTCTGCTCTTCGGGGCTGAGGAGGGCAATGTCTCCTCGCGCGACGGCGGCGAGGTGGGGGGTGGCGCGCAGGAGCCATATGTCGGCGTGGCCTCCCGGGGGCCTGTATCCGCTGCGGGCGGGGAGGCCGAGGTGCCGGTGGAGCCTCTCGGTGCGCATGGGCTGCCTTCCTTGCTTCGGCCGTCGGCGCTTGTTCGGTGCGGGGTTGTTGGCTGCTCTGGCGTGCCGCTTACCGGATTCTGCGGTAGGCGGCGCGGTGGCGCAGGAGGGGGGATCCGTCGCCGTGGAGGGTGCGGGTCACGGTGGCGGTCAGGATGGTGTGGTCTCCGCCGGGGTGGGTGGCGGCGACGTGGCAGATAGCGGCTCCGGCTGTGCCGTCCAGCAGCGGGACGCCGTCAACGAGGTGGTGGGGCACGGCGGCGAAGCGTTCCAGGACCGGTCCGTTGGCGAAACGGTCGGAGGTGTCTTCCATGGCGTCGGTGAGGATGTTCACGGCGAAGGTTCGGTGGCTGAGGATGCGTGCCAGGGTGGCGGAGGTGCTTGTCAGGCAGGCCAGGATCATGGGCGGGTTCATCGACAGCGAGGTGACGGCGCTGGTGGTCATTCCCACAGGGCCCTCGGGTGACATCGTGGTGAGCACCGTGACCCCCGCGGGCAGTTCGCCCATCAGGCTGCGGAGATCCCGGTGCGCTTGGGGCGTGCTGGGGCCGTCGAGGTGGTGTCCGCGGGGGACGGTGCTGTGCATTAGGTCAGGCCTCCGGTGAGGTACTGCCGTCGGAGCTGGGCACGCTGCCGCTTGCCGCTGGTGGTGCGGGGTATCTGGCCTCGGCGGACGAGGATGATCTCGCGGGGGGTGAAACCGAAGGACTGGCGTACGAGGGTGGCGATTTCCAGGCGCAGTGCGGCGGCCTGGTCGGCGGGGGTGCGGGTCTCGATGACGGCGATGACGTGTTCGCCGTCGTTGTCGGCGTGGGAGAAGACGGCGCTGTTTCCCGCGCCGACGGCCGGGAGGGTTTCGATGGTCTGCTCGACGTCGTAGGGGGGCAGGTTGCGGCCGCGGACGACGATCATTTCCTTGAGGCGGCCGACGATGTAGAGGTCACCGTCGCGGTGGAAGCCGAGGTCTCCGGTGGCGTGGGTGCGCTCGGGGACGGGTGTGGGCCGGCCGTCGGGGTTGAGGTAACCGGCCATGACGGAGTCGCCGTGCAGGTGGATTTCGCCGATTTCGTTGTCGCCGCAGCGGGTGCCGTCGGGGTGGCGGATCTCGGCGGTGAGGCCGCCGACGGGCTGGCCGCAGGCGACGACGGTGATGTCGGGGCGGTCGTCGTGGGCGGGAGTGATCGTGTTGTGGTGGTGGAGGGCTTCGCGGTCGAGGCGGACGGCCTTGACGCGGCCCCATGAGTGTTCGGTGGCGGAGTACGGCTTAAGGGACATGGTGGCGCCCAGGACGGTCTCGGCCATGCCGTAGCAGGGCATGAGGGTGTCGGTGGCCAGTCCGTGGGCGGCGAAGGTGTCACGGAAGTCGACCAGGACGCTGTAGGGGATGGGTTCGGCGCCGACGTGGGCCTGCCTCAGCCGGGAGAGGTCCAGGTCTTGTGCGGGAGTGCGGCGGTAGCGCTCGACGGCGGTGCGGTAGCCGAAGGGCGGGCCACTGGTGATGGTGGCCCCGCGCTGGGATATGTGCCGCAGCCAGGACAGTGGGTCGCGTAGGAATCCCATGGGGGACATGGAGTCCAGCGGGGTGCCGCTGTGGAGCGCGGTGAGGGCGACGACGAAGCCCATGTCGTGGTGGAGCGGCAGCCAGTTGCAGATCCGGTCGTGGCCAGGGGTGAGCTGGAAGGCGGTCCGGATCCCGTTGACGTTGGCGCTGACCTGCGCGTAGGTGAGGGTGGCGGCCTTCGGGGCGGTGGTCGAGCCGGAGGTGAGCTGGATGTGGTGGACGGTGTCCGGGCCCGGGATGGCGGGCTGGACGGACTCCGGTGGGGCGTGCCGTAGGTCGTCGGGGTGCAGGTAGAGCGGGCCGGGAACCTGGGCGAGGGCCTTCGCGGTGTCCTCGTCTGCGGCGATGACGGCTGCCGGGCGGACGACGGAGAGGACGGCTGCGAACTGGCGCATGCCGGCGGATTGGACGTCCTGCGGGTTGGAGGGGATCACCACGGTGCATGGGGCGACGCCGGCGAGGAGGCAGGCGGCCAGCACGGTGAAGTAGTCGGGGCTGGAGGGCATGGGGAGGACGGCCCTGTCGCCTGGGCGCAGTCCACGCTCGTGCAGGGCTGCGGCGGCGGTGCGGGCGCGGGTGTCGAGGTCGGCGTAGGTGATTTCGCCGGTGACGCCGCGGGAATCGAGGAAGGCCAGGCCACTGCTGTGGGCTGCGAGGGCGGTGTAGTCCAGCAGGGGCTGGGTGGCGGTGGTCATGGGGCCCCTTTCACTGGGCGGTGCGGGCGGCTTTGGCCTGGACGCGTTCCTGGACGAACTCGGCGAGTTCGGCGACGGTCTTGAACGCGAACGCCTTCTGTTCGGGGATGAAGACGCGGTACTCGGTCTCGATGCGGCTCATGGCGCTTACGAGGGTGATCGAGTCCAGCGGCAGGCTGAGCAGCGGGGTGTGGGGGCCGACGGCGTCGAGGTCGACGTGGGCGAGGTCCGCGGGCTCCAGCACTTCGGTGAGGGCGGTCTTGAGGGTTGCGGTGATCTGCTCTTCGGTGGGCTGGACGGCGGTCACGGTCGGGTCTCTCCTGTGGGTGCGGTGATGGTGTCGCTGCGCGGGTCCAGGCCGAGGGCGGCCTTGCCGATCATGTCCCGCAGCGCGTCGAGGTTGCTGCCCATGACGGCGCCGGCGCGGGCGTCTCGGTAGTGGCGCTCCAGCGGGTTGGTTCGCAGGAAGCCGTGGCCGCCGGTGACCTGCATGGCGGTGTCGGCGACGTCGATGGCGGCCTTGTTGCAGATGTATTTGGTGGTGTTGAGGACGCTGAGGACTTCCAGGGGGTCGTTTTCGGCGGTCCAGGCTCCGTGCAGGAGCGCGAGGCGCGCGGTGTGGACCCGGGTGGCGATGTCGGCGATGTGCAGGCGTACGGCCTGGAACGCGGCGAGGGGCTGGCCGGTGGGGGCCAGGGTGCGGGTCATGACGTGGTGGTCGGCGAAGGCCTGGCAGGCGCGGGCGATGCCGAGGGAGGCCGCGGACAGTCCGAGGGTGAGGGCCGGCAGGGCGTGGGGCAGGTGTGCCATGCCGCCGCCGGGCCCGCCCACAGTGGCTTGGGCAGGGATGCGGCAGTCCAGCAGGAGGGTGTTGGCGCTGTTCGCGCGCATGCCCATGGCGTCCCAGACTTCCTTGACCTGCAGGCCGGGCTGGGCTGCAGGAATGATCGCCATGGTCTGGGAACGCCGGAAGTCGGTTTCGCCGCTGTGGCCGTTGATGACGTAGTAGTCGGCGTGGCCGGCGCCGGTGCAGAACGCCTTGGTGCCCTTGAGGTGAATCTGGTCGCCGTCGACGGTGGCGCGCAGCTGCGGGTTGAGGATGTTGCCGCCGGTGCCGGGTTCGGAGAAGCCGAAGCTGAGGAGTTTGCCTTCTGTGGTGACTTCCTTGAGGACTTGGGCGGCGTAGGGGTTGGTGGGTGCGTCGGCGGCCAGGAGGCGGGCGGCGCTGGAGTGCATGGCGAAGATCAGGGCGGTGGAGCCGCAGGCTTCGGCGAGTTCGGCGACGGCCAGTGCCCAGGACGTCAGGTCGGCACCGGTGCCGCCGTACTCGGTGGGGATGAGCAGGCCGAGCAGGCCCGCGTCGTGGAGATCGGTGATGTTGGCACGGGGGAAGGCGGCGTCGCGGTCGTACTGCGTGGCGCGGGGTGCGAGGAAGGCGCGGGCTGCCGCTCGGGCTTCGTCGACGATGTCTTGCTGATCGGTGCTCAGGGCGAGGTCGACCATGGCGTCCTCCTACAGGTGTGCTGCCAGGGCCGGGCGCAGGGCGGCGGTGCGCGCGGCGAGTTCTGGGGGTGTGTGGAAGCGGGCGTCGACGATGACGTCGCTCATCGTCGGCGTGGGTGGGGCGGTGGCCTGCGCGTATGCGGTGTTGCCGTAGACGATCAGGTGGGGCTGGTGCGTGCGGTCGGCGACCGGGATGGGTTCGCGGTGGCCGTGGCCGAGCTGCCAGCGGTGGGTGGCGGTGAGCCCGATCGGGCTGTCACAGGCGCTTGCGCAGTTGGGCGGGGCCAGGTGATGGTGGCGGGCGGTGGGGCAGGCGCGGGCCCAGGCCACCGGGGTGACGTCCGCCAGGCGGCGCACCGTCCAACCGGCAGGGGCATCGACGGCCGCTGCGCTGTCGGCTTCCAGGACTCGGACGCCGAAGGCGGCGTACTCGGTGAGGAAGGCGTCGTCGTAGGCGGTGGGCTCGGCAGGGTGGCGGGGCTCCTCGGCCGCGTCGTGCGCTCGGCCGGGACGCAGGGCCAGGCCGAGGACGAGTTCGCAGGTGGCGGGTGCGCGGTCGGCGAGGTGGGCGAGGGTGCCGAGGTCGTTGACGGTGCAGGTCAGCGGCCCGTCTTCGGCCAGGGCGAGCGCGGTGTCGGCCTGGATGGCGGCGTGGCGCTGCCAGGCGGTGGGCAGGACGAGGCCGGCGCGGAGTCCGGCGGTGCGGATGCGGTCCAGCGAGTGACGCAGTGTGTCGGTGTCGGGGAGCTTGTGGTGGCAGCCCTCCTGGCCGATGCTCACGGCGTCGATGTCCAGGGCGAGCACTTCGGTAAGGCGTGCGGGTGTGGTCAGGCGGATGTCGACCGGCATGGTGGTGTCCTCCTGTCTCACACGTGTGCTCGGCGGCGGGGGGTGTCGCGGAAGCGGCAGCGCTGCTGCTCGCACATCCGGGGTACCCAGCCCATCTGCCAGGTCAGTTCGATGCGGTCGATGTCCTCGATGGTCTGGCGGGTGCTCCAGCCCTTCTCGATGCCGTTGAGGGCACGCCGGTACATCTGTGTGATCTTGGCGTTCTGTCGGACGATGGGGCTTTCCCGGCCGGGGATCTGCAGGGCCTTGACGCCGAGGGCGGCCAGGGAGGGGATGTCGCACAGGGCGCAGTCGGAGGCGCCGTCGAGGAACCCGCCCAAGTCCCGGGTTGCAGCGCTGTCGTTGTCGTCCTGGTAGCCGGCGCGGCAGCCGAGGCCGGCCCCGCGCTGGTCGGGCAGGCGGCAGGAGTGGCAGTCGGCGCCGGATCCGGTCTGCACGGGCACTTCGACCTCGATGCCGTCGAGGCGGCAGAACGCGGCGATCTCATCGAGGCCGGCGGCGTGCGGGGTGACGATGCGGCCGATCCGGTAGGTGTCGCGCAGGTGCCGGGCGAAGGCGGTGGTGGTGACGCCCATGCCGCTGGCCGCGGTGAGCGGGATGGCGGGGTGGGCGTCACGGACCTGGCGGGCGGCGGGCAGGCAGGCGACCATGACGCTGTCCGCGCCCGCGTCGATGCCCTGGACGACGTGGGCGAGGTAGGCCTCGCGCAGGTCGGCGGGGATTGCGGGAGCGTCGGCGGCCAGATGGACGCGCAGGCCTGCGTCGTGTGCCTGCTTGATGATCGATTTCAGGAGGCGCGGGTTGGAGATCTGGGTGGGGTCGCCGTCCCGCCGGCCCGGCAGGGCGTCGAAGCTGACGCCTGCCGGGGAGCGGTGTGCGACGTAGACCTCGCTGGCGCCGCCCGCGATCTGCAGTTCCAGCATCTGCAGGTTGCGTACGGGGGCGTTGATCTCCACCTGCCGGGCGGTTGCCGGGTCGGGGTGGGAGACGAACGGTGCCTCGTGGGCGGTGTGCGGGGGTGCGAGCGCGAACTGGTCGCTGATGTGCGCGGTCTCAGACACGGCTCGCCTGCGGGGTGATCGGGCCGAGTGCGCGCAGCCGGCCGACCGCGGCCACGGTCAGGCGGGCGGCTTCCTCCACCTCGGTGAGGGTGGTGGTGTGGCCGGTGCTGAACCGGATGGCTGCCTTCGCCTGTTCCGGCGGGATGCCCATGGCGGTCAGGACATGGGAGGGGCTGTCGCTGCCGGCGTGGCAGGCGGATCCTGCGGAGACGCACACCCCGTGCACGGCCAGGACGTCGACGAGGGTGTCGCCGCGCAGGCCGGTGAAGGAGATGTTGAGGGTGTCGGGCAGGGTGGGTGCACCGTCGCCGTTGATGTGGAAGTCACCCGCGTGCCCGAGGCCGCGCAGGAGCGCGTCGCGCAGGGCGTAGCGGTGGGCCTGGACTGCGGGGTCGTCCAGGTGGGCGAGGGCGGTGCGGGCGGCCGCGGCCATGCCGAGGATGCCGGGGACGTTTTCGGTGCCGGCGCGCAGGCCGCGTTCCTGGCTGCCGCCGCGGATGAGCGGGGCGAGGCGGACGTGGTCTGCGACCTTGAGGGCTCCGATGCCCTTGGGACCGTAGAACTTGTGGGCCGAGACGGAGACGAGGTCGGCTTCTGCGGGGATCGGGAGCTTGCCGGCGGCCTGGACGGCGTCGGTGTGCAGGAGCGCGCCCGCCTGGTGGGCGATGGCGGCGATTTCGCTGATGGGCTGGATGACGCCGGTCTCGTTGTTGACCTGCATCACCGATATCAGGGCGGTGTTCGGCCGCAGCGCCTGGCGGATGGTGTCGGGGTCGATCCGGCCACGCCCGTCGGGGTTGACGATGGTGACCTCGGCACCGAGCTTGCGGGCGAGTTCGCAGGCTTCGAGGACGGCCGAGTGCTCGATGGCTGTGGTGATGAGGTGCACGGGCTGCTCGGCGGCCAGGACGGTTCCGCAGATCGCCAGGGCGTCGGACTCGGATCCGCCGGCGGTGAAGACGACCTCGGCCGGGGTGCAGTTCAGCAGGGCGGCGAGTTGCTCACGGGAGGCGTCGAGGGCTTCCTTGGCCTGGTCTCCGGCCTCGTGGCGGCTGGAGGGGTTCCCGGTGATCGTCATGCCGTCCAGGACGGCCTGGCGGGCCGGGGTGCAGATCGGGGTGGTGGCGGCGTTGTCGAGGTAGATGCCCGTCTCGTCCTCGCTGGGCAGGGACGGGCTAGGAACAGACGAGGGGCGCGTCATCGGCTACTCCTTCCCGGTGGTTGCGCAGGAGGCGCTGGGCGACCTGGCGGCCGAGCGCGGTCACGTGGCGCTGGTCGGGCGAGAGCCGGCCCAGGAGGGTCTCCACGTGTTCGTCGTTCCAGGCCTCGACGGAGTCGAGGGGCTGGCCGTGGAGGGCTTCGGTGATGACGCTGGCGGTGGCCAGGGAGGCGGCGCAGCCGTGGGCGCGGAAGCGGATGTCGGCGATGGTGCCGTCGGTGATGCGGGCGGTGAGCATGATCTGGTCGCCGCAGACGGGGTTGCCGATGAAGGCGGTGACGTCCGGGTTCTCGACCTCGCCGGGGTTGCGCGGGTTGGTGAAGTGGTCGACGACGGTGGGGCTGTAGCGGGGCATGATGCTCAGCCCTCCGTGCCGGTGGCCGGCTGGGGGACCTCGCACTCGGCGACGATCTCCTGGCTGTCGATGAACTTCTCGATGCTGACCGCGCAGCAGCCGAGTTCGGCGCCCTGCAGGCGGCGGCGGAAGGAGACGGTCTGGCCGGTTCGGCCGCAGGGGCAGGGGGTGTGGTCGACCTCGCCGACGTCCTCGCTGAGGATGAAGGCGGGGTAGCCGGTGCTGAGGGCGTCCAGGAGGGCGATGACGCCGGTCTTGCCAGGCTCCAGCTCGATGTCGGTGTTCTCGACGTCGCGAATGGAGATGTAGGACCACGGCGGCACGTGCTTGCGGTGGTGCTCGCACTCCATGGCCAGCATGTTCGACTCGATCATGCCGTACATGTCGCGGACGTTCTCGGCGGGGATGCCGAGGTAGGTCTCGATCTTGGAGTTGAACTCCTCGCGGCTGATGGACTCGCCGGTGTAGCGCTTCCAGCCGCCGAGGGTGATGACCAGGGAGTCGGGGTCGAGCTGGAGTCGGATGTCCTCCAGTTCCAGGAAGCGCAGGAGGCGGCCGACGAGGAAGGGCGGGCCGATGATGTGGCGGGTCATCGCGTCCTCCCACCCTTCGAGGCGGGCGAGGGCCTCGGCGGGGTCGAAGGCGTAGTCGCGCACGATGTAGGCGTGGTCGTCCAGGAGGCCGTTGAGGACGTTGAAGGCCTTGACCATGCCCATCTCGGGGGTCTCGGCGGTCGAGGGGCACAGGAAGAGGCCCGCGCCGTTGCCTACGCCGAAGAACTCGCGGTACTGGGCGAAGATCCCGGTCAGGACGCGGCTGGTGGTGGTGACGTCTCGGCGGGCCACGCTGGGCACGCCGCCGGTGCCGGTCGAGCGGATCTCCAGCTCGACGTCGGTCAGCGGGGCGGTCATCAGGACGTGCGCGTCGGGCTGCTTGAACATCCGCACCGGCAGCAGCGGGATCTTCGTGAGGTCGGCGAGCTGGGTGATCTCGCTCGGCTTGATGCCGGCGGCCTCGCACTGGGCGCGGTAGAAGGCGTTGTGCTCGGCGTGGTGGGCGAAGTTGTCGCGCAGCGCGGCGGTGACGGATGCCTGCCACTCGCCGTCGGCCTGCCGGAAGGCCGCTTCCGGGCAGCCGAGCATGGTGAAGAAGTCCATGAATCCCCCTTGTTTTCACGGCATTTGAAAAAGGCGTGCGGGAGGGAGGCGAGGCGCCGTCCGGCTCACCGCAGCGGCTCTACTATCGCAGTAGTACTACGGCGATAGTCAAGCAGGAATCGATCGCCTATGCTGTCGGCCATGGCGCAACTGGGTGACCTTGAGCGGACGGTGCTGGACTGCCTGTGGCGGTCCGAGCAGCCGCAGACGGTCCGCGAAGTACACGAAGCACTCGCAATGACGCGACGCATCGCGTACACGACCGTGCTGACCACGCTGCAGCGCCTGGCCCGCAAGGGCCTGGTCAAGCAGGACACCCAGACCCGGGCCCACCTCTTCAGTGCCGTCGCCACCCGCGAGGCGCTGTTCGCCGAGCTCATGAGCGACGCACTGGGCATCGCGGGCGACGACCACGAGGCGATGCTGCGGTTCGTCGACGTCATCAGCCCCGAGGCGCGCCAGGCACTGGCCGACACCCTCGGCCGGCAGGACAGGAATCACGACACGACCTGAGCCTGCGGCGCACGGGGCGCCGAAGGCTGTGCTCGAACGGACCGTTCCGGGGGCGGGACCAGTCCGACCGCAAAACGGGCACGAAAGAGACAAAACGTACGGGGGATATGTGGATGCGCTCTGTCTTGTGCTGTTGTCAGTAGTCCTCGCGGGAGCGACCATGTCGGTCGTCTCCGTTGCCGACTGGCCCTATCGGGCGCCGTGCGCGGCGCTGTCGTTGTGGGTCGCCGGCATGGTCGGGGCGCTCACGGCCCTGCTCGCCGGGACGTACGCGTTCGCCACGCACGTGGATACCACGCTGACCCACCGCGTGCTGAGCGTGCCGGCGGACATGGTGGCACTCGCCGCCGCGTGGCTGTTCGCCGGGCAAGTGGCGTACTCATTCCTGAAACTGCACCATGCCGCTTGCAAGCGGCGGTCCAAGCACCGGGCCCTGCTGGAACTGTTCGGCCGGCCTTCCAGGGGCCGCCGCGCGATGGTCCTGCCCAGCCGACAGCCCCTCGCCTACAGCGTCCCGGGGCCCGCGGGCGGGCACGCGGTGATCTCCGACTCGCTGCTGGACCGGTTCACCGGCGCCGAGGTCGACTCGATCCTGGCCCATGAACAGGCCCACCTCGAAGAGCGCCACCACCTGTTCACCGAGCTGTGCGAGGCGCTGCGCTCGGCGCTGCCCAAGGGACAGATGACCGTCCGCTTCGCGGAGCGGTTCGGCGCACTGATCGAAATGCGCGCCGACTGCGCGGCCCGCAACCAGTGCGGCCGGCACGTCACCGCCGACGCACTCGGCCGCTGGACCGCCGAACCCATCACGGATACGGCACCCGTGCCCGTCACCCGTGCGGCGGCCCGCACCTGCCAGGTGAGCGCCCGCCGCTACCACCTGATCAACCACCCCAAGTGCTGCAGCTCCATGACCGCCGCGGGCGCATTCGCCGCGGCCTGCTCGATCGCTGTGGCACCCGTCGTCCTGATAGGCGCCGGCGCACTCTCCGCCATCTGCAACCTGGTCTGCGGATAGCCCGCCGGGCCCAGACCGGGTGGTCCGGGCCCGGCCCGCGGGCGGGTGCCGGTGCACGTCACAGACCCGGTCCTACCCCTGTGAAAGGAAACCGTCCGTCATGTCGAAGACCGTCTCCGAGTCCATAGAGATCCAGGCTCCGCCGAAGGCGGTGTACGACGCCGTCACCAACGTCGCCGACATGGGCCGCTGGAGCCCTGAATGCACCGGCGCGGCCGTCGAGAGCCCCGCCGTCCGCGTCGGGATGCGCTTCACCGGCCACAACAACTCCGCCAAGGGCCGGCCATGGAACACCAACTGCACCGTCACCGCTGCGGACGAGGCACGGGAGTTCACCTTCGACGTCGAACGCATCGGCCTGTCGATCGCCACCTGGAGCTACACCTTCGAGCCCGTAGCAGGCGGCCAGGCCACCAAGGTGACCGAGACATGGACCGACTCCCGGGGCCGCGTCATGCACTTCATCGGCCCCCTCGTCAGCGGCATCCACGACCGCGCCACCCACAACCGCCAGACCATGAAGGTCACCCTCCAGCGACTGAAGGAAGCGCTGGAGAGCGCCGACCGCACCACCGCCTGACACCACGGGCTCCGGCCCCCGCCCGGTGGCGGGGGTCAGCAGCAGCCCTTCTCCTCCGCGTCCGGGCAGGTGCGGTCCGCCTCCACCGCGATCACGGCGGAACGCAGATCATCCAGCGCATGCCCCAGACGCTCATCGCTGAGCTCGTAGCGGGTACGGCGCCCCACCGGCACCGCCACCACCAGGCCGCAGTCGCGCAGGCACGCCAGATGGTTCGACAGCCGTGTCCGCGAGATCCCGAGCCGATCCGCCAGATCCGCCGGATGCGCCGGCGCCTCACGCAGAGCCAGCAGCAACTGGCAGCGGATCGGATCGGCCAGCGCACGGCCGAACCGGGCGAGAACCTCAACCTCGGGAGCGATAGTCAACATGCCCCCAGAGTACCCACATCCCTGAATTCAGCCATACCTGAAGTATCTATTTGCGCGCCGACCTGGGGAAACGTGCGCGGCAGCATCCTAAGTGCGGGCAAATCTAGTTCACCACCTTGTGAATTCAGCACATCCTGCACTAACTTCGAGGGGCGCCGGCCTCCAGCAGGCTGCCCGCATCCCCCTTCGCCACCCTCCCGCCCCCGGGACCGGCGGCACCACGCCGCTCCAAGACAGCGCGCCCCCTGACTCTCCCTCTGCACCGACGCGAAGGACCACCGATGGCCGCCGACATCTCACTAGGACCCGCCCCGGCACGGCGCGACCTGCTCGCCCGCCGCATACGGCTGCTGGTCGCCGCCACCATCACCTACAACGTCATCGAAGCCGTCGTCGCACTGACCGCCGGCACGATCGCCTCCTCCACCGCTCTGATCGGCTTCGGACTCGACTCCGTCATCGAGGTCTCCTCCGCCACCGCCGTCGCCTGGCAGTTCTCCGCCCGCGACCACGCCGTACGCCAGGCACGAGAGAAGAAGACCCTGCGCATCATCGCGGTCTCCTTCTTCGCGCTCGCCGCCTACGTCACCGTCGACTCCATACGTGCTCTGACCGGCAACGGCGAAGCCCAGACCTCCACCACCGGCATCATCCTGGCCGCCCTGTCACTGGCGATCATGCCGTTCCTGTCCGCCGCCCAACGGCGTACCGGACGTGAACTCGGCTCCGCCAGCGCGGTCGCCGACTCCAAGCAGACCCTGCTGTGCACCTACCTCTCCGCAGTCCTGCTCGTCGGCCTCCTCCTCAACACCGCATTCGGCTACACCTGGGCCGACCCCATAGCCGCCCTGATCATCGCCGCCATCGCCCTCCGCGAAGGCACCGAGGCCTGGCAGGGCAAGGGCTGCTGCGCCCCCACCACCACCCACGCACACACCCACGAGGCCGAGCCCGTGAAGACGGCCGACAGCTGCTGCGGCCCGAACTGCACCTGCTGCGGCTAACCACCGAACCGCCGTCCGGCCTGGTCTCCCCCGTCCGGGCCGGACGGCATTTGCACGCCCCCCACACACCACCCCGCCAGCTGCGGACCGCGCCCGCCCCGCATCCATCACACGACCCGTCACGTCCGAGGAGCACTCGTGCCATCGACCCGACCCACCACCGACCCGACCGCGGCCCCAGCTCCGGCCCGCCGACGCTGGCTCGCGCTCGCCGCACCCGTCTTCGGGCTGATGATCGTCGGCCTCGACGCGACCATTCTCACCGTCGCGCTGCCCACCCTCTCCAACGAGCTGTCCGCCACCACCACCGAACTCCAGTGGTTCACCGACGGCTACACCCTCCCCTTCGCCGGACTCCTGCTGCCCTTCGGCGCTCTCGGCGACCGCATCGGACGACGCAAGGTCCTCATCGGCGGCCTGCTCCTGTTCGGCCTGGGATCACTCATGGTCATGGGTGTCGACAGCTCCGAAGGCCTGATCATCGCCCGCGTCATCATGGGCGCCGGCGCGGCCGCCATCACCCCCCTCGCCCTGGCCATCGTGCCTCTGATGTTCCCCGCCGCCGAACGCGCCAAGGCCATGGCGATCACCACCGCCGGCTTCGCCCTCGGCGTCCCCCTCGGCCCCCTAGCCGGCGGCTGGCTCCTCGACAACTACTGGTGGGGCTCGATCTTCCTCATCAACGTCCCCGTCGTCGTCCTGGCCATCACGGGCATTGTGCTCTTCGTCCCCGAGACCAGGGCCGCCAACGCCAAGCGACTGGACCTCATCGGCGCCGCCCTGTCCATCGCCGGCGTCACTGCCTTCGTCTACGCCGTCATCGAAGTCCCCAACTCCGGCTGGAGCGACCCCGCCGTCCTGCTGCCCGGAATCGGCGGAATCATCCTCCTCGTCGCGCTGGTGATCTGGCTGCGCAAGACCGCAAGCCCCCTCGTCGACCTCGGCTTCTTCCGCAACAAGCGCTTCACCTGGGCCAGCATCACCGTCTCACACGTGATGTTCATCCTCTTCGGGGTCCTCTTCGTCGTCCCCCAGTTCTTCCAGCAGGTCCAGGGCAAGGACGCCTTCTCCACCGGCCTGCACCTGCTCCCCCTCATCCTCGCCCTCGTCGTCGCTGCCCGCCTCGGCGGCCGCATCGCCGAACGCTCCGGCCCCAAGGCCGTCATCACCGTCGGCATGATCATGTGGACCATCGGCCTGCTCGTCCTCGCAGGCGTCGACGCCGACACCGACTTCACCGTCACCGGCAGCGCGCTCGCGCTCATGGGAGCCGCCCTCGGCTTCACCATGCCCACCACCCTCGACATGATCCTCTCCTCACTCCCCGAGGAACACGTCGGCGCCGGCTCTGCCCTGGCCAACTCCATGCGCCAGATCGGCGCCTCCATCGGCGTCGCCATCCTCGGCTCCACCCTCAACGCCCTCTACCAGAGCGGCGTCGACCCCGACGTCCCCGCCCAGCTCCCCGCCGAGGCACAAGACGCCATCCGCGACAACGTCGCCGCAGCCGCAAAAGCCGCCGAGAAACTCCCCGCTCCCCAGGGCGGAACACTGCTGGAATCCGCACAAGACGCCTTCGTCTCCGGCATGAGCGCCGTCGCCTTCATCTGCGCCGGCCTCGCCGCCCTCACCACCATCCTCGTCATCACCTTCCTGCCCACCCGGGAAAAGAACACCGCCCCGCTGAAGACGGTCGAGGCACCGACAACCGCATAGCCGAAGCCGGGACCGTTCGCCGCACCGGCCGATGGTCCCGGCCCCACACGCGTCACCCCAAGCGGTGATAGCGCCACACCTGTTGCACCGAATACTCTGGGCACTCCGCGCGTTGAGCTGAACAAACTCACCGTCTGCTCCGTTGCACCACACCCCGCGCCCCAGAGAATCCGCTGTGCAAGGAGTGCCGAAAGGTCCGGCAGGAACCGCCGGCCCGCCCCTGACCGTGTCCGATGCCTCCCCGTCGGCCCCGATCACTTTGGTCCTCCCCGACGGGCAGGCCATCGAGCGGGTACGGCTCTACGAACGACAGCAGCTCGACACCGGACTGTGGATGTACCGCATCGGCGTGCCCCTGTGGCAGACCGCCGTGGGTGGCGGCGTCGAGCCGGCGGAGTACAGCACGTGGGTCACCGCCGAGCAGCTGCGCCCGCTACCCGGTGTCGACCTGGGCGGCATCCCGGCCCACCCACGTACCCGTACCTCGGTGCCGGCCCGGTGGGCGTGGCTCCTCGACGGCCGCGCCCACGGCCGGCCCGCCACCGTCCACGCCGAAGGCTGCCCGAACGCCACCGACCGCGCGCACCCGCTCGGCACCACGCAGGCACTCGACGAGCTCGCACGACCCGGCACCACCGCCTGCACCGAATGCGACGCCGCCGAGGCCCTTCTGCCGATCCTCGCCCACGGCCGGAACGACGTACCCACCCCCGATGACTGACCACAGGGCAGGGCCCGTGGGGGTGCAGCCCTGGCCGCGCGGTGGCCGTCCTGGCCGACGCCTACGCCGCCGCGGACCTCAGGCCTTCTCCACGATCACGCAGGACACCTTGCTGCGCAGGTCCGCCCCGACGCCCCCGAGGTCCGAGTTGAGAACGGCTGATTCCCCGCTGAAGCCCCCGTGCTCGAAGAGGGTGACCTTCAGTCCCGACATCGGTTGGAACGAGGCCCTGCCGTTGCTGACCGACCCGGCGAAAGAGGTGTCCCGGGCCGCGCGCGGCGCCTTGTGGGCCGCGCGCAGCGAGGTCACGGTGGCACAGCTCGTCGCTCTCACGGCATCGGGCGAGCCGCCGGAGAGACGATCACTGGCGATGCAGTTGCTGGCCCGCTCGTTCGAACCGGCGGCCCTGCTCACCGCCCTGCGCCTGCTGGACGACCCCCTGCCGGCCGTGCGAGCCGCCGCTCGCGACGATGCGCGCAGGGTCCTGTGGGACCGCACGGCCGCCGGCGGCCCGCACGCCGAGGAGATCCGCGCCCTCGCCGAGAGGCACCACGAACGCCTCACCGTCTGGCTCGCCGAGACGAGGAGACGGAATCGTGCCCTGAGGAACCGGTGAACTCCCGCACCGGCAAGCCGCTTCGGGCGCCCGTCCCGCCCAGGTTTCGCGGGGGCTTCGCACCAGGTCACTCGATCCAGGTCCGCCAACGCGCCGGCTCCTCGCACACCCCCGACTCAAGGGCCTGCCGATACGCCTCTTTCCAACTCGTCCCCCCGCCGTGCAACAGAACGCACTCCTGAGGGACCGGCTGCAGCCCGTACCAGCAGACGGATATCAGAAAGACCATCAGGAATGCGGCAAGGGCATGCCTCCATGTAGGAGGCCCCGTAAGAGGCTGGATCACCCCAAGACCATAAACACCACCCGGCACACACCGCTCCACGGGTGTCGCGGACTCATCACGCGGTCCCGGTCCACCACCACCCCCCGCCGGCAGATCGCGCCGTACGGGCGACCGGCGCCCTCGGGCCGGGTCGGCCGTCGATCCTCGGAGGCGAGGAGGTCCCCTGCCGCGTCACGACGACCGGCCGGGCTTGACCGACGCGTACCTCCAGCCGTCAAGGACACCACGGCCCAGACGCAAGCGTGGAGACCCCGACAACGGCGACCACCTCATCGAACGCCTCCGCACCTCCGACGACGAGGCACCCCACCCGGCCGTTCAGCGGTGATCCCCCGCACGCTCCAGGGCCCGGCACGTGTGGCCGGGCAGGGGCGGGCTCAGCGGTCACGCAAGCCTTTCGGGTGTACGTCGGGCGGGGCGGAGGCCGGCCGGCGGACGAACGTGATGATCTTGGCGGTGTCATCCCGCAGGCGCCCGCGCCCGCGCACCGCATGAGCCGAACGGGACGCGCGGGCCGACGGTCCCGTAGACGGCAGACAGGAACAGGACAGTGCCCGAGCAAGCCACCGCCACCATGACCGACGCAGCCAAGCAGCGCATCTTCGCCATGCTCGACAGGGACGGCGACGGCGCCATCACCCGTTCGGAATACCTCGCGCGGGTCGACCGTGCGGCGGCCGCCATGGGCCGGGGCGCCGACGACCCCGTGGTGCACACGGCACGCGCCGCGCACGAGGAGGTGTTCGCGGACATGGACGCCGACCACGACGGACGGGTCACGTTCGAGGAGTACCGCACCTGGGCCGGACACGACGCCTTCGAACGGTCCTGCCGGCCGGCCCTCGGCTCCCTCTTCGACATCGCCGACCACGACGGTGACGGCCGGCTCACCCGCGAGGAGTTCACCCGGCTGCGCATGGCGTCCAGCAACACCGAGGCCGACGCCGGTCAGGCCTTCGACGACCTCGACACCGACGCCGACGGCCTCCTCGACCGCGACGACTACCTCGCCGGCATCCACGACTACGTCACCACCGGCTCCTCCCGCATGGCAGCCGCCTACCGAACCCTGCCGAACCCCATCTGAGATGTCCCTGGGGCGACCGTGCGATCGGAAACAGGTACTCGCGCGCCTTGACGCACCACCGCCACCCCCGCACGGCGCGCCCGGCGGCGGCGGTCGCGTCCACCGGGGCCCCGCTGCCCGCCCGCGCCGCACGCGGCCTCGGGACGCGTCACCGTCCGCCCCGCCCCTGCCTCAGTGATCGCGGTCGAGTACGACCACGTCGTCGCCCATGCCGATGACGAGGTCCTGGCCGACGGCGATCACGCACTGGGCCCGCGTCGGCAGCGCGACCTTCTCCCGGAGCCGAGCCGGTAGGGGATCCCAGACATGGACCGTACCGCCGGCGTCCACGGTGACGGCGTCCGTGCGGTCGCCTCGCGTGGCGCAGGCCACCGCCAGGACTCCCGCGGGGTGTCCCGCCAGGGTGGATCGCAGGGTGCCGTCCGTCAGATCCCACACTTGTACCGCGGTGTCGTTCCCGCCCACGGTCAGCGCGTGGGGACGGCCCTCCAGGACGGTGCCGGCGAGTGCCCGTACCCAGTGGTGCCCTGTGTGGACGGTGGCGGTGACGCGTCGGCCCTTCTCCGTGAGCCTCCACAACCGCAGTACGGCGTCATCGCTGCCCGTGAGGAGGTGGGGGCGGCCGTCGACGGTGACGGGCTCCATCGCCCGCACCGCCGACCGGGTGCGGTCGCTGTGGATCGGGTGCTTCACTTCCTCGTCCAGATCCCACACGCGTACGGTGCGGTCCTGGTCGGAGGTGACCACGTAGGGACGGCCGTTGACGTCCGCCCACGCCAGGGTCTCCACCCGGCGGTCGGGCCCGGGAAGGTCCCGAAGCCCGGTCCCTGCGGCAAGGTCCCAGACCCGGGCGACGCCGCAGCAGCCTCCGACGGCGGCGTAGGGGCTGTCGTGAACCGTTGTGCACGCGAGCGCCTCCACACGGTGCCCGTGGGGCAGGGTGCGTCGTTCCGTCCCATCGGCCAGGTCCCAGACCCGTATGGTGGTGTCGCCTCCGGTGACGACGTGCGGACGGCCGTCGATCTCCACGGCGTCCACGACCTGCACGGTAGCGGTATGACCCTTGTGCCCCGCGGGCAGGGCGGCGTCACTCAGGTCCCACACGCGCGGGGGCGCGGAATGGCCGCCGCTCACGGCGTACGGGCGCCCGTCGATCACCGTGCAGGCCAACGTGTCCACGTAGCCGTGGTGTCCGGTCAGGACGGCGCGCTCCGTGTCCTCGGTCAGATCCCACACGCGCACCGTGCAGTCACCACCGGCGGTCAACACGTGGGGGCGTCCGTCACGTTCGAAACAGCTCACGGCAACGGTCCACGAGGTGGGCCCGCCCAGCACCGCGCGCTGCGAGCCGTCGGTCAGGCACCAGACCCGCGCCGCGTGCTCCCCGCCGCTCCCGGTGATGACGTGGGGGATGCCGTCGATCACGGTGCAGGCCACCGAGTGGACGGCAGAGGTGTGACCGGTGAGCACGGCCCGCTCGACGCCGTCCTCCAGGTCCCACAGTCTCACCGTGGTGTCATCGCCACCGGTCACGGCCACGGGCCGGCCGGCGATCTCGGTGATCGCCACCGTTCGTACGTCCTCGGTGTGGCCGGGCATCCGCGCACGTTCCGACCCGTCGACCAGGTCCCACAGCCGGACCAGACAGTCCTCTCCCGCCGTGACGGCGTGCGGCCGGCCGTCGATCACCGTGCAGCACACCGCGTGTATCCAGCCCTTGTGACCTCCGAGGGCGAACCGCTCGGCCCCGGTGTCCAGATCCCACACCCGTAGGCTGCCGGAGCAGGTTGCCGTGACGACATGGGGCCGCCCGTCGATCTCGACGCAGTCCAGTGCGTAGACCCCGTCGTCCTCGGTGATGACGAGGCGCTCGGTTCCGTCGACCAGGTCCCACACGCGGACGTTCGCGTCGTAGCAGCCGGTCACCGCGTGGGGATGCCCGTCGATGACGGTGCACGCGGCGGCGTCCACGCCCGATCCCGTCCTGGTGAAGCGCAGCGCCGGATGCACCATCGTGCCGGTCGCCCAACGCGGCCGCCACGGGCGGCCGCGGGACAGCTCCCGTGCGAGGCCGCTCTCACCGTGGCGCGCGGCGTCGACGGCGAGGATGTCCCGCCTTTCGGGCAGGGTCGCGGTGGCATGGACGTGGACGGATGCTCGGTAGATGCTTCGCCGCACCGTCCCCTGGGACGAGCCCGGGATGTTCAGCGCGCGGAGCAGCCCCCGCGGGTCCGCGTGCACGAGGTATTCGGCGTCATCGAGCATCTCGTCCAGGGCACCGGCCGCGGCGGCATGGGCGGCGAGATGGTCGACGATGTACGGTGCGGCAGCCGACCAGTCGCGGTGCCCGTCGTCGTCGAGGGGCACCTCGGCCAGCAACGCGTTCGTGACCGCCCGTTGCGTCTGCCGCTCGCCCGACCGAGCTCCCCGAGCACGCAACCGGTAGGCCGCGCCCTCCGGTGTCCGCGTCTCGACCAGGAGTTCACCCGCCCGGTCCCGGAACACGCTCACGTCCTGAGCCGTCCATGGGTGACCCGACAGGGCACGTGCCAGGGCCACCCACAGCGCGAGTGGCAGACCCCCGCCTTCGGCGAACGCCAACGGCCGCAACAGCGCGGCTTCGTCGTCGGAATCCGGCGTCGGTCCGACGGCCCTGTCACCGTTCGCCATCGCCACACGCTCCTCGCAGCCGTTCACGACCCCGTCCCTCCCCACTGGGGGTGGACCGGTCACCAACCTGGCCACGGATGCTACCTACCGACACTGACATCGATACCCGTACGCGGGTTCCGCCTGCGATGAAGAAGGAGTACGCGGGAGGTGGCGGGAGTGGCCGGCGCCCGGGTTCACGCTCAGCAGTCGAACACCGACCAGCAGATGTCGTTCCGCACTTGCTGATCATCAAGTACGAGTTCGCGGATCGCTTCCGGGAGCTGGTCACGCTGCCACCGGCACTCACGTCGCGCAGCCGCTTCGCCCTCGCCGTGGTCTTCCCGCGCGGCAGCACGTGCGGCCTTGATCGCATAGGCGGCCGCACCCAGCTCGTGGGCGGCGACGTGCGCGACGACCGCGGCCTGACCGGCGGCGTACGCGGCATGCCGTGCCGCGCCACGCAGGTCTCGGGCAGCGCCCATCGCATGGCCTCCGGCCGCGCGAGCTCGCATCATCTTGACTTCGCCGCGCGCCCAGGCACGGGCATGCTCGATCGCTCGACGCGGTCGTGGATCCTCGGGCCGAACCTGCTCGAAGAGGTCCAGGACGTGCTCCGCACACGATGCCGCCCACAGAGCGAGGAGACGGTGATCCGCGTCGGTGAGGGTCCCGCCCCGGCGGATCGTCACGAAACGAGGGTCCCGGATCTTCGGGAGGATCATGACTGGTACTCCTTCCGCCGGCATCGTAGCCGTCCGTCGTTCGGCCCGGACCCACGTGGTCATGGCCGGGCGGTGGGGGCCGCCTGCGCCAAGACCGTGTTCCCGGCGGGCTCGGTCGCCCACTACCTGTCGACGGCTTCGGTCACACGCTGCCAGTCGTCCAGGTCTGCGATCCGTGCCTCCAAGGCCGGGCGCATGCTTGTCGTGCTGGAGGCGCCGAGGGCCAGGCGCAGCGGGGGGTTGGGGGCATCGACCGCGGTGCGGATGCCTGTGGCGATGCGCGACGCGGCGGAGAACGCGGACGCCGGCAGCTCTCCGATGCCCTTCTGCACCTCGCGGACGGTTCGGTCGTAGTCGCCCAGGCCGGCGGCGACGTCGAGGTTGGCGAGGAAGGGGGTCGCGGTCAGCGCGGGCTGGATGATCGTGACCTTGATGCCGAGCGGTGCGACCTCGGCCGCGAGCGCGTCCGACAGCCCCTCGACCGCATGCTTGGTGGCGGCCAGCAGACCCACGCCGGGGTGGGCGGACTGCCCGTACACGGACGAGCCCTGGAGGATGTGCCCGGACCGCTGGGCTCGCAGTACCGGCAGCGTCGCGCGGAGCACGTTGAGCACTCCGAAGACGTTGGTGTCGAACACCGCGCGGACCTGTGTGTCGGAGGCCTCCTCAACGGCTCCGAACAGTCCGTATCCCGCGTTGTTGGCCACGACGTCGATACGGCCGAAGCGTGCGAGCGTGCCTTGCACCGCGTCCCGGACGGCTTGCTCGTCACGTACGTCCGCCTGGAGGAGAAGCAGGCGCTCGCGGTGTGCTTCCGCCAGTTCGTCCAGGCAGGAGGTGTCGCGGGCGAGAGCCGAGACGGCGTCGCCGTTCTCCAGCGCCTGCAGTGTCAGTTCGCGGCCGATGCCGGACGTCGCGCCGGTGATCAGCCACGTCCGGAGGGGGGTTTGGGGGTGAGGCGTCCTGTTCATGTTGCGACCGTAAGTCGTTAGCTCGCAACTAGTCAACCTCCATCGACCAGAAGGTTGCTTGCTAGCTGTATTAGTACCTAGCACCCTGCTGTACCGTGGGGGGATGACCACAGCGGCATCCGGAACCCCCCGCCCCAGCTCGCCCGCCGTCCCGCCGACGGCGCGGACCGTTCTCGCGTTCGTGAACACGCGCGCGGACGGATCGGGCCGTCACGAGCTGTTCGGGGACGGGGACTCGTTCGCGGCGTGGCTGGCGGAGCGCGACGAGTTCGGTGGCGAGACCGTGGTGACCGACGCTGACGCCGCGGTCGCACGCGAGCTGCGCGATGCCCTCGTGACCGTGTTGCTCGCGCACTCGGGCGACGAGGAGGGCCTGGGTGGACCGCTGCTGGGCGCCGAGCGGCACCTGCGACGTGTGGGGTCGCTCTACCCGCTGGCGACGGTGGTCACGGCCGACGGTGCACAGCTGACCTCCCCACAGACGGGGGTGCCGCGCGTGTTCGGAACCGTACTGGCCGCGGTGACGACGCTCGCGCAGAGCAGCGACTGGGGGCGCATCAAGGCATGCCGGAACCCCCCATGCCATTTCGGCTTCTTCGACCGCACCCGCAATGGGGGAGGGCTGTACTGCAGTACCGGCTGCGGCTCTCAGGTATCCATGCGCAAACACCGCCGGCGGCAGCGCCACGACGTGGGCACGCCACCCGAGGCGTGAGACCGCGCGGCCCACGAAGAAGGGTCACCCGCGGGGAGCCGCGCTTCCGGACCCGCGCGAGCCCGTTTCCGTCGCCGGGAAGGCCTGTCGCGGTTGTGCTTCAGCCGTCTGACGGAGCGCGTCCGCCGTCCAGGTCGAGGGTGGCGACCGCGCCCCCCTCCGGAGCGTTCGCGAAGGCCAGCCTGGCACCGAGGACGTCCGCCTGCCCGAGCGCGATGGTCAGCCCGAGTCCGTGCCCGCGCCCCCGTTCGGGGCTTCCCGTACGGAAGCGCTGCGGGCCTTCCGTGAGCAGCGCGGCGGGATAGCCGGGGCCCCGGTCCCGTACGAGGATCCGCGCGCCCGTGCCGGTGGCCTCCACGGCGACTTCGACGGGGTCGGCTCCGTGCCGGTGGGCGTTGGTGACGAGGTTGACCACGATCCGTTCCACCCGGCGCGGGTCGGTCTCCAGGATCGTGGTGGAACGGACCGCCACGGCGGTCGGCGTCCCCGTGCGGCGGACGATGTCGGTGACCAGTTCGTCCAGCGGCACCACGTCGGTCCGCGCCCGTTCGGCTCCGGCGTCGAGCCGGGAGATCTCCAGGAGGTCCTCGACCAGCCCGTTGAGGGCTCGGGCACGGTCCCGGACGAGCTCGGCCACCTCGTCGCCCTCCGGGAGGAGCCCGGCGGCGGTGGACAACCCCATCAACGGGGTGCGCAGTTCGTGCGCGACGTCCGCGGTGAAGCGGCGCTCGCCCTCCAGCTTCCGCTGCAGGGCGGCGGCCATCTCGTCCACCGCCGCCGACATCTCGGTGATCTCGTCACGGGCCCGGCCGCCCGGTCCGATCCGGGCGTCGAGGTCGCCGTCGGCGATGGCCCGGGCCGTACGCGATCCCCGGCGCAGCCTGCGGTTCATCGGTTCGGTGGCCAGGGCGGCGACCGGTACGACGACCAGGAGGGCGGCGAGCACGGCCTGGACGATGCTGCGGTCCAGGAGCTGGAGGCCACGTACCTCGGAGCTCATGTCCGTCCGGGCGACGAGTACCCGGCCGCCGTCGACGGGCATGGCCGCCCACATCCAGTACCAGTTGGGGGGTTTGCGGTCGTACCAGGTCGCGTACAGAGCGGCCGGGTCCTTGGCGGCCAGCGCCCGGGCGAGAGGTGCGTCGAGCCGCTCCGGAGTGAGGACTTCGACATCGAGCGGCGCGGTGCCCGTGCGGGTGTACTCGCGCTCCGCGGCTGCCAGGCGAGCGGAGAGGCGTTCGTTCCAGGTGTGGTCGCTTCGTTCGGCCATCGCCCGGTGGACGAGGACGCCGATCACGGCGGCCACCGCACAGCAGGCGGCCGCGGTCAGGGCGGCGATTTTCCAGCGCAGGGCGCGCGGGTTGAGGAGTGCCATGGGTGCGGCCGGCCCCCTCAGCCGCGGACGAGTTTGTAGCCGAAGCCCCGGACGGTCTCGATCCGCTCGGCTCCGATCTTCTTGCGCAGCCGCAGCACGCACAGGTCCACGACCCGGGTGTCGCCCTCCCAGCCGTAGTCCCACACGTCCCTCAGGAGACGCCGGCGGTCGAGCACGGCGCCGGGAGCCGCCGCGAACTCCAGCAGCAGCCGCAGCTCGGTGGGGGTCAGCGGGACGGGCCGTCCACCCCGGCGTACCTCCAGACCGAGGGTGTTCACGGACAGGTCCCCGAAGACCAGCTCCCCGGGGGGCGTCCCCGCATCCGCGGGGACGACTGCGGGATGCGCCGGTCCGGCCCCCCGCGCCGGCGTCGGCCCCGGTTCGGCGGGCCGGAAGGTGGCGCGGCGCAGCAGCGTCCGGATGCGGGCGACGAGGACGGGGGTGTCGACGGGTTTGACGACATAGTCGTCGGCGCCCGCCTCCAGTCCGGACACCACGTCGAGGGCGTCGCCGCGCGCGGACATCATCAGGACCGGGACCAGGCTCTCCTCGCGGATCCGGCGGCACAGCCCGATGCCGTCGAGTTCGGGCAGCATCACGTCCAGGATCAGCAGGTCGTGCCGGCCGGCTCGGAACGCCTCCAGGCCGTCGAGTCCGTTCTCGGCCACCTCGACCTGATAGCCGTACCGCTCCAGGGACAACTGGACGGCGCGGCGGATGGTGGCGTCGTCCTCGACGACGAGGACGCTGACGGGGTCCGGGACCCGGGGTGCCGACACGCGACCTACTTGCTCAGAAACGGACATTTGTGGGGTCATCCTAGTCAGTGGGGCCTGCGGTGCCGTCACAGCCGGAGGGCGGCCGCGACGGGGAGGTGGTCGCTGCCGGTGGCGGGAAGGGTCCACGCGGAGGTCACGCTCATCCCCTTCACCAGGATCTGGTCGATGCGGACCACGGGAAACGCGGCGGGCCAGGTGAAGCCGAAGCCGGCGCCCGCCTCGTGCTGCGCGGAGGTCAGCTGGGAGGTCACCGGTCGCAGGGCCGTGTCCTCCGCCGTCCCGTTGAAGTCGCCCATCACGACGACCCGGGCCAGCGACTCCGCCCGCACGGCCTCGGCCAGCTTCCGGGCCGCATCATTGCGGCGGGCGGTGGTGAATCCGGCGTCCGGGGTCACGCGTACCGAGGCGAGGTGGGCGGCGTAGACCGCGACGGGGCCGCCCGGGGTCTCGACGGTGGCCCGTACGGCACGCGTCCACGGCATGATCGGCACCGCTTCCACGCCGTTCAGGGGGTGCTTGCTCCAGAGTCCGACGCCGAGGGTGTCGGAGCGGTACGGATAGCCGGCGGCGAGCTCGCGCTCGTAGGCGGGCGTGGCCTTCGAGGACATCTCCTCCAGGGCCAGCACGTCCGCGCCCGATGCGGCGAGTGCTCGTGCGGTCCGCGCCGGATCGGGGTTCTCCTCGTCCACGTTGTGACTGACCACGGTGAAGTTCGCGCCGCCGGACCGCTCGGATCGCTCGGATCGCTTGTCGGTGAGGGTGCCGCCGAAAAGGCAGCCCCAGACGGTCAGGGGGGCCAGGACGGCGACGGCCGCGAGCCGGGAGCGGCGAACGGCGGCCGCCAGGAGGAGGACGGGGACGCTCAGCCCGGCCCAGGGGAGGAAGGTCTGGAACAGGCTGCCGAGGTTGACGGCCCCGTTCGGGATCCAGGTGTGCAAGGCCATCGTCAGGGCCGCGCACACCGCGCCGGCGGCGATCAGCAGGCCACGGCCGGTAGCCCGGACCGCGCGCCCTCGGGGGCGGCCGGCGGGACGGGGCGGAAGCGGGCCGGACGGCTCCACTCCCCCTGTGGCCTCAGAACGGTACGGGGTGCTCAGCACGGCAATTGCCTTCCGATAGCGCGTACGCGGTGATCCGGTACCGGCACAGCCTCGGCAACGCGCGCTTCCAGGGCGTCAGGAGAGCCCTTCGTGGGACCCGCGGTTGCGTTTCAGCCGGGTATCGGTCAGGCCTGTACGCACCCGGCGTCCGTTCAGCCGGCAGGGAGCGTCATTCGGTCCGTAGCCGCGGCGCAGCAGCGGAAGCGGCGCGGGGCGGCGGTCGAAGCGGGGCAGGGACCCGGCGGAGAGCGGCCCACGCGGCACCGGCCGTGCCCATGCGCGCAGCCGGCACGTCCCTCACCGGAACCGCGGCAGGGACCGCGGGAGCAGGTGTGCAGAAACGGCAACCTGCCCGACGTCGCACCCGACATGCTGAAGGACGGCGCCGTCATCGGCAAGTGGCTCCAGCGACCGAAGCAATCAGCCTCCTGGGCTCGACTCCTCCGCGCTGGGCGCACAGCCCGCCCGGGCACCGTCTCCCGCCCAGCGGCCAGTTGCCCAGCGAAGGGGCCCGCGCAAGCCGCAGCAAGCGTTGCAGCGGGGAGCCCTCTGCCCTCACGCAGGGGGTCGCGCGGGAAGGTCCGACCGACCGGTCCCTCGTAGCGACAGCGAGAGGATCGCGGTAGTGGGCACGACGGATCGTCGAGTTTCCGGCTGTGGGGCCAGAGTTCCGTCCGACGATCGCGGCGCAGGCCTCCGTCCCCGGCCCCGTGACGGACCTGGACCCGGAACCCCTACAGGCGTCGGGGTCCGGCACCGTCCTCGGCGAGTGCGTCGCCAGGGTTCAGCAGGGCGCAGGCCTTCATCGAGAGGCAGCCGCAGCCGATGCACCCCGTGAGTTCGGCCTCGAGTCGTTCGATGGTCTGCCGGCGCTCCTCAAGACGGCGCTTCCAGCCGCGCGAGGCGCGCTGCCACTCCTGGTGGCTCGGCGGCCGGTCGAGCGGTACGTCGACGAACGCCTCCCGGAGGTCCTGGAGCGGGATGCCGATCCGTTTCGCCACCGAGATCAGGGCGACCCGGCGCAGCATGTGCCGGGGGTAGCGGCGCTGGTTGCGCTCGTCGCGTTCGGACGCGATCAGGCCGAGTTCCTCGTAGAACCGCAGGGCGGACACCGCCGCCCCGGTCCGCACGCTGACCTCGCCGATGCCCAGCCAGTCGTCGGGGGTGGCCCAGGCGCCGCCGGGCTGATGAGTCGTCATGCACCGCCTCCTGTTGACCTCAAGTCTACTTGAGCCCCTACGGTCGGCCAGGCCAGAGCGGCAAGCAGCACCGACCCGGAGAGGACGGCAGCCCGATGACGTTTGTGATCGCCCTGCCCTGTGTGGACGTCAAGGACAAGGCATGCCTGGACGAGTGCCCCGTCGACTGCATCTACGAAGGGGAGCGGATGCTCTACATCCACCCCGACGAGTGCATCGACTGCGGCGCCTGCGAGCCGGCCTGCCCGGTCGAGGCGATCTACTTCGAGGACGACACCCCGGAGCCGTGGCAGCCGTTCAACGCGGCGAACGCCGAGTTCTTCACCGATCTCGGCTCCCCCGGCGGCAGCGCGAAGCTCGGCCTGATCGAGAAGGACCATCCGATGGTGGCGGCGCTGCCGGTCCAGAACACCGTCTGACCCGCCGGGGGCGCCAGGCCCCCTCTTCCAGACCTTGCCGGACCAACGCGCGCCGTCGGGCGCCTGGCAGGATCCGAAAGAGCGGGCCTGGACGTTGTACGTCGTGAAGCTGATGACGGCGTCCGCTTCACCCCGCCGTGCGTGCCACACGGCCGCCTGCCACTGCCCGGCCCCTGACGACGCCGGCAGCGCCGCAGACTCCAGCAGCCCGGCCCGGGAGCTTGACGGCTCCGCCCGGGGTCCCGGCACGTTCACCGCGCCCACGCGCAGTCCTCATCGCCTCCCTTGCCCGTCCTGTATCGACTGCCGGACCTCCCCGAGCATGAGACGGGTGACGGTCAGGTCGAATTCCGTCGGGTCGGGCGTCGTCGCGGGGATCAGCGGGGTCCGGGACTGCGCGGTGGTGATCGCCTGGATCCCGTCCGGCTGAGCCCTCGCCCACCGGTCCGTCGAGGACGGCGGTGCACTCGCCTCGTACCGCGTGCTCGCTGCGGCGGGTTGTGCCCCGGCCACGGACAGGCCGGCCCGGCCGAAGCGGCCGCGTCGCACCGTCGCGGAAAACGCTCGGGCCCCGCCATCGGCGGGGCCCGAGCACCACGTTCGAGAGTCAGGAGAGGCACTCGTTCGGGCTCCAGCCCCTGCGCCTCCCGCTTCTCGTAGAGCGGTTGTGGGTCAGAGTGTGCCGGTCAGCGCGGTGCCGCCGAGGCTTCCCGTGACGCCGTGAAGGTCGACCGGGGTGGTAGCCGACCACGTGCGGTCGGCACGCCGGATGACGTGCAGGAGCCGGTTGTCGGTGGTGGTGGCGGTGAGCTGGAGTGCGCCGTCCACGTGGGCGGCACCGAGGGACTTGACGGTGACAGAACCGAGGTAGCCCTTCAGATCACCGAACGAGTCCCACGTGCGGTCGGCCTTACGGATGGCGTGGTACTGGCGAGTGCCGTTGTCGGTGGCGATGACGATCTGTGCGTCGCCGCCGGTACCGGCCATGCTCACGGCAGTGATGGCGCCCGTGGTACCGGCTGCTTGGGCGACATTGCCCCAGGCGGTCCACTGTCCGGCGGTGTTGCGGACGGTGTGGAACGCCTTGCCGTTGTTGATCGCGATGACCTGGAGCTCGCCGCCGACGCCGGCGGTGGCGGCGGCGGTCACGGTGCCGATCGGTCCGGCGGCTCCGGAGAGGTCGCCGAAGCGGGACCAGTGGCCGGTCGAGTTGCGGAGGGTGTGGAAGATCTTTCCGTCGGCGACGGCCACGACGTGGAGGTCGTTACCGGTGGAAACGGCCGACACCTGGGTGACGTTGCCGAGGACACCGGCGACGGAGCCGACATCGCCGAAGCTCGACCAGCTGCCGTCCGCCTTGCGGAGGGTGTGGTGGATGATGCCGTCACCGCCGAGGGCCACGACATGGGTGTCGGCGTTGATGCCGGCGGCTGCGGCCGACCGTACGCCCTTGATGTCGCCGGCCTTGGCCTGGACGTCGGTGAAGCCGGTCCAGGAACCGTCCGCCAGACGAATGCCCTGGTAGAGGCTCGAGGCGGTCTGAACGAGGGCCTCCGCCTTCCAGCCCGGAGCGAGGGCACGGGTCTGCAGGACCCACTGGCCGACGTCGTCGACCCGGGTGGCGAACGCGCCTCGCCGGGTCTCGTCGGTTCCCAGGCAGTCGCCCTGCCAAGACCGGCTGGTGACACCGAAGAGGGTGTACTTGTTGATGCCGTCCTGATGCAGCGCCGGGCCTCCCGCGTCGCCCGCGCACACGGTCGCGTCGGCGGGCGTCTTCGCCGTGAGGTCGAAGCCGGACGCGGCTACCGCCCCGGTGGTGAAGGCAGCCTCGTGGCGCATGCCGGGCGCCCATTCGCCGGTGGTCCGTCCGAAGCCCGCGACGGTCAGCTGCTGTCCCGTGGCCGGGGCGGCCGAGGCCAGGGGGACAGGCGCGATGTTGGTGGCCGGCTTGTCCAGCCGGGCCATGACGAGGTCCCGGTCCGGATGCGGAACCAACTGCACGATCTCGCTGGTGTGGCCACCGAGCAGGTTGATGTGCGGCTTGCCCAGGACGACGGTGGTCTTCTCCTTGGGGGCCCCCGCGGCGACGGTGTTGTTCTCGGCCGGATTGTCTGCGAAGCAGCTCTTGGCGGAGATGACCCACTGCGCGTCGATCAGCGCGGAGGAAC
The DNA here is from genome assembly GCF_043201215.1 of Streptomyces sp. NPDC048331. Classification (NCBI taxonomy): domain Bacteria; kingdom Bacillati; phylum Actinomycetota; class Actinomycetes; order Kitasatosporales; family Streptomycetaceae; genus Streptomyces; species Streptomyces sp. NPDC048331. Next base: position 103,566 of record NZ_JBICYT010000009.1, on the reverse strand, counting down.
AGCGCTTGGTCTCGCCGATGAGGAGCTTTCCGTTGAAGCCGAGGCCCTTGATGTCCGCGGAGACACCGGGAGGCGTCGTGGACCCGGTACCGGTGACCCGCAGGTCGAGCACCACGGCCTGCTTGGGGTCGCTGGGGTCGGCCTCACCGAAGCCCTTGGACGTGTCCTTGGGAACGTTGAGCTGCTGGGTGGTGTTCGCGATGGACACCGATGCCTTGATGTCGCGGCCGAACGTGCGGATCCGGTACGCCCTCGGGATGCTCACCTTCAGGTAGCCGGTGTCGGCGGCCTTGAAGCAGACCTTGGAGTCGTTGGGGGCGGGCAGGTTCAGGGCCCACACCTGGATCTGATGGTCCCCGCCGCAGGGGGTCTGGATGATGTTCCCGTCGCCGGCGATCAGGTCGGCACCGGTGGCGGCCAGGGCGGCAGCGCGGTTCGGGTAGGCGCCGTCCTCGGCCGCGTACGGGGCGGTGGCGTTCTCGGGTCCGTCGCCGGCGACGGACATGGCCGGCAGCGGTGTCCCCAGGACAACGGCGGCGGAAAGAACGGCTGCGGCTGGCAGCGATCTGCGTATGCGCACGGGTTGGTGTCTTCTCTTTCGTGAAACGCCCACTGCTGCTGTGTCAGGCAGGGTGGGATCGAGTCGGCCGGTCCACTTCCATGTGGCCGAACATGAACGCCTGGGGAGGCCGGTGAGCAGGATAACCCGACGTGGGAGAGCTTGTTGGCCACAAGGATGGTCGCCGAGGGCCGCCGCCGAGGGCGCGCCCGGACCGTTGGTTAACGGATCAGTAACGCTGCCGTTCCGGCTACAACCCTCACGCCGGTGGCACGGTCTGCGTTTTCTGAACCAGCAGTTCTGGCCCCCGGTGCGCCGGGGGACGGGGGCCGCTGCCCTCCGGCCTGGGGAAGCCGATTCAAGGGGGGCAGCAGTCCCGACGCCGCACGCCCACGGGCAATGGAGCCCGTCCGCACCCGGTCGCAGACCAGGGCGCGGCTCCGGCATGCCGCGGACTGCCTCAGCAACATCTTTGAGGGGAACAACACTCCGTGCTTCGCAACAGAAGCCGGCGTACCACGGTATGGGGAAGCGGACGCGCCATGGCCACACAGGCCGGCCGCGTTCTGCTCCCCCTCACCATGCTCGCCGGACTGGTCTCCGCGGCGCCCGCCGCCGCGGACGAACCAGCCACACCTCAGCTGTCCGACCGTCAACGTGTGGTCGACAGTTGGAAGGCAGGAGGCCCGGCCGTCAAGGCGGCCGCCGGATCCGCCCTCGTCGGCACCGATGAGCAACTCCGCGCGTACCTGGCCCAAGGCCAGAAGATCGCCGACGACCTCGACCTGCGAGAAGCCGCGCTCAAGCTGGTCACCGAAGCCGGTCCCGGCGTGGGTGAAGCGGCCCGCAGGGCGCTCGACGGGACGCCCGAGCAGCTGGCCGCCTTCATGAAGGACGGCTGGAAGGCGCCGCTCGCCGACGACCAACGCCTCGAGGCCGCCCGCATCACCGAAGCGGGAGGCGCCAGCACCCGGGAGGCCGGCGACAAGGCCATGGCCGGGAGCCTTGAGGACATCAAGGCATTCCTGACGGAGGGCCAGTACAAGCAGCGTGACGACGACGCCCGCCTCCGCGTCGCGCAGATCGAGGCCGACGGCGGGCCGGCCACCAAACGGGCCGCCGGCGACGCGCTGAGCGGCTCGATCGACGACGTCCGCGACTTCCTGACCTATGGGCAGCACATCACCCGTGCCCAGGACCAGGAACACGCCACCATCACGGACCTGGCTGAGCAGACCAAGAACGCCCAGGCCGCAGCCGAGAAGGCCCGCAGGAGCGCGGAGGAGCAGGCACAGAAGGCCAAGACTTCCGCGGCCCTCGCCAAGCAGGAGACCGCCAAGGCGGCCGCGGAGACCAAGGCCGCCAAGGGCGACGCCCTGCGGGCAGCGGACGCCGCACGCCGAGCAGCCGAGTCCGCCCGCCGCGCCGCGTCGGCAGCCCGTACGGCTGTCGCGGCCGCCCGGGCCGCGAACGCGGCCGCGCAGGCGGCGGCGACGGCGGCCCACAACGCCTCCACCGCGGCCCTGTACGCCTCACAGGCCGCCGACGGTGCCTGGGCCGCCGCGAACTCGGGCAAGGTGCACGAGGACATAGCTGCCGCGGCTGACCGTGCCGCCGCCGACGCGATGAAGATCGCGGACTCCGCCGACGCCATGCGCGAGACCCTGAAGCAGTCCAACGCGGCGCTGGAAGCCGCGCTTTCGGCGATCAACGACATGACCGCCTCCGCCGGTCAGGCCGACGACGCCGACAAGTGGGCCAGGGAATCCGGCGTGCACTACGGCGAGGCCAAGGTCGCCGCCAACTCCGCCCGTCGCCACGCCGCCGAGGCCAAGCGTGCCTCCGAGCAGGCCCGTGCGCACGCCAACGCCGCGGCGACCGCCGCCCAGGAGTCGGCCACAGCCGCCCGCTCGGCCGCGGCCCACGCCCGGAACGCGGCCACGGCCGCCCGTAAAGCCGCGGAACACGCCGGCGACGCCCAAGCCGCCGCTGACAAGGCCAAGGCGAATGCCGCCGAAGCCCTCGCCGCCGCCCAGAGGTCCGGGGAGGCTGTCAAGCAGATCCAGTCCGTGCAGGACAAGGCCCGCGCACGCGAGGCCGAGGAAGTCATGGCCCGCACGGCCACCCAGGTGAACGAGGCCGCCGACGCCAAGGAGCTCTACGACCTGGCCAAGGCGGAAATGAACCGTCTGCTGCAGGATCGGAACAAGCTCGAGAGCGACTTCGCCCAGCTCACCATCCAGGCCGAACAGCCCGGAGCCAACCGCACGCAGATCGCCGCCACCGGCCGCAAGATGGCCCTCACCGCCCTTCAGGTCCGCGGCCCCTGGTCCCGAACGGCCGCCGAAGCCGCCCTCGCCGGCGACGACGCGGCCGTCATCGCCTACGCCACCGACGGCTGGAAAAGGGCAACCGAGCAGGACGAACGCCAGCAGGTCAACCAGATCGCGCTGACAGGTGCCTACGAGAGCCTCCGCACGGCCGCCACCACCGCCCTCACGGGCGATGCCGCGCAGGTGCGCGCCTTCTTGGCCACCGGGCAGTACCAGGCGGCAGCCCCCGACCGACGGATCGAGGTCGCTCGCATCGAAGAGGCGGGCGGCACGATGGTGAAGGGGGCGGCCTCGGCGGCACTGGACAATCCCAATCCCAAGGCCCTGAACGACTTCCTCGAGGCCGGCCAGCACCGGGCACGCCTGGAGGACGACCGGGTCACCGCAGCAAGCCTGGCCGAGGGTGGAACCCCCGAGGTCAAGGCCGCCGCCGAAACGGCGCTGGCCAGCCCCGACACCCAGCTTCGTACCTTCGTCGAATCCGGCCGGCACCGCGCCAAGCGCCGCGACCTGCTCAACACGGCCCACATCGCCCAGATCAAGGCGATCACGGCCGCGGCCCACGAAGTCTCCTCCCGCGCCTACGAGGACGCGTTCAAGGCCGCGCAAGCCGCATCGGACGCGCAGAAGGACGCCAACGCGGCCAAGGAACACGCCCAACAGGCCACCAAATACGCCAACGAGGCCGGCGGCTACGCCGCCCAGGCCAAGCAGTCCGCCGACAACGCCCGCACATCCTCCAGCGAAGCCGCAGCCTCCGCGGCCACCGCACGCAACGCTGAAGTCCAGGCCTCGCGCAGCGCGGCGAGCGCCGAGCAATCGGTCGCCTCGGCCTACGCGAGCTCCCTGGCCGCCGCTGACTACGCCGCGAGCGCGTTCCAGGCCGCCGAAGCCGCCAAGACCTCCGCGATCAACGCAGGCATGAGCAACGACGCCGCGCAGGTCAAGCATGGACAGACCGTCCAGCGCTTCATGATCGACGAGTACAACAAGGAGGTCCAGAAGCGGCAGGCCGAGGAGGCCGCGGCCAAGAAGCGCAACCTCATCAAGATCGGCGCCGGCGTCATCACCTTCCTCACGACCGGCATGCTCCCCCCGGACATGCCGCTCGGGGTGCGGCTCGACCTGCTCCACGGCACGCTGGACATCCTCGGCATGGTCCCGGGCTTCGGCGAGGTCGCCGACGGTGCGAACTGCGCCATCTACGCGGTGGAAGGCACGGTGCAGTACTTCCACCCCATCGGCCGCGAAGGCGCCTGGCTCGATGCCGGCCTCGCCTGCGCCTCGATGATCCCCTTCGCCGGCTGGGGAACCACCCCGATGAAGTGGGCCCGCTACGGCGAGAAGTACGGCCCGGACGCCAAGAAGCTCTTCGACGACCTCTCCGAGGTGTTCCGCAAGGCGCCGCCCGTCTGCGCGGTCGGACGGAACAGTTTCCCTGCCGGTACTCCTGTCCTGATGGGTGACGGATCCTCGCGTCCCATCGAAAAGGTCCGTGTCGGCGACTTCGTCCAGGCCGCAGACCCGGAAACAGGCACGTCCGGACCTCGTCGTGTCGAAGCCACCATCTACACGCCGGACGACCGCGACTTCACCGACATCACCCTGGAGGGGAAGAAAGCGGCGTCCGTCACCGCGACGGACCACCACCCGTTCTGGTCCCGGAGCGCACGGGCCTGGACCGACGCAGCCGACCTCAAGGCCGGCGACACCCTCCTCACCGCTCAGGGCGCGACGGCGAAGATCGCGGAGGTGCGTCACCGGAAGACCTTGCAGCCCGCCTACAACCTGACCGTTGACGATCTGCACACCTACTACGTGCTCGCAGGCCGAACTCCTGTCCTGGTACACAACACGGGTGGGCCCGTTCCCTGCCCGCAGGTTCCCTGGATAACCGGCAGGTTGCCCGCAGCGGAAGAAACCGCACTCAACGACACGCTGGCGCACATCACCGCCAACACGGTGCCCACCGGCCCGACCAGCATCAAGTGGGGGACGAAGTTCAACAACCGTGACGTCGACCTCCCCGGTGGTGTCGGGGAACACTCTCCCTACCTGGAGTACCGTGTCGCACCGCCTGCCGGAACCTCGGGGCCGGGTCCACTGCGGGTGGTCCGCAACCAGTACACGGGCGAGACGTACTACACGTGGACTCACTACGGTGACGGTGGCAGGCGGCCAGCCTTCGTAAGGGTTCGGTGAGACGTGGAATTCGAATCGGGTGTGACCTTCGTCGGCGAGGAGGAAGTCAGCCGTATTCTGACGGACGCCTCTCTCGAAAAGGTGTGCCTCCTACGGTTGAGGACCAACGGATCGGGCGACCGCGATGCGATCTTCGAGGCGTTTCGCCGAGATCTGCCCATGGACCCACCCGTGCAGAGTGCGCGTAGTTGGGAAGCGCTTTCGGATTCCCTCTTCGGTGGCCTCTTCAGCCTGACATCCACCCGCGTCGTCATCCTCTGGGAGGATGACGCACGGCATGAATCCATTCGTGCGGGCGCCGCAGCGGAAGCGCTGTCCATCCTGACCGAGGTGGCGGAACTCCTGGGCAGTCCCCAAGTGACCGGTGGACATACGAAACTGGTCGCGGTGCTGATTCCGGTAGTTGTGAAGCACTAGCCGGCGGGATCGCCAGACCCGAGCCGATCTGGCCCGCACGAGGCCCCTCTTTCCCGACCAGCCGGGAAAGAGGGGCCTCTTCGTTCGACCGTTCGGGGTGTTCCTCCCCGCACAGCCGACCGGTTGCCTCTGCTGCTGGTGGGACGGCTTCGGCATCGGCATCCAGGCCGGAAGGCTTCGGACGATCGCCAGGTGCTGTGCGGAATTCCGGTGGGGGAACCGTCAAGGCGCTCCGGCGCCCAATGAAGTCACGGCTCACACGGGCCCACCCGGAAAGGGCTGACCCTCGGTCCCCGACGAGACAGTCGTTCTTCACCCAGCGGCGGGTGATGCCGGACTTCTTGCCGGAGGCCCGAGGCGATGGGCGAGGCGCCGGCCGGTCCGGTCCGGCTGGGCGGGCCAGGTGACGACCTGCCGGGCTTCTACAAGGGTTCGGCGGCCCGCAGGAGGTACTGCGGCAGGTAGGGGGATTCGACGCGGATGGTCCAACCGCGGCGGCGGGCATGGCAGGCCAGGGCCAGGACGTCGAGGTTGACGGAGACTTCGGGGCCGTCGGCGCGGTCGGCTACCTGGTAGTAGGCGCGGTGGGCTTCGAGCGCGTCGGCCAGGGCGAGATTGAAGCTCTCCTCGTCGCCGTCCACCAGCTGCGACAGCAGCACGGCCGGCGGCATCGCGAAGCCCCAGTCCTTGGCCTTCTCCGCCTCCTGCAGCGCCCGCTGCGCGGCCGCTTCGGGCTCGGCGCCCTTCAGGTAGGCGTGGAGGGCTTCGCGGTACGCGGTGAACGCGGAGCCGTCCGGACCGGCGAAGGTGGGGCCGGAAAGGACCAGGGGGGCGAGGTCCTCGCGCACGCCGGTGATCAGGGCGAAGGAGACGGCCATCTGCCAGTACCCGGCACCGGCTTCCCTCCCCCGCTTGGCCGGGTAGCGCAGGCTGCGCCCGTCGATGGACACCTCGACCTCGGTGTCGGGCTCCGCCAGCGCGATGCGGAACAGGGCCGCCCCCGTCCGAGAGGCCAGCCGGAGCGTGGCGAGCTGCGCTTCCGCGATGTCGCCGGGGTTCCCCGACCGCCACTGGAACAGGCGCCTCTGGTCCTCCAGGACGCTGCCCAGACGCGAGACAGGAAGAGGCTTGCCGTCGACGGCGGTGAGCGCCTCCTGGAGGTGTTCCTCGAACATGGCCTCGACCCGCGGGATCCCCTCTCGCTCGCAGGCCGGCCGGTCCACCACCAACGGGCCCGCGGCGAGCGCGGCGACAGCGTCCGGCCGCCGGTTCCGGCCGAATCCCGCGACCCGCGGTCCCCGCGTCTCGAAGCCGGTGACCAGCGCGTGCGGAAGGTAGTCCGTACGGACAGCGGGTGCCCAGCCCAGCGTCCGGTACGCGAGCGCGGCAAGTGCGATGGGGACCACGGGGAGGAGGGTGCTCGGTGTGGACGTCGGGCCGTGCAGGGCAGCGTGCCGGTTCAGGAGGTCGGCCAGTGCGGCATCGAAGGCCTCCCGGTCCTCGGCGACCAGTGCGCGCAGCGTGCGCAGCGCCATGCTGTCGGGCCGGTCAAAGAGGGGCTCGCCGGTCTGTTCGGCACGGGTACGGATCCGGTCCAGAGCCGCGTCGACGGCAGCCAGCTTCGCCTGTGCGCTCGGCGGGTACTCCCCGTCGCCGGCGTCGTCCAGGACCAAGGCCGTCAAACCGGTGGCGAGCTCACCGACGGGCGTTCCCTCCGCCTGCTCGGCGAACTTCCGTCGGGCGAAGGTGAATTCCTCCCCGTGCCACTTCGCCTTGTCCCGGAGCGCCGACAGGCACAGCGCGTCGATCCACTCCCCCGGTGTGACGCTCTCCTCGGGGGCGTCGTCACCCGGGTCGTAGCTCATGCCGAAGTTCACGTACTCCAGGAAGACGTGGAACGTGCAGTGCGGGTGGTACGCGGCGTAGGCGACGGCGCCGGCGGCGGCTTCGGAGGCGTCCTTGAGGGCGGCCTCGGCCTCCGGGGTGTCTAGATCGGGTGTCTCGACGGAGAGGGCTCCGAGGTAGTCGAGGAACTCGTCCGCGATCGACTGCCATTCGTACGTGGCCATCCGGCCGGCCCTCGACATGGAATGCACCTGACGCCCGATGCGGTTGGTGAAGTCCTCGTGCGCTGCCGACACGGCCGCATGGCCCACCTGGTGACGTTCTATTCGCACTGCCCTGCTCCTTGATCGAATCTGTACGACAGCCTAGGCGCGGACTCTGACAGGCCGGCGACGTGACCACGGCCCCTTGCCGTGCCGGGTGGCCACGGGAGCCCGGCACGGTGTGCGGGCGGGCGGGACACGAAGGGCGTCGCAGTGGAGAGTGCACCTCTCACTACGTGTCGAGCCGATACCGGCCCGCTCCCGCACGACAGCAAGCCGGGAGCACCCGGCGGCGGGCAAGGCACCCCCGTGCCCGTGGCCCTCCCCCGGCCTGACCCCCACCCCGTGTCGGACCGTCCGCAGTGTGCGGGCGCAGCGGCACAGTGGGCCGGACGTCCTGGCCACCAGTGACCTCGACGACCGCACCTCTTCCCAGGGAGTCGTCGAAGATGCGCAGGCCCCCATGGCCGAGGCCGTCGGCGCCGAGCACGCGTTCATCCCCACGTGCGACAGCTCGCTGTCCGTGAAGTCGGCCATGCTCTCGATGGCCGGGCCCCACGAGAAGCTGGTGGTGGGACGTGACACGCGCAAGTCGGTCGTCTCCGGGCTCGTCCTGTCCGGCACCCTCGACCGTGCTGACGATCGCCCGCTGCCGCCAACCCACCCCTTCCACAGTCCGGGGCTTGCAACCGGTACCCAGGTACAGGTTTACCGTCGGAGGTGTGCCCCCGCAGGGATGTGACGACGGGAGTGAGTGCGATGAGTGATCCGGCGTGGGTGCCGCAGTCCTGCACGTTGCCCACCGCGGAGCGGCCTCTGCGGGTCGCGGAGTGGGACGCGTTGTTCGCCGAGCGGGCGGGCTCGCTGTCGCGGCCGGGACCACTGCGGCTGCGCCTGGAACTGGCTGCCGGAGCGGGCGTCGAGGAGCGGGTACGGGACCTCGTAGCCCGTGAGAGCGGCTGCTGCTCGTTCTTCTCCTTCACCGTCACTCCCGGCACGGAGTTGATCGGCCTGGAAATCGGGGTGGACCAGGAGCACGCTGCGATCCTGGAGGCCCTGGCCGCGCGGACCACCCGCGGAGGGCTGCGGTGAGCGCGGTGCTGCGCAGCGGGCAGGTCGCCGGGGAGGGTGACGGCGCTGCGGGTGATCAAGGCCGCCCAGAGGCTGGGGTTCACGCTGGAGGAGGTCGCCGAGCTGCTGGAGGCCGGCCGTCACCGCCACGGCCGCGCCGTCGCCTGGCTCCAGAAGCGAGCCGCGGCCAAGCTCGCCGAGGTCGACGCGAAGATCGCCGACCTCACCACCATCCGCTCGACACTGGCCGCGGCCGTCGAGGCCGGGTGCGACGACCTGACCGTCTGCGCGGGAAGTTCCTGCTGCCCCATCCCGTTCACCGACCTCGCCGAGGAGAACCGCCATACCGGCCCCTGCTGCTGAGCCGCACCCCACCTCACCCCCCAAAGCCCCCGGGGGTCTGGCCGCCCTGGCCTGCGCGGCGTGCTGTGCGCTGCCCGCCCTGAGTACGGCCGGACTGGTCGGGACCGCATCTTCTTCCGGGCGGAGGAGTGCACCCAACCCGGCCGGCCGGTGATCGGTGCCTTCGGTATGCCTGAGATCGACGCAGTCCCAGAGATCGATGACCGGTATCGAGAACGCCCCGCGGACGACTGCGCCCGGCCGCACCTCACGGTGCGGCCGGGCGCGGTGCCGGGGAACTCGGTCAGTGGTAGGCGTGCACGACGGCGTGGCCCTTGCCGCGGCCGATCATCCACTTGTTGACCGGCGTCGTGATCACGAAGGCCACGGCGAGCCCGCCCAGCAGCGCTCCCCAGAACAGCCCGTCCGAGAGATGGGCGTCCATGGCTCCCGGGACCAGGGCGATGATGCCGTTGTCGACGAGCTCCATCACGGCGATCGAGACGGTGTCCGCGGCCAGCGCGACCTTGACCGCGGACTTGAAGTCCAGGCCGGCCTTGCGGACCGCGAACAGGGTGAACGAGTAGCCGAACACGAAGGCCAGCGCGATCGCCAGAATCATGGTCGCCACGTTGCCCCACATCAGAGCCGTGCCGATGACCATGCCGAGGATCTCGCCGATGGCGCATCCGGTCAGGCAGTGCAGCGTCGCCTTGGCGGCGGCCCCCCAGGTCACCCCGCCCATCTGGTGCCCCGCGTGATTCGCGTGCGCGGCGTGATTCGCGTGCGCGGCGTGATTCGCGTGCGCGGCGTGATTCGCGTGCGCGGCGTGATTCGCGTGCGCGGCGTGGTCGTGTGCGGTGCCCGTCTGGTGCGCGCCGTGGTCCATGGCCGTCATCCCCAATCCCGGATTCCAGTGTGCGGGCCTCTCTCCTCGGCCGCACACCGCAGACCATATACCCCCCGGGGGTATGTGGTCCATAGTTTCCGGCGCTGCGAGCACCCCCGACCTCTTCCCGGCCGTCGAGCGCCGTCGGTACGACGGCGACGAGCAGGCCGGGCTCCGGCTGCTCGCCGACAACGGCTACGGCTACGGGTGCACCGGTGGCGGGCCGGAAGGAAGGTGTCGATGCCGGCGTCACCGCGGAGCGGGCCCGTGCCGGTGGCCGCCCGCACTGCCGCTGGGCGGCGTGGGTGGGGAGTACCTGTCCCGGCTGCGGCCGTCTTCGGCGCCGGCCCGGGCCCGGCGGCTCCGACCGAGGCCGGGCAGGGACGGTGTGTGCCGTCCCTGCCGGGCGGTATGGGTCAGCTCCTGCCGAGGAGCTTGTTCATCTGCTCGATCTCCGCGGACTGCGAGGTGATGATCGCGTCCGCCATGGTCTTGGCGTCAGGGAAAGCGCCCTGGGCCTTTTCCGTCTTCGCCATGTCCACGGCGCCTTCGTGGTGCTTGATCATCAACTCCATGAAGGCGGTGTCGAACGCCTTACCGGAGGAGCTCCTCAGCTTCTCCATCTCCTGCGGGCTCATCATCCCGCCCATGCCATGGGCCGAGTGGTCCATCTCGCCCTCGGCGGGCACCTGCTCACCCCAGGAGGTCAGCCACCCCGAAAGAGTCTTGATCTCCGGGTCCTGGGCCTTCTTGACGTCCTCGGCGAGCTTCTTCACCTCGGCCGACTGTGCGCGCGAGGGGGCCAGACCGGCCATCTCGACGGCCTGGCGGTGGTGCGGGATCATGCCCTTCGCGAACGCCGCGTCGGCGGCGTTGTGCTGTCCCTGCGCCTGGTGCGAGGCCGGTGCCGAGACGGACGGCGACGGGGCGATGTGGCCGTTGTGGCCGGCCGAGGCGTCGCTGCCGTTGCCGTTGCCGTTGCCGTTGCCGCAGGCAGCCAGTACGAGGGCGGCTGACGCGGCGACGGTGGCGGTGGCGCTGCGGCGCAGGAGGGAACGCTTGCCGATCATGGTGGTGGTACTCCTTGCTGCGCGGCCCGGTCAGCGGACACACGCGAGGAACGGATGAAGAGAGCCCGGAGCACGAACCCGCCACCGGTCAGGAGGCACGGGGCCGTGCGGGCGGTTCTATATCCGCAGGAGTTGCAGCTCGGCCAGATCAGGCGGCGCACGGCCGATCCACGCGCCGGCCTCGGCACGGCCCGGCAGCGCCGGGGGCGCCGATACCGCGTCGAGAGCCGCGGCCAGTGGCGGCGGCGCGTACGCAGATCCGACACCGGCGGCCGCGCACGTCCCGTCCGCGTGGTCCAGATGTTCCGTGCCGCCGGCCGAGTGCGAGCACGCCGCGTCCATCACGGCCTCATGCGCGTGGGAGCCCGGGGCGCCGTCGGGCGCGTCGGCAGATACGGCGTGCCGGGCCGGACCGGGGTGGCCCGGGGCGGCCGGCACGGGGGCCGGGCCGAAGCCGTGCATGGCCAGCACGCCGGTCAGGACCGCCAGCACCAGCAGCACGAAGCCGCGCCCGGCAGGGCGGCGGCTCGGCGTGCGCTGGACGGCGGCGATCATAGGCTCATCGTAGAGGCGGCCGGCGCCGCGCGTTCAGGGGCGAACCATCCGGACCATCCGGGCGGCGCCTCGCACGCTCCCCCCACCTCGGCGCGGGCACGCCGGTCAGCCGCCGAGGAGTACGGCGAGCAGCCGCCGCGTGGTCGCCGCAGTGTCCGTCGCCTCCGCGGGGCCGCGGGTCATCAGCAGGTGGTGGGTCGTGCCGACGAGCGCGAGCGCGATGGCGCCGGCGTCACTGACTGCGGGGATCCGACCGGCGGCCTGTTCGGCTTGGAGGTAGGCGGTGACGGCGTGCTGGATCGCGTCGAACGCGGGCGCGCCGGACCGGAAGCCCTCGCGGGTGTGCGACGCGGCCGCGGGGCGGGTCATCGCCAGGCCCACCACCGCGGGCGGCAGGGATTCCAGCAGGGTCCCGACGACCCCTTGGAGGTTCTCGGCGACCGTGGCCCGCCCCACTTCGGCCCGCAGCGCCTCGGCCTGGCGGGCGCTTCGCGCGAACCGGTCCAGGACCAGCTCGGCGACGAACTCGTCCAGGCCGGAGAAGTGCGTGTGCAGGACGCCCTTGGCGCAGTCGGCCTCCGAAGTGACCGCGCGGCTGGTCAGGGCTGCGGCTCCGTCACGGGCCACCACCCGTTCCGCGGCCGAGAACAGCCGCTCCCGTAGGTCCGGAATCGCCACTCCGCGAGGTGACACAACAGCCCCTCCCCTTCGATCGATTGCAAGTATGGGCGTTCGCCCATAGTGTTTGGGCGCTCGCCCATTCTAGGGCCGGGGTGCCCTGCCGCGCCTCGGCGGGAGGGAGTTCACCCATGGGGCAATTCGCCAACACCGCGCAGGCCGAGGCGTGGAACGGATACGAGGGCGCACAGTGGGCCCGGAGCCAGGAGCGCTGGGACGCCGTCAACGACGGCTTCAACCAGCCCCTGCTGGACGCCGCAGCAGTGCTCGGGGGCGACCGGGTCCTGGACGTCGGCTGCGGCGCCGGCCGCACCACCCGCCTCGCGGCCCGGCGCGCCACACACGGCCGTGCACTCGGCCTGGACCTGTCAGGGCCGATGCTGGACAAGGCTCGGGAGAGCGCCGTACGCGAAGAGGTCCAGAACGTGGCCTACGTGCAGGGCGACGCCCAGGTCCACCCCCTGGACTCCGAGTCGTTCGATACGGTCATCAGCCGGTACGGCATGACCTTCTTCACCGACCCGGTCGCCGCGTTCGCCAACCTCCACCGCGCGCTGCGCCCCGGCGGCCGGCTGGCCTTCGTCTGCGCGGCCGAGGCGGAGGCCAACGAGTGGCTCGCCGCGCTGGCCTCGCTCGAGGACATCCTGCCGCTCGGCGGCTTCGGGCAGCCCGGCGGCCACGGCATGTTCTCGCTCACCGATCCCGGCCGCATCCGCGAACTGCTCGCCGCGGGCGGGTTCGGCGGGGTGGACGTCCAGCGGGTCGAGGCGTCGGGGAATTGGGGTTCGGACGCGTCGGACGCCGCGGCCTTCCTCCTGGACTCCGGCCCCGGACGTCACCTCCTCGACCAGGTGGCCCCGCCCGCGCGGGACGCCGCGCGCCAGGCGCTGACGGCCGCACTGCGGCGCCACGAGACCGACACGGGGGTGTGGCTGCGCAGCAGCTCCTGGCTGGTCACCGCCGAACGCGGCGGCGCGGCACGCGGTTGACCGCGGCGGGAGCCGCCGCGCCCCGGCCCGGGACCCACCGTGCCGGCCCGGGCCGGGACCCAACGCACCCCGGACCGGGCGGGGCTCAGGTGCGGACCATGCGGGCGAGGCCCGGGACGCTTCGGCGATCTTGTCCTCGTGGTGTCCGCCCGTGGCTGATCTGCCAGGGGCAGAGGAACGGCGTTCGGGGGGTTCCCGAGGTCAAGAGTGGAGTCGACGGCACCCCGCCTCGACAAGGAGAAGAGATGACTCCCCTCACCATGCTCGCGCCCCGCGCGGAGGAGGGCGACACACCGCCCGGCCCCTTCGACGACCACCTCGCGGCAAGGCTGCTCGACCAGCGGATCGTCTTCCTCGGCACCCAGGTCGACGAGGTGTCGGCCAACCGGGTGTGCGCGCAGTTGTTGCTGCTGTCGGCGCAGGACCCGCGTTCCGACATCAGCCTGTACGTCAACAGCCCTGGCGGGTCGGTCACCGCGGGTCTCGCCATCTACGACACCATGCGGCTCATCCCGAACGACGTCTCGACGCTGGCGATGGGCTTCGCCGCCAGCATGGGCCAGTTCCTGCTCACCGTGGGGACGCACGGCAAGCGGTTCGCGCTGCCGAACGCGCGGATCATGATGCACCAGCCCTCGGCGGGCATCGGCGGTACCGCCGCGGACATCGAGATCCAGGCGGAGAACCTCCAGTTCACCAAGAAGGCCGTGGAGCGGATCACCGCCCAGCACACCGGGCAGAGCGAGGAGACGATCGCGCGGGACGGCGACCGGGACCGCTGGTTCACGGCCGAACAGGCCAGGGAGTACGGGATGGTGGACCATGTGGTGGAGTCGCTCGCCGACATCCGCCCGGCCACGCCGCGCCGACGGACGGGGCTGTGACATGGGGTCGTACACGGTTCCCTACGTGATCGAGCGGACCGCGCAGGGCGAGCGGTCCTACGACGTCTTCAGCCGGCTGCTGAACGAGCGGATCGTCTTCCTCGGCACCGAGATCGACGACGGGGTCGCCAACGTGGTCATCGCGCAGCTCCTGCACCTGGAGTCGGCGAATCCGGAGCAGGAGATCTCGATCTACCTCAACTCGCCCGGCGGATCGTTCACCTCGCTGATGGCGATCTACGACACCATGACGTTCGTGCAGGCGCCGATCTCCACCTTCTGCGTCGGTCAGGCGTCGTCGACGGCGGCGGTGCTGCTGGCGGGCGGAGATCCCGGGCGACGGTTCGTACTCCGGCACGCGCGGGTGCTGCTCGGCCAGCCGGCCAGCGGTGGCCGGCAGGGGACGGTCTCCGACCTCAGCCTCGCGGCCAAGGAGATGGTCCGGATCCGCTCGCAGGTGGAGGAGGTCCTGTCCCGGCACACGCACCACGACGTGGCGACGCTGCGCGCGGACATGGACCGGGAGAAGGTGTTCACCGCCGAGGAGGCCGTGGCCTACGGGCTCGCCGACGAGGTGCTGAGCCGACGGTTCGCGTTCGTCTGAGCCCGGGCGGCCGTGGCCGAGGGTCGCCGAGGCGGCCGGTACGGCGGGGGCGCGCCCCGTCGTACCGGCCGTCGACCCGGCCGTCGACCCGGTCCGGGCAGGGGCCGGCCAGGCCCGGGTCAGGCCCGCGTCAGGCGGCGAGGCAGAGGCCGTCGTACCGGGCCGTGGGCGGCGTCGGTGACGTACGACCCCGGACCACCCGGCTCCGGGCGTGCCGGGCCAGCTCGTCACCGGCGAGCAGGAGCAGGTCGGCGAGGCCGAGCCCGAGGGCCTGGGCGGCGGCCGCGAGCACCTCGGAGGATGCCTCCTTGCGGCCGCGCTCCACCTCCGACAGGTACGGCATCGAGATCCGGGCCGCTTCCGAGACGTCCTTCAACGTGCGTTCCTGGGCGAGCCGCTCGCGCCGCAGCACGTCGCCGACGAGGTCACGCCACAGCGGCTCCCTCGGCGCGCGTGGCTGTGGACCCCCGACGGGTCGCCGCGGGGCGCCGGCCGCCCCGCCGGAACCGGGCGACGGGGCCTGCGGGCGCGGGGAGATGACGCGGGACTCGTTCGACGCGTGAGTGCTCATCCCCTCACCGTAGGGATCCGGGGCGCGGGGGGAAGGGAGCGGCCTTCTGCCCTGGGTGAAGCGAAGCCGCACCGAAGCCCGGGGCGACGCGGGTCCGGCGCCGGAGCGTGCCGCAACGCCCGGTAGGAACCGGACAGCCGACCCGACATACGGCTCCCTCCCGGCATGGTGCCGTACGCCCGGTCGGTGCTGCTGTCACGGACGGCACCGTCGGGGCGGCCGGAGCCGTGGAACGATGCGCCGGCGACGGTGAGGCCGACTCGGCATCGAGGTCACCGTCTTGGGCGCCGGGTCGATTTCACCCGGACCGAGTGCTCGCGTCCAGGTGCGACGCTGCCGGCCGATCACAGCGGGACCGGTGTCACAGGCGCGCGTTCAGGGCTCAGGCCGAGACGGGCGTACGGGACAGGGCGGTGCGCAGCGCGAAGACGCCGAGCAAGCCGCCCGACGCGAACCGCTGAGCGGTCATCACGCGGGGCCGGGTGGCCAGGAACCCCGAGACGCGCGCCGCGCCCAGCATGATGAGTGCGTTGACGGAGAGCCCCACGACGATCTGCACACCACCGAGCTGGAGCAGTTGCGCCCAGTCCGGACCCGCCTGTGGAGCCATGAACTGGGGCAGTAGAGCGGCGTACATGAGGGCGATCTTGGGGTTGAGCAGGTTGGTCAGGAGCCCCATCGAGAACAGGCGGACGTCGGAGACCGGAGGCAGGTCCTGGGCCGGGGCGAAGGGCGAGCGGCCACCCGGCTTGAGCATGTCCCAGGCCAGGTAGGCCAGGTAGGCAGCCCCGGCGAGCTTGACCACCGTGAACGCGACCGGCACGGCGGCGAACAACGCGGACAGGCCCGCGGCCGCGGCCAGCAGGTAGCACAGGAAGCCCACGGCGGTCCCGCTCAGGCTGACCAGGCCCGCCCTGCGGCCTTGGGTGATCGCGCGAGAGGCGAGATGGATCATGTTGGGACCCGGAGTCAGGGCCATGCCCAGTTCGACCAGGGCCACTCCCCCTGCCGCGGCCAGACTGATCACTGGTCAACTCCCGATCGTTTGCCGGGTATCCGATACCCGGAATGGGGCGCCGTCCGGCTACGACGGACGGTTGCGACGCATCGGTAGTACCTTCGGCGTCCGCCCAAGAATACGGACCGGCCGTTCTGCGTGTCATCGGGCCCCTGACTCTTGGCGGAGGGCCTGCCCCGGGGCTACGGGCCGGAAAGCGCTCAACCCTGTCACGAGCGATCCGTGGGGAGCGGCCGCACGGTCACGGCGCCGCCTGCGGCAAGCGGCTTCGAGTGTGTCGGCGGCCAGGGAGGTGCCCAGGTGGTGGCCGGCTCCACCTCGCGACCGTCATCGACGTCTCCACCCGTGAAGTCATCGGCTGGGCCACCGCCGAGCCCAGATCTCCGGGTGTCCGCCACACCGGAACGACCTCACCGTGCGCCTGGACCGCATCCGCGTGCACGCACCGGGGCGACATGCTGCGGGTGGCCGGCTCCCTGACACTCGGCGAGGTCCGCGGCCACGGCCTGATCCGCATGCTCTCCCCCGGCCCCCGGCCCCCGGCCTCGGCGTTCCCGTTGCACGCGCGGGCCGCGACCGCCCGGTTCGCCGGCCGCTACGGATGACGGCAGTCGTACCGGGCCGTTCGGATGACCGGTCCGTCACTCCTGGGGGTGGAACACGGCGGTCCAGTGGGCGCAGCCCCGGCCCGCCGCGACCCCGTCCCGACCCGGTGTCCCAGAAAGCTGGGGCACCCAAGGTACCGACGGACGGAAGTGGTTCGCGCATGCCCCAGCACTCCCCACGGCGCCGGGCCCGGCGCGCCGCCGCCGCCGGCGCCGCCGGTGCCGCCGCTCTGGCGCTCGTACTCGGCCTGCCCACGGCGGCCGCGGCCGCTCCCGGCGATCTGGACCCCGCCTTCAGCGGCGACGGCAAGGTCGTCACGGACGTGACCGGCTACGAGAACGTCTCGGGCATGGCCGTCCAACCCGACGGCAAGATCATCACGGTGGGCGACGGCTACTTCGACGAGACCAGCGGTGACTTCGTACTGGTGCGCTACAACGCCGACGGCAGCCTGGACACGACGTTCGGCGGCGACGGCATCGTCAACACCGACTTCGACTTCAACAACGACGAGGCCAGGGCGCTGGCCCTGCAACCCGACGGCAAGATCATCGCGGTCGGCGGGTCCACCTCGATCGCCGGCAACGGCGACTGGGTGGCCGCCCGCTACAACCCCGACGGCAGCCTCGACCCGACCTTCGGCACGGGCGGCAGGGCGGTCACCGACATCGACCCGGACGCGATCGAGACCGCCATGACCGTGGCCGTGCAGCCCGACGGCCGCATCGTGGCGGCCGGCCAGAGCCTCGCGAGCTGGGTCGTGGTCCGCTGGAACGCCAACGGCTCCTTGGACCCGACCTTCGACGGCGACGGCAAGGCCGTCACCACCTTCCCGGGCGGAACCTTCGCCTCGGCCGCCGACCTGGCCCTCCGTCCCGACGGCCGGGTCGTCGTCGCCGGGGCCGGCCCCGGCGGCGTCACGCTCGCCCGCTACAACACCGACGGCAGCCTCGACCCGACCTTCGACGGCGACGGCCGGGCGACCCCCGGCTTCGGGGCCAGGGCCCGGGGCGTGGCCCTGCAGTCCGACGGCCGGATCGTCGTCGCGACCGGCGATGACAACGTCTTCGGGCTGGCGCGATTCACCGCCGCAGGCGCCCTGGACCCGACGTTCGGCAGCGCCGGCCGGGTCACCACCACCTTCGGACCGGACAGCGCCGACGCCGCGGACGTCGCCCTGCAGTCCGACGGCCGGATCGTCGT
Source organism: Streptomyces sp. NPDC048331 (assembly GCF_043201215.1). Classification (NCBI taxonomy): domain Bacteria; kingdom Bacillati; phylum Actinomycetota; class Actinomycetes; order Kitasatosporales; family Streptomycetaceae; genus Streptomyces; species Streptomyces sp. NPDC048331. The sequence continues at coordinate 85,467 of NZ_JBICYT010000009.1, read as the reverse complement.
CGCGGGCCGGTACGCGGGCGACTGGGCGCTGGCCCGGTACAACACCAACGGCGCCGCGGACACCTCCTTCGACGGTGACGGCCGGCTGACGACCGACTTCGGCGGCCCCTCCGAGCAGGCCTCCCAGGTGGCCCTTCAGCCCGACGGGAAGATCGTCGCCGGCGGGGTCGTCGGCCAGGCCAACAGCCTCGCCGCCGACCGCGGCGTGGCCCGCTACCTCGGTGGTGGCGGCACCACGCCCCCGCCGCCGTCGGCGGACCTGTCCGTCACCAAGTCCGGTACGACGACGGTGAGCATCGGCGACCAGGCGACGTACACGGTCCGGGTGACCAACGCGGCCTCCTCCACGGCGACCGCGACGGGCGTCTCCCTGACCGACTCCCTCTCCGGAGCCGGCGGCACCCTGATCTCGGCCGTGCCCTCCCAGGGCACCTGCACCACCACCGCGACGGGCGCGACCTGTGCCCTGGGCAGCCTGGCCCCCGGCGCGAGCGCCACGGTCACCGTGACCGCCGAACCGCGCGCGACCGGCACCCTCCGGGACACCGCGTCCGTGACCGGCTCCCCGCAGGACCCGAACAGCGGCGACAACAGCGCCACCGCCACCACCTCGGTCAACAATGCCCGGGGCTGCACGATCATCGGCACGTCCGGCACCGACACCCTCACCGGTGGCTACGGCAACGACGTCATCTGCGCGCTGTCCGGCAACGACACGGTGCGTGCGGGCTTCGGCAACGACACCGTCCACGGCGGCCCGGGCAACGACAACCTCGACGGCGGCTTCGGTGACGACACCATGAACGGCGACCGCGGCAACGACGTCCTCACCGGCTACTACGGCAACGACCGCCTGACCACCACCGACGGCGTGAGCGCCAACGACACCGCCAACGGCGGCTCCGGCTCCGACACCTGCACCACCGACACCGGCGACACCCGCATCAGCTGCCCGTGACGGACAGCCGACCGCGCACCCCCACCAGCGCCGGCCGGGCGAAACCCCGGCCGGCGCCGGGGCGCAGCCCCGCCGGGCAGGCTGTCCCCCCACGCCCTTCTCCCCCGGCCCGTCCCTTCTCCGGCGCCACCGGCACCCCCGCCCCCGCCGCCGCCGCCCCAGTCCGTCCTCCCGCGTCACCACCACCTGCCCGGCCCGCCACCGGACCGCGAACCGCTCCACCTCAGGCACGTCGAACCCGTCCCCGGCGTCCCCCACCAGCAGTCCGCCCCCGGCTCGAGCACCGGTGCCACCAGCAGCGCGCCCCCAGCGGGAAGGCGTCCTCGCGGTCGCGCAGCCTGCGGTCCTCGGGCGCGTTCCACCACGGCAGCCGCACGTACGGCGTCCTCGTCCGCCGCGCCAGATGCGCCAGATGCGCCAGATGCTCAAGCGTCACGAAGTACGGCCGCAGCCGCTCGAGTTCGGCCGGTTCCGCCCGCGCGTGCTCCGGCACCTGAGGACGTTCTTTCCGGCGCCGGTCGTGCGCCCTGATGGCCTGCCGGGTGCGCTGCGTGTGCGGGGGTGTGCCGGACGGGACGGGACGGCGGGGCCGCAAGGGGTGCGTGTGTTGTCGGGTGGTTGCCACGCACAATCGGTCGGTGGATCTGCCCTTGCTACTGGCCGCTGTCGAACGCGAAGACGACGACGCGGCGCTCGAACTCCTCTATGACGCCGCTGCGGACGACCTGGCCGGCGATGACGCGGTCACTACGCGTCGGGATGCTTCGGCAGGGCGAGCCAGTCCGACCAGGAGATCTCACGACCCAGGAGGCGCGGCTGCTCGAACGGCCAGTCGGCGGCGATCCACTGCGGCACCAGCGCGTCGAGGGCCTGCTCGACCTCGCTGCCCACCAGCTCGTCCACCACCCACCAGGAGATCTCGCCGTCCGCGCCGGCCCTCTCCGGCGGGTCGATGTACACACAACCGAGCAGAGCCGTCTCCGCCGCGTCGAACAGCGCGTAGTTGAACGACTGGTGCGCGGCGATCTCCTTCTCGTGCCGCAACAGGTCGGCCTGGTCGGCCTCGTACGTCATGGTGGCCGCGGGCCAACCCCAGGCCGGGCCGAACATGGTCCACAGCCGCTCGCGCGAACCCATCACAGCCGGATAGTCGAGCGGGGTGTCCGCCTCCCGGATCGGCCGTAGGTGATGACCACTGCCCGGCAGCGGTATCAGGACGGGGTGGACGAAGTCATCGGGAAGCCAGCTCATAGCGCCCGACCGTAGCAGCGCTCGGCCATCCGCTCCCCTGGATTTCCCCCGCACACCGCCAGGCCCTGCTCTCATGTCGGGCAAGGCCCGCGGTCACCCGGTCGAGGACCAGGAAACCGGCGGGCGTCTCCTCGCCCGGTACGACAACGACCCGATCCACGACCCGTTCTTCGTCGTGATCGGCGACCGCTCGACCCCGCACCCCCGCACGCCCTGACTCCCGACGGTGGTCCGCAGTGGTCGAGCCTGAGCGTTCCGTCCAGGAGGTCCCCACCGTCGTGACGCAACAACGACTCCCTCAGATCTGACGGGAAGGTCACCCCCAGCCGGAATTCGGCCGCCGCGATGTCCGCCAGGAGGGCCGGCGGTCGCAGCAGCCCGTGGGTGACGGGGGCGTACCGCTCGAGCCAACTCTCGATGCGGTCCCAAGTCTCTTCGACGGCGAACGTGATCACGCCAAGCACCCGGGGCGTAGGCACTGACACCCGGTCACCCAGTACCGACGGCCGGGCGACTGGATGATCGGTGGCTTCACCTGCCGGCAGCCGCGGGCCTGAGCAACGCCGACGGCGCTTGGGGCGGAGGGAGAAACACACGATCGCCTGACGCAGAGCATCTGTCCTGCGCCGCGCCGGCGGAACTTCGCCCAGCTTCGCCGTCCGTCGCGCGCACGCCTCGCCGGTCGATCCGAGCGTGTGGTGCCGCCGACCCTTCGGCCGTGTGGTCCACCGACCATGACCGTGAACGTGACCGTCACCGCCCCGACGTCCGTCGGGCCGGTGGCGGAGTCGGCCCTCGGCGCCGGGGCGGGCCTCGGTGACCGAGGGGTCGCGCGGGTCTTGCCGCGACGGAACCGGAACTTGGTATGGACCTGACAAATAGGGTCGGCTAGCGTAGCGCTCGACACTCTGTGAGAGCGCTCTCAAGCGTTCAACCCCCCACACCAGGAGGTCTCGTGAAACACACCACCCCCTTACGCACCGCCTTCGCCGCCCTGCTCCTGACCGTCGGCCTGGGCGCCGCCGACGCCGGCGTGGCGAGCGCCGTCCCGCTTCCGGAGCCCGCCGCGGCATCGTCCGCCACAGCGCCGTCCGCCTCGGCCGGACTGCTCGACGCGATGCGCCGGGACCTCGGGCTCACCGCGTCGCAGGCCGAGGAACGGCTGAGCGCGGAAAGGGCCGCCGCGACCGTGGAGAAGGCCGCACGGCAGGCCACGGGTGGTGCGTACGGCGGCTCGTGGTACGAGCCGTCCACCGGTCGGCTCGTCGTCGCGGTGACCGACCGCGCGCAGGAATCCGAGGCGCGGGCGCTGGGCGCCGACACCCGCCTCGTCCGGCACAGCGCCGCCGCGCTGGACCGCGCCAAGGCGCGCCTGGACACGCTGCGCGCCCCCGCCGGTGTGGCCGGCTGGCACGTCGACCCGCGGACCAACAGCGTCGTCGTCACGGTCGTGGGTGCCGAGCGGGAAGCCCCCGCCGTACGGGAGTTCGTCGACCGGGCCCGGGCCGGCGAATCCGTCACCGTCACCGTCGCCGAGACGGCGCAGGCTCCCCGTACGTACGCCGCCGGCACCGTCGGCGGCGACCCGTACTACACCGGCAACGTCCGCTGTTCGATCGGCTTCTCCGTGTACGGCGGCTTCGTGACGGCTGGGCACTGCGCGCAGGCGGGGGCCGCCGTGCGCGGCTGGGACGGGTCCGCGATGGGCACCTTCCAGGGGTCCTCGTTCCCCGGCAACGACTACGCGTACGTCGGCATCCACAGCGGCTGGTGGACCGTACCGGTGGTGCTCGGCTGGGGCACCATCCCGGACCAGCTGGTAGGCGGCTCCGCCGAGGCTCCCGTGGGCGCCTCGATCTGCCGGTCGGGGTCCACGACGCACTGGCACTGCGGCACCGTCCTCGCCAAGAACGAGACCGTCAACTACAGCCAGGGCGCCGTCCACCAGATGACGAAGACCAGCGTCTGCGCCGAGGGAGGCGACTCCGGCGGCTCGTTCCTCAGCGGGGACCAGGCCCAGGGCGTCACCTCCGGCGGCTGGGGCAACTGCTCGTCCGGCGGCCAGACGTGGTTCCAGCCGATCAACGAGATCCTCGGCCGCTACAGCCTGACGCTGCACACCGCCTGACCCTGGCTCCGCACCAGGTCCTTCCGGGCACGAGCACCCGGAAGGGCCTGTCGCCCCGCTTCCCGTACGGGGTCGGCGGCGCTGCTCGTCGACCTGTCCGGCGTCCGGCGTCGCGGGCCGACGGCGGTACACCCATCGATGGGCTGTGCCGCTCCGGACACCTCCACGTGACGCCCGGCGCGGAGTACCCGCGGCGGCCGACCGGCTGTCGATCGCGTGAGGCTCCGCTTCACACCTCTCTGCATCAAGCCAGCCTTAAGGGACCGTTAAGCCGAAGGCCACAAGAGAAAACCCCAGGTCAGGGGCGTGCAAGGAGGGCGGCTGACGTTGCCATGACAGTTACCCCTCCGTAATACTCACTGCCTCGGGGGACATCGCGTCACGTTTGAGAGCGCTCTCGCACCCCTCCCCGTCACTCTTCACGGCTCGCCCGGCCTGGCCCCCCTCCTCCTCCCCTCCTCCGCCCCTCCTCCCCTTCCTTCTCCTCCTCCCCGCCTCCCCCCTCCAGACAAGGAACGATGCCCATGTCTGCTGCTGCTCATCGCGCACGTCGCCGCTCTCTCGGCGGAGTGGTGCTCCTCGTGACCACCGCCCTGGTCGCGGCGGTGCTCATGTCCTTCACCCGTTCGGTCGCCCCGACCGCCGGTGCCGCAGTTGTCGCGCAGAACTGGTCCGACGAGTTCGACGGCGCGGCCGGTCGCGCCCCTGACGCCGCCAAGTGGACCCTCGAGACCGGCGGTTCGGGCTTCGGCAACCACGAGCTGCAGTACTACACGAACAGCACCTCGAACGCCGCGCTCGACGGCCAGGGCAACCTCGTCATCACCGCGCGGAAGAACACCGACGCCGGCCTCGGCTGCTGGTACGGGCAGTGCCAATACACCTCGGCCCGGCTGAACACCGCCAAAACCTTCACCCAGGCGTACGGCCGCTTCGAGGCCCGCATCAAGATCCCGCGCGGCCAGGGCATCTGGCCCGCCTTCTGGATGCTCGGCAACGACCTCGGCAGCGTGGGCTGGCCGGGCAGCGGCGAGATCGACATCATGGAGAACATCGGCCGCGAACCGAACACCGTGCACGGTACGGTGCACGGCCCCGGCTACTCCGGAGCGGGCGGCCTCGGCGCCGCGTACAGCCTGCCCGGCGGCCGCGCCTTCGCCGACGACTTCCACGTGTTCGCCGTCGACTGGAGCCCGAACTCCCTCATCTGGTCGGTGGACGGCACCACGTACAAGACCCTCACGCCGGCCGACACCGGCGGCAACAAGTGGGTCTTCGACCACCCGTTCTTCATCATCCTCAACCTGGCCGTCGGTGGGGACTGGCCCGGCAGCCCGGACGCCTCCACGTCCTTCCCGCAGACGATGACCATCGACTACGTCCGCGCCTCCTCCGCCGGCGCCCCCGCCGCACGCCCGATCCGTGGCATCGGCGGCATGTGCGTCGACGTCGCCGGCGGCTCCGACGCCGACCGCACCCCCATCCAGTTGCACGACTGCACCGGCAACGCGGCCCAGCAGTGGACCATCGGCGGCGACGGCACCGTCCGCGCCCTCGGCAAGTGCCTGGACGTCGCGGGCGGCTCCACCGCCGACGGCGCCGTCGTCCAGCTCTACACCTGCAACGGCACCAACGCCCAGAAGTGGACGTACACCGCCGCCCGTGACCTCACCAACATCGGTGCGGGCAAGTGCCTGGATGCCAAGGGCAACTCCTCCGCCGACGGCACCCGGTTGCAGACCTGGACCTGCAGCGGCGCCGCCAACCAGAAGTGGACGGTCGGCTGAGGCCGACCCACCAGCCCCGCCGCCCTCCCCACTCCCCCTCCCCCGGTCCCTGCCTGCGTCCGACCGCTCCCCCGCCCGACCTCACGAAGAACGGACCCCCACCCCGTGACGGCTCGCCACCAACGAACCATGCCCCGTAGAAAACTCCTCGCCGTGACAGCGGGCCTGGCCCTGGCCGTGCCCGCCGCGGCCGCCTGGCTCGAGATGAGCGCGAACGCGACCACCACCGCCACGCTCCCCCTGGACCTGGTGAACACCACCGGCAACAACACGGTGTACGCCTATGTGCTCGGCCGTGACCCCGCGGCCGGCGGCTCCTGGGCCTTCATCCAGGCCAACGGCTCCAGCCTGTACCACCCGCCGGCTCCGGCCGCCGATCAGACCCCGCTCGGGGTCGACTGCGCCATCCCGCTCAACGCGTCCGGCGCCGGAGCTCGGCGGGTGACGCTGCCGCGCCTGGACAGCGGCCGCATCTACTTCTCCGTCGGCACGAAGCTCACCTTCCTGGTGAACCGCGGCGGCGGTCTGGCCCTGCCGTCGGTGAGCAACCCCACCGACCCCAACGCGAACGTCGCCCACGACTTCTGCGAGTTCACCTTCAACAGCGACCAGCTGTACGCCAACATCACGTTCGTCGACATGGTCTCGCTGCCGATCGCCTTCCAGCTGGAGACCGGGCAGGGCACCCAGACGGTGCGCGGGCTGCCCGCCGACGGACTGTCCCGGGTCGCCGCCGCGCTACGGGCCCAGTCCGCCGCCGACGGCAGCGACTGGAGCCGACTGATCGTCACCGCGGGCGGCCGCGACCTGCGCGTACTCAGCCCCAACCTGGCGATCCGCGGCAACAGCGCCTTGTTCCGCGGCTACTTCGACGGCTACGTGGACGAGGTGTGGAACAAGTACCGCTCCACCGACCTGCGCATCGACACCCAGTTCACCTGGGGAACCGTCACCGGCCGGGTGAACGGCGACGTCCTCACCTTCCCCGGAGTCGGCAGCTTCGCCAAGCCGTCCACCCTGTCGATCTTCTCCTGCAGCGACGCGCCCTTCACCACGGGCAACGACCTGATGGGCAATCTCAGCGCACGGCTCGCCGCCGCCTTCAACCGCACCACCCTGCTGGACAACCCCCACCAGCCGACCGCCGAGAATCCCGCCGCCTTCTACACCCGGCCGCGCACCAACCACTACTCCCGCATCCTGCACAACGCCACCCCCGACCATCTCGGGTACGCCTTCCCGTACGACGACGTGCACCCGGCCGGAGTCGACTTCGAGGGCAAGGTGCAGTCCGGCACCCCCGGCCGCTGGACCATCACGGTCGGCGGTGTGGCCGGCGGCGGCACACCGGAGCCGACGCCGACCGCCACCGCCCCGGGCGGCGGGGTCAGCGCCTTCAGCACCATCCAGGCCGAGGCGTTCAACGCCCAGTCCGGAGCCCAGGTCGAGGCCTGCTCCGACGGCGGCGGCGGATCCGACGTCGGCCATCTGTCGAACGGCGACTGGCTCAAGTACTCGGCCGTCGCCTTCGGCTCCACCGGTGCCACCCGCTTCGACGCCCGCGTCGCCTCCGGGGCCGCCGGCGGAGTCAGCGGCCTGGTCCAGGTCCGCCTCGACAGCCCCACGGCCACCCCGGTCGGCGGCTTCGCCGTCGCCAACACCGGCGGCTGGCAGGCGTGGCGCACCGTCCCCACCGACATCCGCCGCACCACCGGAACCCACGACGTCTATCTGACCTTCGACAGCGGCCAGCCCTCCGACTTCGTCAACGTCAACTGGTTCTCCTTCGCCTAGCTGGGCGGGAGCCCGATCGTCGCGACCGCAGCGGCCCCCGTACCCGGAAAGGGGACGGGGGCCGCTTGTGTGGATCCGACCGGAACGGCCCGGGGCCTGTCCTTCGGATCAGGCCGGATCGGTGGGCGGTGCCTGGTGCGTGCGATCGCAAGGCGGAGGAGGGAGTCGACGCGGAGCGTCGGCGACCGACGACAGCGCGTCCACCGCCGGCTCGGGCGGGGGTGCCGGGAGCAGGCCGAGTATGTCCAGCAGCCGCGCCAGGTCCTCAGGATCGGTGGCGTGCGCGGCCACCGCTCGGCGGGCCGCCGCCCGGTCTGCCGTGGCGCCGAGCGCCAGCAGGGACGGATCATCACAGCCGAAGGGATCCTTCACCCGGCCGATCTCAGCACGGACGACGCAGCACCGCACCCGCACCACTCCGGATTCACCGGGCGACGACACGACCCGGGGGTGCCGCCGAGCGGGTCGGAGCTGGGGAGGGCGGCCTGTGGAACACCGGTGCCGTCACCCGAACAGGGGGAAGGACGCGGCGTCCGGTCCCAGTGCGCGTGCTTCGGCGTCCGTGAGGGGCAGGCGGCCTGTGGCGGCGCGTGCGTAGTGCTCGTCGTTCCAATCGAGCGGGAGCGGGCGGCCGAGCAGCCCGTCCAGGGTGTCACGTACGCGGGCCAGTCCGGACGGGGACGGCCCGGGAGCGTGTGGGAATGAGGCGACGAGGTCGAGGTGATGGATGGTCGCCTCGACGGTGAGGGTGCTCATCAGGTCGCCGGCGGTCAGGGTGTGGCCCTGGGTCGAGACGAGGAGGCCGGGGTCGGTCGCGGCGGCGGCGTGCAGGGTGGCTGCCGCGGTCTCCAGGTACAGCCCGCGCAACTGGTCGAAGTACAGGAACATGCTCGCGCTGACCCGCGCCCATCGCCGGCCGTTGGCCGCGCCCTCGGTACCGGGGCGCCAGTCGCTCCAGTAGGTGACGGCGTCCCGGTCGACCGGTCCGGGGGCGGGGGTGTGGAGTGCCACGAGGCCGCGCTCGCAGTCCATGAGGCAGTGGTGGAGCAGGTCCCGGACGGCCCAGCCCGTACAGCCGGTGGGCTGCCAGGAGTCCTCGTCCTCCAGCGGGGCCACCACGGCCGCGAGGGCCTGGTAGGCGGCGTGCAGAGCCCGGACCGGTTCGGTCCGGACGCGTTCCGGGGGCTGGGGCGGGGGCGGGGGCCCGGGCGGGTACTGGTCCTGAGTCGGCTCGGCATCGGTCACCGTGGGCGGATGCCCGTCGGCCGGAACCCGTATGCGTACCGCGCGGCGTTCAGCTGCTGCGCAGCCGGGCGAGCTGACGGTTCATCTCGGCCATGAACCGCACCACGACGTGGAGTTCGTCGGCGCTGAAATGCGATCGAGCGGCGTCGGTGGAGCGAGCCAGGGGGCGGAAGTACTCGCGTGCGGCCTCCCTGCCCGCCTTGGTGTAGTGCAGGTGGACGACCCGCCGGTCATCGGCCGCGCGAACGCGGCGCAGGTGGCCTGCCTTCTCCAGCCGGTCCAGGCATGCCGTCACCGCACCCGAGGTCAGGTTCATCCGGGCACCCAGCCGCCCGGGGGTCATGGGCACCGCACTCTCGTCACGCTCGGCGTCGAGTACGGCGATCAGCGCCTGCACATCGGTCAGGTGCAGGCCCTGAGCATGGGCGAACTCCTGGGCGATCCGGTTGAAGTCGGCGTTCATCGCGCGCAACAGCACGGCGAAGGTCTGCAACCCGATCGGGTCTTCGAGGGGAGGTTCGTCCAGGGGGCGGTCGGCGCTGCGCATGGCACCAGCATAAGATCTCTCGATGATTGAGATACTTCATCATTGAGTAATTGGACCAATCGGAGTGATTGGGGTGATGGGAGTGATGGGAGCGATGGAAGTGATTGCTGTGACGCGCACACCACGCTGGGCCCGGCGGCTGGTGCCCGTACTGCTGCTGCTGGTCTGGCTGGGCATCGGCGGAGCCCTCGGCCCCTACGCGGGAAAGCTCGGCGAGGTGGCCACCAACGACCAGGCGGCGTTCCTCCCGCAGAGCGCGGAGTCCACCCAGGTCCTCGAGGCCCGCCGAGCCTTCGAGCGCTCCGAGTCGGTCCCCGCGATCATCGTCTGGCAGGCATCCGACGCCGGCGCGATCAGCGACACCCAGCAGCGCGCAGCGACCGCCGCGGTCACCGCGCTGGCCGGTAGGGCCGGCATCACGGGGCAGCCTTCGCCCGCGCTGCGCTCCGCGGACGGCCTGGCCCTGCAGGCCGTCGTCCCCCTGGCTCCCGACCTCGGAAAGGACCTCCCCGCGGTGCTGGACGAGGTACGGACGGCCGCCACCTCCGTGCCGCAACTGACCGCGCAGATCGCCGGCCCCGCCGCCACCCAGGCGGACCTCGCAGACGCTTTCGCCGGCATCGACGGCCTCCTGCTGGGGGTCGCGCTCGGTGCGGTCCTGCTGATCCTGCTCCTGGTCTACCGCAGCCTGCTGCTGCCCTTCGTGATCATCATCAGCGCCGTCTTCGCCCTCGGCCTCGCCTGCGCGGTCGTCTACGCCTTGGCCGACCGGGGTGTCGTACGCGTCGACGGCCAGGTCCAGGGCATCCTGTCCATCCTGGTCATCGGAGCGGCGACGGACTACGCACTGCTGCTGGCCGCCCGGTTCCGGGAGGAACTCGCGGCCCGGGGCGACCGCATGGCCGCGGCCGCCGCCTCGGTGCGACGCTCCGCCGGGGCGATCACGGCCAGCGCCGCCACCGTGGCCCTCGGCCTCCTCGCGCTCCTCGCAAGCGACCTGACCAACAACAGGGCCCTCGGCCCGGTCGGCGCGATCGGCATCCTCTGCTCGCTGCTGACCACCCTGACGTTCCTGCCCGCCGTCCTGGCCCTCGTCGGCCGCGCCGCCTTCTGGCCCGCCACGCCCAAACCTGCCGATGCCACGGCGGAAGGGCACCGGATCTGGCGCCGCGTCGCCGGCCTCATCGACCGGGCACCGCGCCGGGTCTGGGTCTCGACGACCCTGCTCATGCTGGTCCTCGCAGCCTTCGCCCCCACCCTGTCCTCGCGGGGAGTGCCCCTCGACGAGATCTTCGTCAAGGACGCACCCTCCGTCGCGGCCCAGGAGACACTCGGCAGGCACTTCCCCGGCGGTTCCGGCCAGCCCGCGGTGATCATCGCCGATGCCGACAAGGCCAAGGAGGTGCGAGCGGCCGTCCAGGCCACGGACGGCGTCGCCTCGGCCGCCCCTTCCACCGCCTCCGGGCGCCCCGGCGACGAGGCTCTGGTCGTCGACGGCCGGATCCGCATCGACGCCACCCTCACCGCGACCGCGGACAGCGACCGGGCGAAGACCACCATCCGGGAACTGCGCGATCGCGTCCACGCCGTGCCCGGGGCCGACGCCCTGGTCGGCGGCTACACCGCCCAGCAGTACGACACCGAACGAACCGCGGCCCGCGACCGTACCCTCATCGTCCCCGTCGTCCTGGTCATCATCCTGCTCATCCTCGTCCTGCTCCTGCGCTCCGTACTGATCCCCGTGCTGCTGGTGGCCACCGTCGCCCTGAACTTCCTGGCCACGCTCGGCGTTTCCGCGCTCGTCTTCCAGCACCTGCTCGGCTTCAGCGGAACGGACGCTTCCGTCCCCCTCTACGGCTTCGTGTTCCTGGTCGCCCTCGGCGTCGACTACAACATCTTCCTCATGTCCCGGGTCCGCGAGGAATCCCTCACCCATGGCGTCCGCCGGGGCGTCCTGCGCGGCCTCACCACCACCGGCGGCGTCATCACCTCGGCCGGTGTCGTCCTCGCCGCCACCTTCGCCGCCCTGATGGTCATCCCGCTCGCCTTCCTCGTCCAGATCGCCTTCATCGTCGCGTTCGGCGTCCTCCTCGACACCCTCGTCGTGCGCTCCCTCCTCGTCCCCGCTCTCGTGATCGACATCGGCCCCCGCAGCTGGTGGCCCAGCTCCCTCTCCCGCCGACAGACCGCCTCCTCCGGCGACAGCAGCAGCACCGGCAGCACCACGACCAGCACCACCACCACGGAGCACGTCTAGCCGGACACGACCGCCACGGGTGTCCGTACCGGTCGAATCCCTCACCCACCCCAACTACACCTACGCGAAAAGGAGTTGATGCAGACCGTCCGGCGGCGTGGTCAATGGCGCGCGGCATGCGCGACACGGCGGGAAGTGGGAACCGTTCACGCGTGATGGGTGTCTCCAGGCAAGCAGTGAGACGTGTCCGGGCGAGTCCCGGCTCGATCCTCAGGGGGGATCTTGACTTCATCACACCGCGGAAGACTGAGTGCACTGGCCGCCGCCGGCGGCGTACTGGCCCTGGCCGTCAGCGCCCTGGCCGCCGCCCCGAGCAACGCCGCCCCGGGCAGCCTCGCCCCGGGCAGCCTCGCCCCGGGCAGCGCCGCCCCGACCAGCGTCGCCCCGCCGCCCGGCATACCCGACTCCGCCACCGCCCGGCCACCGGCCGGCCCGGCGGCGGAGTCGGTCTCGGCCGACGCACCGGGCAGCGATCACGCGTACCCGAGCGTCGTCCTGCCCGGCCGCGTCACGCCGCCGGCGCCGTCGGCCGCCGCCAAACCGCGGCACGACGTCGACGGCGACGGCATCAGCGACATGATCGTCATGGAGTACGACCAGACCACGGCCGTCTATCTGTCGTCGATCTCGTCCTGGAGCGAATACGCGATCTACAAGACCGACCCCGACCCCTCGGCCTCGTTCAAGGACCTGCTGCCGGTGGGCGACGTGGGCGGCACCAACAAGGCGGAGCTGCTCTCGCTCTCCTTCGACGGTGTGCTCACGCTCTACGAGGCCGGCCTGACGAGCACGTCGGCGCCCCTCTGGTCGGGACGCGGATGGCAGATCTACAACCGCGTCATGGCCACCGGCGACGTCACCGGGGACCGCCACCCCGACCTGCTGGCCCGCGACTACGCCGGCGACCTGTGGCTGTACACCGGCACCGGAAGCGTCGGCAAACCCTTCAACACGCGGGTCAAGGTCGGCTCCGGCTGGGGGATCTACGACCAACTGGTCGGGGCCGGCGATGCCGACGGCGACGGCCTCGGCGATGTCTTCACCCGTACGCTGAGCGGTGAGTTGTGGTTCCACAAGGGGGCCGGCAGCGCCACCGCCCCGCTCAAGGCCCGTGTCAAGGTCGGCACCGGCTGGAACGCGTACAACGTGATCACCGGCTCGGACGACGGTGACGGCGACGGCCTGAGCGACCTGCTCGCCCGCGACCGCGACGGCGTGGAGTACTGGTTCAAGTCGGTCGGTGGCGGCAAGTTCGCCGCACCCGAGTACTTCGGCAGTGGCTACGAACTCAACAAGTTCATCGTCGGCGCGGGCACCACGCCGCTCTACGGCAAGGCACAGAACCTCGGCACCGAGGCGGACAACGACCTCGCCAAGTACAGCGCCCTGGCCAACGGCGACTACCGGACGCCGCCGGTCTGGGCCGGCAAGGAGACGCCCGGCTCCCGCAACACGTACGCCACCGGGCTCAACAGCCGCAACCACGCGACCTACGTACAGAACATCGGCAGCGACCTGTACATCCAGGGCGAGCGGGTCAGCACGACGTGGAACTACGCCTTGACGGTCGGCCCCGGTGACCTCACCGGCGACGGCAAGGGCGACCTCCTCGGCCGCGACTCCGCCGGCACGCTGTGGCTCCACCCCGGCGACGGTGCGCTGGTGACCAGGTTCGGCGCGCGCGTCAAGGTCGGCACCGGGTGGAACGGCTACGACACCCTCGTCGGCGCGGGCGACTACTCCGGCGACGGTCGACCCGACCTGCTCGCCCGGGACGCTTCAGGCCGGCTGTTCCTCTTCAAGGGCACGGGCACGGCCACCGCGCCGTTCGCCACCCGGGAGCAGGTCGGCAGCGGCTTCGACCAGTACGACAAGCTGTTCGTCCCGGGTGACATCGACGGCGACAGCAAGGGCGACCTGCTCTGCCGTCTTCCGAACGGCGTCGTGTACCGGTACTCCTCGACGGGCAAGGCGGGTACCGAGACCTTCACCGCCCGGGTGAAGTTCGGTACCGGTTGGAACCTCTACAAGAACATCATCTGAATCCCGCGACCGCCCGGTCGCGAAGCGGCGACAGCGCCGGCCCGGCCCACCGGCACCAGCCGGCGGGCCGGGCCGGTGTCCTACGGCTGGTGCGGCCACCCGGGGAGGAGCAGCGCAGCTTCCGTGCCGACGATGTGTTACGCCCGTCCCGGGGTGTGCCCGGGAGGGGCGCTGCGCCGGCTCGGCCAACTCGGCGGACTCGGCCGGCTCGGCGGGGATGGCCCGTCGGCTCAGGAATCGAGCACGGCGGCGACGGCTTCGATCTCCACGAGCTGGCCGTCATAGCCGAGCACGGTCACACCCATCAATGTGCTGGGCACGTCGTGGTCACCGAACGCGTCCCGGACGACCTCCCACGCCGTCACCAGATCCTCCCGCCGGTGAGAGGCAACGAGAACACGGGTGCTGATGACATCGTGCAGTGACGCGCCCGAGTCCGTCAGGGCGGTCCGCATGTTCTCCACGGCCCTGGCCGCCTGCCCCGCGACGTCCCCGATCGCCGCAGTGGAGCCGTCCTCGTTCAGAGGACATGCTCCGGCCAGGAAGATCAGCCGCGACTCGGCCGGGGCAGTGGCCGCGTAGGCGTACTCCGCGACATCGGACAGGGAGGCAGAACGAATCAAGGTGACGGCACGCGGCACGGGCTTCCTCTCGCAGCAGTTCCAGGGCACTCAGGACCTTCTCAAAGGTCGACTCCGCGTTCGACACATTTTCCTCGCCCGTCGCCCGTCGCCGGCCGTGCGGCCGCCGAAGTGGGCAGCGCGGCACCGCGGATCCCGCCTGCGGTATGCCAACACCGCCCCCACCGCCACGCCGTGCTCGGTACATCAGGAGACGGGGACAGGACCAGTGCTTTCGAGCGGGTGGTGACCGAGGCGGTGGCCACCGCCTCGGCGGGCCCGCCGCCGACCGCGTCCGCGGCCCCGGCCTCCCGCCCGACCCGGGCGGGAGCCGCTCATCTCATCACCGCATTCGCCCCTCCGGGCACGGCCGGCCGTGCAGGCGGTACCACCGTGCCGGTGGATCCTCCTGCCCTCCCAGCGGGGCAGCTTGCCCCGGGGCTCCAGCGATCACACAGTGCGGTCCGGCGGTGCACCCCGACCCGCGCCGTTCTGCCATGCTCGCTGATCGACAGGTGAGGAAATGCGAACGCTCTACGCCCTTCTGCCGGCGGTGGCGGTGGTGGCCACGGCGTTCCCGGCCACACCCAGCTACGCCGCGTCCACCCTCGTCGTCTCCGCGGCCGGAGTCACGGCCCACTGCCCGAACGCCACCTACACCACGATCGGGGCCGCCGTCGCCGCGGCCGTGGCCGGTGACACCGTCCATGTCTGCCCCGGCATCTACAACGAGATCGTCGAGGTGAACAAGGCGAACCTCATCCTGGAGGGCGAGAGCACCCTCCCCGCGAACTGCGACCAGTTCGCCGCGCCCGACCCCGCGGTCGATTCCGTCATCGAGGCCACGAGCCCCAGCGGCGAGGGCATCGTCAACCTCCGCGAGGACGGCATCCGCTTCCAGGGCTTCACCGTCCAGAACAACCAGGGCTCCACCCTCGGCGGCTACGGCATCAACACCGTCGTGGGCCACTCCGGCTACCTGATCACAGGCAACGTGATCCAGGGCAACCCGGCCGGGATGTACTACAACACCAGCGGCGCCACCCAGTCCCAGGTCACGCGCAACTGCATCCGCCTGAACAACACCGGATTCCAGTCCCAGCCGGCCGCCGGCAACGGCATCTACTCCGACCAGGGCCTGGACAACGCGCTGATCGACAACAACGCCTTCTTCCAGAACAGGAAGGGCGCGATCACCCTCGACAAGTTCCAGAACGTCGTGCGGGTCAACATCCACCACAACGTCTCGCACCAGGACGATGCCCTCCTGAACATCTTCCGCTCCAACGACAGCGTGGTGGCCGACAACCAGGCCGTCGGCAACACCGGCGTCGCCGTCTTCGTCGGCGACGACAACCACAACCTCCAGATCCTGCGGAACACCCTCCAGAACAGCTACGACGGTATCCGCACGCAGACCTTCTCCACCGCGGGCAGCGACCAGGTCACGATCGCCGGCAACACCGTCCAGAACGCCACCCACGACGGCATCTCCGCCGGCCCGAACTCGCTGACGGCCTCGACCGTCTCCGACAACACCGTCACCGGCAGCGGGCGGGACGGCGTCCTCATCGAGAACAACGGCGGAAACAACGGCAACACCGTCACCCGCAACCTGCTGCAGAGCAGCGTCCGGTACGACTGCGAAGACCTCACCACCGGCACCGGCACGGCCGGAACGGCCAACACCTGGACCGACAACCGGGCCACGACCAGCAATCCGGCCGCCCTCTGCCCCGCGAAGCCGACCCTGACGATCAGCAAGACGCACCAGGGCGACTTCACCGGCGGGACCAAGGGCAGGTACACGATCACGGTCGGCAACGCCGGGCCGGGCGCCACGGACGGCAGCACGGTCACGGTCCACGACGTCCTGCCCCAGGGGCTGAGCGCCGTGAGCCTGTCGGGCACCGGATGGGCCTGCTCCGTGGCCACGCTCACCTGCACGCGCAGCGACGTACTGGCGGCCGGCGCCCGCTATCCGGTCATCACGCTCACCGTCCGGGTGCCGTGCCCGCGCACGACGCGGCACGGGATCGACACGGTGACGGTCACCGGTGGCGGCGACACCGCGACGCACACCGCGACGGACCCCACCACCATCAAGCGCGGCAAGCAGTGCGAAAAGCACACGCCCCACAAGCCCCACAAGCCCCACAAGCCGGGGAAGCAGCACAAGCCCCACAAGCCGGGCCACCACCGCCCGGCCGACGCCCACTGAGCCACGCCGCGAGGCGGGAAAGCCACCGGTGTTCCCTTCGGGGATGAAGCGCCCTCCGCCAGATTCCTGACGGAGGGCGCTTCCGTGGGGTGCCGGTGGGTCAGGGACCGGCGATGAGCCCGGGGGCGGCCCGACGAGGGAGCCCAACCCACCTCCGGGCTCTGGCCTGTGCGCGAGGGCCACCGTCCGGCGAGCCGCGCACCGCCGCGACCGCGGCGCACGTGCGGGTACACGGGGCCGGTGGTCCCTCGTGCAGGCCAGGATCGACGGGGCGGCCTGACGGGTCGACAGGATCACGACTCCGTATCCGAACAGAAAACGGAAAGGAAGAGTCCGTTTTGCGTGCTCAGGAGCCGGTAGCGTACGCGCGTTCGATCATGCACACGTCCCGAAGGAACTCTCCATGGCCACGCCTCCCGCGCCGCAGACCCCCGAGCAGCCCGCCACCCCCGGCACGTTCGGCGCCCCCGTCGCGCCGTCCGAGCCCGCGAAGAAGAAGGGCGGCCTGGGGAAGAAGATCCTCGGCGTCGTCGTGGCGATCGCGGTCATACTGTTCTGGCGCCTGGGCCTGCCCTACCTGACGGGCGAGGCCCCGGTGCACGCGGAGGCCGGCGACTGCGTCGTCGTCACCGGCCCGGAGAACGACCCCAAGGTCGAGAGCAAGGGCTGCACCGAAAAGGTGGCCGACCTCTACAAGGTCGTCAAGGTCATCGACAACACCTTCGACATCGACAAGTGCGAGGGCGTGGCCGACGTCGCCCTCGCGCAGCAGCTCGAATCGGACAAGTTCGTCCTCTGCATGAAGCCCGTCGAGAACTGACGCCCCCACACACGCGGCCGCAGGGGCTGGACCCACCGAATCCGACCCCTGCGGCCTCGTCGATGTCCGAGCGAGAAGGCCCGGCCCTCGCGGGCGGTGGTGGCCTGGTGCGGATGTACGGACGCGGCGGCGGCGAGCTCCTACGCAAGCGGGTGCTGCCTCCGGGCCTCGTTGTCGGTGGCTGGTGCGACGATCCCCGGACCGATCGCGCGAGGAGAGACATGGGCACCTGGGACATCGGCCCCTTCGACAATGACACCGCCGCCGACTTTGCCGGCGACCTGGACGAGGCAGCCATGGAAGAACGCGAGTCCATGATCCGTAGAGTGCTCGAACGTGCCGCCGATCCTGCGGGCCACCTCATCACCCCCGACGCCGAGCGAGCAGTTGCCGCAGCAGCCCTGGTGGTCGCACAGCACCCTGGCGGTGAGCCCGCGTGCTCGAACTACGGCCCATCGGAGCCGCTGCCGGAGTTGCCCCCAGACTTTCGGACGCTCGCCGTCGGAGCCCTGGACCGCGTGGTCGACGAGCGATCCGAAATCGCCGAACTGTGGCACGAGGCCACGAACGGGCCGAGATGGCGCCAAGACATCACCCGCCTCCGTGACGTCCTCGATCCGCCGTTCCCACCGCAAGAGGAAGCCCTCTTCGAGGTATGACCGGTGAACGACGCCACGGTGGGCCCGCCGGATCACGTGGCCGGTGAGGGGTGGCTCCGGGTGTCAGCGAGTGTCGCGGTGCCGACCATGATGCTGATGGCCGGCCGTCGTCACCAGGACGAGGGCGAGCGCCACAGGAAGCAGGAACAGGCGTAAAAGGGTCATGAGGCACTCATGCCCGCAGTGAGGCGATGGATTCCTCTGCCGCCGCCCGTTGCTCCTCCCACTGTCGACGGGTCTACGAACAAGCAGCCCGCCGCGCCGAACGGCACCCGGGCACACCGGTGCTCCCAGCGGACCTGGTTCCGGGGGGCCGCCCGCCCTCCTTCCTCGCCGACACCATGGCAACGGGCGTCAGCCACGAGGGACACTACGGATCACGCACGTTCAGTGACGGCTGTGCCGCTCAGAGTGCCTGGAGTCGTGGAGGTCGACCATGCGGTCGGAACCACGAAAGGAAGGCGGCAGCATGAGCGAGCGACCACCCACCGCCCGATGGCCCCCTCGGACCGCACCACCAGGAGGAACCAGTGTCAGACCTGCGACTGCTCACCCCCGAGGAGAAGCTCGCCGACGCGAAGGAGCTGTTGAGCCTCCCGCCCATCGTCGCGATCTGCGGCTCCACCCGCTTCATGGCCGAGATGAACGAAGCCGATCTGCGGGAGACCGCAGCCGGGCGGATCGTCGTCAAACCGGGCTGTGACATGAAGTCGCCGCACGCACTCTGGGCCGATCCTGTCGAGGGCGCGGGGCTGAAGGCTCGGCTCGACGAGCTGCACCGGGCGAAGATCCGGCTCGCCGATGAGGTGCTCGTGGTCGGCAACTACATCGGAGACAGCACCCGAGCCGAAATCGCCTACGCCCGGTCGCTGCGCAAGCCCGTACGGTTCACGCACCCCGAAGTCGACCCTGACGCCTGACCGCCCGCCGCCCCTCTGCGACCAGGGCCGGCAGCCCACCGCCTGACCATCTCGCGGTGGCTTCGGCCACCGCCACGCCACGCCCTCGGCGGTCATCTCTTGGAATCGATCGTCCAGCTGCCGAGCCTCGGCCCTACGATGGCAGCACAGGTGACGCATGCTTCCGCGCGAGGAGACCGAGTGGATTCCTTCAGCGCCGAGTTGTCCTCGTTCACCGATCATCTGAGTGTTCTGGCGCCGCGGAGTCTGGCCGCGCTGCGGCCGCCCGCCCCGAGGCCGGTACTCGAGGAGGCCTGCAGGGAGCTGGGCGTGAGACCGGCGCCGGATCTCGTACATCTCTATCAGGCCCATGACGGCGCCGAGGCCTCCGAGGCAGGGTGGTTTCTGCCGTCGGAGCGCAGACTCCTCCCGCTGATGGACGCGAGGGCGGTGGGTCGGCGTCTGACGGCGATGATCGACGGCGAGGACGTGCTGGGGACGTGGTGGCATCCTCAGTGGTTCCCGTTCGCGGCCAACCACGACGCGTGGAGCGTCGAGTTCGTCGACCTTCGCGAAGGCGCCGCGTTCGGCAGCGTCGGCAGTTTCTTCGGTGAGGGTGCGAGTCCCGGTATCTGGCCGTCCCTGGGCGCTTACTTCAAGGAGCTGACTCACGCCCTCGAAGGGGGCGACGCGCCGATACAACGCCGTACCCCTGTCGTGAAGGACGACGTGCTGAGCTGGGAGTAGAGGGGCCGGGCGAGGCGCCCACGGCACGTGGCCGTGAGCCCACGTCCGAGCGTGTCTCACGGCACACGGCACCCGGACAGGTCGAGGTCTCGCCGGCCTGCTGGGTCGTCGACAGGGACACAGCCCGCTACTTCGGCAGCAACCCACCGAGTGAGGACGAAGCGCGGCCTCCCACAGGGGGCGCAGCCATACCGGACGAGTCACTCACCAGCCGCGTGATCGGCCGCGTGGCCACCCGGATGAATGCTCTCGATGCCCCTCGACCCGACGATGACGGGCATGCGCTCTCAGGGCAGGTGGGACATGTGCGTACCGGGTGGCAGCAGGAGTCCTTCGGGCGCGGTGTGCAGGCCGAACCGCGGGGGGTGTGTGAATGTCGCGGTACGGGACAGATCGACCGTGCCGCCGGTGAAGCGGGCCGGCGGGGCGGTGACGTGGAGGCTCTCCAAGCGGTGCTCACCGAAGCTCACGCTGGTTCCGGTGAAGGCGGAGCCGGCGAAGTCGACGAGACCGTCGGAGAACTCCGCGTCCTCGAAGCGGACCTCTCCGGCGCTGAAGGCGGCATCACGGAAGTTCACACGGGCCCCGGTGAATCGGGTGGAGTCGAAGGTGACCCAGCCGCCGCTGAACACAGCCCGGTCGAAGCGGACGGTTCCGCTGCGGAACTCGGCGAGGCGGAAGTAGACGTAACTCCCGTCGGCGAATTCGACCTCGTCGAATATCACTTGGTTGCGGTCGTGGCCGACGAAGAGCGTCTTGATGAAGATGATGTCGCCGCCGGTGAAGCGGGCGCCGCGGAAGTCCGCCTCGTCGAGCACGGCGCCGGTGAAGTCGAGGTCGTACCCCTGCCAGGATTCGGGAGAGTCGTCTCGCAGATGGGTGCCGATGAGCCGCAGGACGGTTTTTCGTATCTCACGTTCGCGTTGCCAGGTGGTCAAGCCCGGCTCGTCGGCCGGAGGATCGGGCACATGGGGCATCCTGAGGTAGCCGCACAGCACGTCGATACACGTCTGACGCTCCTGAAGCCACTCATCGGCGAGTCGGGCCATGGCGTACGCACCCGCCATCCGGACCGCTGGTCGATCCGCTCCGAGCTGATCCGCTGCGGCCCCGAACCGATCGGCGAAGTACTTCCCGTGCTCGCGCTCCTCACTCACCTCGTTGAGGTGCTGGCGCCGGTAGGCGACCACCAGAGCGACCACACCGCCGGCTCCGGCGACGGTCGCCAGTGCGATCTTGATGCCGTCGTAGACCTCTCCTGGCTTGAGCGCTCCGGCTACAGGCAGCAGAGGCCTACCCAGGAGCAGCCAGAGCACCACCGCGACGACGCCGGCGGCGAAGGCGGACACCAGCAGCACAACAGCAACATGCAGGGTCAGCGACCACCGCATCACGCTCCGAGTCTCCGGACCTGAACGGTCCCCCCTGCCCGCCACACCATCAGCGTAGAACCGACATCAAGATCAAGGGGCGGCCGAAGCAAAAGCTCTCCGGTTCGGCCTTCCCCGATGCGGGAGCGTCGTGGCGGTACCCGTCCGGCGGGGCGGCCGCCTCGTGTGCGGACGAGGTGCAACCGTTCCGCCGTCGCGCACGTCACAGCATGCGGGAGCGACCAACTCCCATGGCGACCTGGGGGAAACATGAAAATCACCCGTTCCGTCCTTACCACCACCGCATTCGCCGCCCTGGCCCTGGCGGCCACGACCGCGCTGGCGGCGCCCGCCACCGCCGCGCCCAACACCACGCCGCAGAAGGTCTGCGGAAGCGCCTACAAGACCGTGAACTCGGCCGCCATCGGCTCGCTGGGCACCGTCTACCTGACGTACAACGCTTCGAACGGCAAGAACTGCGTCGCGACCATCCGCAACAACCCGGGTGCGGCCGTGGACATGGCCCTCTGGATCGAAGTCAACGCAACCTCTGAGCGGGGCGAGGACTACGGCCGGTACACGTCGTACGCGGGCCCGGCCTACGTGTACGGCAAGGGCCACTGCGTCGACTGGGGCGGGGGCATCAGCAACGTGCACGTGCAGGTGTACAACTCCAACTGTGGTGCGCTCAAGGAGCACCGGGTCACCGAGGTCCGCTGACCTGAGCTCCTCCTGACCGCGACGTTCTGTTCCGTCGTTTCAGTCGTGCAGGCGTGCAGTCGTCGGGGCAAGACCTTACGACCCGACGGCTGCACGGGAACCGCCGTGTCGCGGCTCGCCCCGGCAGACTCGCCGAGTTCTGCCGGGACCGGGACCGGGCTCGAGCCGGCCTGCTCCGCACCCGCACCCGCGGCCGAGGCCGAGGCCGAGGCCGAGGCCGGACCGCTCGGAGACTTCGGACCGGCCGCCTGAGGCGCCGGGCAGCGGTCGACCCGGAGGGTGAATAGAACCGCGAAGCCGGGGCAGGAGGGGCGGGGACAGCGTCAGTCAACCGGGAGGGAGCGGTCGTCATGTCCCACACGACCACCGTGATCGGCGTCGATCAGGCAAGAGACGCGCAGGCTACGGGTACTCAGGAGTGGTCGGCGCGGGACCTGAAGCAGGCCGGGGTGGAGAACCCCCGTGAGATGGCGCCGAGCGACGCACGTGAGCTGTCACGTGTCTTCTTCCGGGAGCTGCGCTCGCTGGAGGAGGGCACGCGTGAGTACCAGTACACGCGCAACACCCTGATCGAGATGAACCTCTCCCTCGTGCAGTTCGCCGCGCGGCGCTTCCGCGCCCGCGTGCTGGGCGGCGGCCTCGACATGGACGACATCATCCAGGTGGGGACCATCGGCCTCATCAAGGCCATCGACCGCTACGACCTGGAACGCGAGGTCGAATTCTCCACCTTGGCCCTCCCCTACATCGTCGGTGAGATCAAGCGCCACTTCCGTGACACCACCTGGGCCGTGCACGTGCCGCGCCGGCTGCAGGAACTGCGTTCGGAGCTGGCCAAGGCCCAGGAGTCGCTGACCGATGTCCTGGGCCGGGCCCCGACCGTCAAGGAGGTCGCCGCGCATCTCGAGCTGACCGAGGAGCAGGTCGTCGACGGCCTGGTCGCCGCGAACGGGTACACCAGCGGTTCCCTCGACACCGCCGCCGGGGAGAGCGACGTAGCGTCTCCCACCAGCCGGGGCGGCCGGCCGCTGGCGGAGCTCGTGGGCGACGTCGACCCCGCCATGGAACTCTTCGAGGACCTGCACACCCTCGCGCCTCTGGTGGAGCATCTGGACGAACGGGATCGGCGCATCCTGCAGATGCGCTTCGGCGAGGACAAGACCCAGGCCGAGATCGGCGCCGAACTGGGCATCTCCCAGATGCAGGTCTCCCGCCTCCTGTCCCGTACTCTCACCCGGCTGCGTGCCGGCATGCTGACGGCGTAGGAGCGATCAATGACGCCTCCACCGAGGAACCCGGCGACGGGGACCGAGATCGGACCATTCGCTGTGCGATCGGCTCGGCTCCCTCACCTCCGCAAGCAGCTCCATGCTGCGGAACTCCAGGGCATCACCCCGCGACAGAGGATCCCCCACCCTGTCACGACCGTGCTCGGCCTTCCCGCGCCGCATGCGGCTTACGATCGTGCCCCGGGCGGCGGCCGTGGCCCGGGGCCGGTAGCAGAGGCCAGGGGCGAACACGGGGGCGGCATCGCAGTGGAAACCAGGGAACCAGAGGCTGACCGTCCATCGAGCGCTGACCGTCCCGCTGGGCGGCAGCGCCGTCGGCTGGCCCTCGCGGGCGTTCCCGGGCACGTGGCCAAGGGCCGAACGTTCACGCGCCGAGCGCTCCAGGACTGGGGCTGGGACGACACCGAGACCTCCGAGGACACCCTCCTCGTCGCGTCCGAACTCCTGACCAACGCGTCGCTGCACGCGGACGGCTGTCACGAGCTCGTCGTGGCCGCCACCGAAACGGGCCTGCGCATCGAGGTCCATGACGGCACTACGGTCCTGCCCGTCCGCCACCCGGCGCCGAAGCCCGGCATCCCGGGCGGCCGCGGCCTCCACATCGTGGAGCGTCTGTCCGATCGCTGGGGCACCCACACGTACGGGACCAGGAAGGCCGTGTGGGCCGAGATCGAGGCCTCCCGGCTGGAGTCCGGCACACCGGTGACACCCTGACCGCTCCGGACTCGAACTGCTCGAGCGGCGAGGCGAACCCGTTCGGGGAGTCGAAGCGGGGTCGGGCGGGCGCAGAGTGCTCCGGCCGCCCACGCGCCGGCTCGCAGCACGGTGCCGGCCTCGACGGGGTCGAGGCGGCCTGGCCGGGGCGGGGTGATGCTTGCACCACCCCGGATACGGGCAGAGGGGGGATCGTCCGGTGAGCCGGGTTCTCCGAGGATCGGGGTGTAACCGAACCGCTCCGACCGGGGGAACCAGCCACATGCACCTCTTCAAGAAGCCCGCGCGGTGGGCCACGGCCGCCGCGTGCGGACTGCTCGCCCTCGCCGCCCTACCCGCGTCGCCGGCGAGCGCCGCCGGCGCGAAGGACGGCGCGCCGGCCGTGCCGGCGCGGTACGCGCAGCAGCGCCTCGACTGGCGGCCCTGCCAGTCCGGTGCGCTGGAATGCGCCGACATGACGGTGCCGCGCGACTGGTAC
Organism: Streptomyces sp. NPDC048331; assembly: GCF_043201215.1. Classification (NCBI taxonomy): domain Bacteria; kingdom Bacillati; phylum Actinomycetota; class Actinomycetes; order Kitasatosporales; family Streptomycetaceae; genus Streptomyces; species Streptomyces sp. NPDC048331. Next base: position 60,920 of record NZ_JBICYT010000009.1, on the reverse strand, counting down.
CGCCCGGGCACGGGGGCGGACCTGACCGTCGCGGTGTCCCGGCACCGGGCCGCGGACCCCGCCGCGCGGCGGGGCGTGCTGATGATGGCGGCCGGCGGGCCGGGTGCCTCGGGGCTGGGCCGGCCGGCGGGACTGGCGGCGTACTCGCCCGAGCTGGCGGCCGCGTACGACATCGTCGGCTTCGACCAGCGCGGGGTCGGGGCCTCCACGCGAGTGGTCTGCTCCGACCAGGACACGGTGGACGCCCTGTTCACCAGCGGCGACCTGCGCGACCACTCGCGCCGGGCCGTGGACGCCACCGTGGCGCGGGCGCGGAACTTCGTACGGGACTGTGAGCGGCGGTCCGGCGACCTGCTCCCGTACGTCACCACCGACCAGGCCGTGCACGACATGGACCTGTTCCGGGCGCTGCTCGGCGCGTCGAAGGTGTCCTACTACGGCCCCTCGTACGCCACCTTCCTCGGCGCCTACTACGCGACCGAGTTCCCGCGCCGGGTCGACCGGGTGGTGCTCGACAGCAACATCGGTTTCACGGGCAGTTGGCAGGAGTTCCTGACGGGCCAGCCGATGAGCTTCCAGCGCCGGTTCGAACAGGACTTCCTGCCGTGGCTCGCCGCGAACGACGCGACGTACCACCGGGGCCGTACCGCCGAGGAGGCCAAGGCCTCGTACGAGCGGGTGCGGCGCGCGCTGGGCGAGCACCCGCTGGACCTGGAGGGGACGACGGTCACCCCCAACCACCTCGACGCCGCCGCAACCTCCCTCATCTACAGCGGCGACCGCTTCCCCGACCTTGCGATGCTGCTCGGTGTCCTGGAGCACCCGGAGACGGCTCCGTCGGCCACCCGCAAAGCCCTGGCCGAGAAGCTGAAGCACCCGCTGGGGGCGCAGTTCGCGGCGGACTTCTTCTCCGTCATCTGCCAGGACACCCCGTGGAACCACGACAGCGCCTACTGGGTCCGCCGGAGCGCGGCCGACGGCGCCGCGTACCCGATGGCCGGGGCCCGTGAGCTGACCTTCGCCTCGGTCTGCGCCGCCTGGCCGCGTTCCCGGGCGCCCCGGGTGCAGGTCACCGGGCGGGGGCTGCCGCCGATCATGATGCTCAACTCGCTCCACGACCCGGCCACTCACTACGAGGGCGCGCTGCGGGCCCACCGGGGGACGGGCGGATCCCGGCTGATCACCGTCGGCGGCGGCGACCACGGCGTCTACCAGTCGCACAACCCCTGCGTGGACGCGTACGTCGAGGGCTTCCTCGTCGACGGCCGGATGCCGACCGAGGATGCCTCGTGCGAGGGCAAGCCGTTGCCCGACCCCACCGCCGGCCGGTAGGTCCTCTCTTCCGGATCGCCGGTCGAACTCGCGTCGTCCGGTGGCGGGCATGGGAGCGTCGCCCCGCCGATGCGGCGGGGGAAGAGGCGGCCTGTCCGTCGGGTCGTGCCGGGCGTCGCGACCCGGTGAACCTTCCCGGCCACAGCACCAGGCAGTGTCCGGCCGCTCGGTCGCGGCGTCGGGGATCGTGACGGCGATACCCCGACGCCGCACGGACGCGGTGGCGTCGTCGACATGGCCGGGCGTGAGCACGACGGACAGGGGGCGGCCCCGGGCGTCGGCGGCGAGGTGGACCTGATCCACCCGCGCAGTCCGTCAGAACCGTCTCGCACAACACGTGGGTCTTGAGAGGGTTCTGAGAACGGCGACCTGCGGATTCGTGAGCGGCTCCGGGGTGTTCGCAGAACTCTCGCAACTGGTCATTTTTGAGAATGACCCTCCGTGGTGGCCGTCACGCTCAGTTCACGCTGGGGCTGCGGCGCTCGACGAGGACGACGTCGCGCCAGGCGTCGTGGTGGCGTCCGATACGTTCGCGGGTGCCGATGACACGGAACCCGGCGCGCTGGTGCAGGGCGAGGCCGGCGGTGTTCTCCGGGAAGATGCCGGACTGCACCGTCCAGATGCCGGCGGCGTCGGTGGAGGCGAGCAGGGCGGTCAACAGGGCCAGGCCCACCCTGCGGCCGCGGGCGTCGGGGTGGACCTAGACGGAGTGCTCGACGACGCCGGCGTACGCGCACCGGTCGGAGACCGGTACCACGGCGGCCCAGCCCAGCACCTGGCCGTCCTCGTGCAGGGCGACCAAGCGGTGGGCGGGCAGCTTGGCGCTGTCGAATGCTTCCCAAGTCGGGGCGGCGGCCTCGAAGGTGGCGTTGCCCTCGTCGATGCCGAGTTGGTAGATCGCCAGGACCTGCTCGGCGTGCTCCGGCCGCAGCTGTGCGATGCGCACGCCGGTGCCGGTGCCCGTCACGCCGCAGGCTCGATGTCGAGTTCGGAGAGCAGGCCGCGGATGCGCCGCTCGATTTCGTCACGGATCGGCCGGACTGCCGCGACGCCCTGACCGGCCGGATCCTCCAGCTGCCAGTCCAGGTACCGCTGGCCGGGGAAGTAGGGGCAGGCGTCGCCGCAGCCCATGGTGATCACCACGTCGGACGCCTGCACGGCCTCCGCGGTGAGGACCTTGGGCGTCTCGGCCGAGATGTCGATGCCGACCTCGGCCAGGGCCTCCACGACAGCCGTGTTCACCGTGGCGGCGGGGGCGGATCCGGCCGAGCGGACCTGGACGCGGTTGCCGCCGAGGTGGGTGAGGAAAGCGGCGGCCATCTGGGACGCGCGACGGCCGGGCGGCCGAAGCAGACGACGACCAGGCAGAGACCGGCGGCGGCACCGATCAGCTGGGCGGCGAGGAAGGGCAGCACGGAGGTGGGGGCGATGCCGGCGAAGGTGTCGGTGAACGCCCGGCCGATCGTGACGGCCGGGTTGGCGAAGGAGGTGGAGGAGGTGAACCAGTACGCCGTCCCGATGTAGGCGGCGACCAGCAGCGGCGCCAGGTGCGCGCGGCTCGCGCGGGTCAGGCCGAAGATGAGCCAGACCAGCCCTGCGGTGGCCACGACCTCGGCCAGCCACAGGTGCCCGGCCCACCGCTCGTGCGTGGAGAAGGCCACCAACGGCTTGCCGAACATCGCGTCGGCCAGCACCGCCCCGCCGATCGCGCCGACAACCTGGGCAGGTATGTACGCGGCAACCTCACGCAGGTCGGGGCCGTCACCGGTGCGGCAGCCGGTGAACCAGGCGGCCAGGGTGACCGCGGGGTTGAAGTGCGCCCCGGACACCGGGCCCAGGAAGGCGATGAGCACGCCGAGCCCGAAGACGGTGGCCAGGGAGTTGGCCAGCAGCTGCGTCCCGACGTCGCGGGTCAGTTCGGTGGCCTGGATCCCGGAGCCGACCACCACCGCGACCAACGCGGCCGTCCCCAGCCCCTCGACCGCCGCCCGCCGCACCAGCGGCGCCGGCACGCTCACGCCGGGGCCTTCGCGGAAACGGCGGGGATCTCCAGCAGGGCGGACAGTTTGGCCAGGGCCTCGGGGAGCACCCAGTAGTACACCCAGGTCCCGCGCCGCTCGGAGCCGACCAGTCCGGCCTCGCGCAGCACCTTCAGGTGGTGGGAGATCGTCGGCTGGGAGACGTCGAAGGGGCCGATGAGGTCGCACACGCACGCCTCGCCGCCCTCGTGGGAGGCGATCAGGGACAGCAGGCGTAGCCGGATCGGGTCCGAGAGCGCCTTGAACATCCGCGACAGCTCCGCCGCGGCCTCTTCATCCAGCGGTTCGCGGATCATCGGCGCGCAGCACGCCGCTTCGTCGCCCTGTCCGAGCACCGGCAGACCAGCTTGTTTCGACATTTCTCTATGTTGACAGTCATCTAATCCGGTGACAAGGTCGACTGTATCGACAGACATCGATACAAATCGTTGGGAGACCGCCATGTCCCGTGTCCAGCTCGCCCTGCGCGTCGCCGACCTCGAAGCCTCGATCGCCTTCTACTCCAAGCTGTTCGGCGCCGAGCCGGCCAAGCGCCGCGAGGGCTACGCCAACTTCGCCATCACCGAGCCCCCGCTCAAGCTCGTCCTCATCGAGGGCGAGGCCGGCGAGGACACCCGCCTGGACCACCTCGGCGTCGAGGTCGCCACCACCGAGCAGGTCCACGCCGCCACCACCCGGCTACAGGACGCCGGGCTGGCGACGTTCGAGGAGAACGACACCTCCTGCTGCTACGCCCTCCAGGACAAGGTGTGGGTCACAGGCCCCGGCAAGGAGCCGTGGGAGGTCTACGTCGTCAAGGCCGACGCCGACCAGCTGGGCAAGGGCCCCGTCGCCGGCGGCGACGCCTGCTGCTCCGGCCAGGAGGAGAGCATCGCGGTCGTGCCGGCGGCTTCGGGCTGCGCCTGCGGCAGCTGAACAGCGCCGCTCACCCTTCTTCCGGCTCGTCCTCCTGCGCGGCGTCCGGGCACCAGGGCGCGTATCGAGTCGTGATCAGCGGGTGGTTCGGGTGAGATCCTCCTCGGCCGAACGGCCCTGACCTGCGCCGCTCTGACGACCGTACTGACGACCCTGGGCGGCGGCACGGCCCACGCGGACAAGGGCTGGGAGGAGACCGCGGCACAAGGGGTGACGACACCAACCCCCTCCAACGGGGGGAATCACTGCCTCTCCCCGGAGGGGGTCGACATCAATGCGCTGCTGTCGATCAGGGAGCAGATCATCGGCCCGCCCGATTGCCGCGTCGCGGTGGCGTGGAAGCCGTGGGTACGGGCCTTCCCTAGCTGGGGCACGGCCGCCGGCGCGGCCACCGCCGTTTATCCGGCGGGGTACACACCCTCGCTGCCGAATCCCTTCGACGACTTCCTCCTGAAGTTCCTCGGCGTCCGCATCACCCAGGACATCGGCACCCCGCAGGAACGGAGCTACTCCTTCGGCCCCGAGGTTCTGCGCCTGGCGACGATCGAGGAGGGGCTGCCCTTCGCCAACTTTGCGTCACCCGCGCTGCCCGGCCTCAGGCCCGGTACGCACACGACCACGGTGTTCTTCAGGATGGCCTTCGAGCACTGCGACGGGGCCGGCACCGTTCGGGAGGAGAACTGCCTCCCCGCGGGAGAGAACCAGTACACGGGCGACACCCCGTTCGAGGTCGTCAAGAAGCGTGCCTCCTCCGGCGGCTGACCTAGCGCGTGTCTCCTGGATGGGTTGGTCAGTTGATCGGATGTGTCTGTCCGATCAGTGATCCCTGTTCCATGGGTGACTGGCGGCGCGGCCCCCTCTCAGCTACCGCTCAGCGGTGACGCCCACGTGGGGTCGTGTCGGGATCTCCGCGTGAGGTGGGCCAGCAGGTGCTCCGCCGCGATGGAGGCAGCGTCTTGCGGCGCGCCGACTGCGGTCAGGGCTGCGATAAGGCTTGCCGCCGCTGTTTCCGGCACGTCCGGGTCGGTGAGGAGGGGAAGTAGTAGCAGGAAGCGGGTGGCCGTGTTCTGAACGCCTTCGGCCGCCAGGGACGGGCTGTCAGCGATTCGGATCAGTTCGTGCCATGTCAACCCGCTACCCGAGAAGTCTCCGTCCCAGCTGGCGATCTGTTCGACGGAGCTTCTGCCTGGAGGAGTGAGGAGGTAGTCGGTGCCGTAGTCGCCCTCCAGGTTGCGGTAGATCACCACGGCTCCGGGGCCGTCTTGTGCCGGCACCCTGAACACCGGCCAGCGTTCAGGATCGAAGAGGACCTCGGACAGTGCATCGGCATCGGCGCCGTCCTCACCGAACCACTCCGGAACGGGGCGCTCGGCACACCCCCCGTCGCTACACATCGCCAAGAGGTAGTTCGACCAGAAACCCGGGTGGAACAGCAGTGACTCGCCCGGCACCAGCGGGCCGGCGCCATATCCCTTGATCAGCACCCCTCGATCCTGTCACCCGCCACTGACACGGACCGATCCGGGGATCAGCAAGGGCCGCCCAGTTACGGGACATCCCTTGAAGGTTGTTGCAGAAGGTCTGGTTCGGGCAGGTCGAAGTGGTGCATGACCTCCTGTTTCACCGCGTCATGGCGAGGTTGTGCATGGTGGCGACGGCCTGGACGGCGCGGTGAAGTCCGTCTCCTTTCTGTCGGCAGTCGCAGAGGGATCTTCCAGTTCTTCAGCGGCAACCTTTCGGTCGCGGACCGGGACAAGGGTGCCGTCCACGATCCACAGGCGTTCGACGTCGGCGACGGGCCGCGTCGCCGGATCGAGGGCGAGCAGGGGTCGCAGGCGCTGGATGACCCGGCATGCCGTGGCCGGGGAGATCCCGAAGAGCGGGGCGAGCTGCCGCATCGTGAGGTCGGTGCGGTAGTGGACGGCCACCAGCAGGACCCGGTCCGCCGGCGGCAGACACCACGGCCGGCCGCCTCCGGGACCGTTCCCGCCCCGTTCACGGACCACCTTCACCAGCGTCGCGAACCGGTCCATCCGCAGACCCGTGAACGCCTCCACCCACACCGGCTCAGCCCGCAACACCCCACCCATACAGGGAAAATGCCCAAGACCGAGCCTTCTGCAACAACCTTGAGGCCTTGACGGCTGCGACGGCCAACGCCGTGCGCCGGGGCTGCGGCGCACGCTCGATCGTCTGCGCCTTGCTCAGCTGACCGGTTCCGGGTGCCGGCGTGGACAACCGGTTCACCGGCACCCGGAACCGGTTCACCCGGCCCATCGCGTCGTCGCGGACCTGCGCATGCGCCAACAGCCTTGCCCCCCGTGCCGTCCGCCGCCCAGCGGGCGAACCGCTCGTGGATCGTCCGCCTGCCGCAGCCCATACCGCTCGGGCAGGGTCATGCCACGGAGCCCCGGTCCGCATCCGCCGCGGCACACCGTTGACCACCTGCCGGTGAACACGCCACGGCCGACGACGCCCATCCACCTGCGGCAACGAGGGGCGTCCTGCTTGCTTTGCGGGTTCACCCCAGCCTGATATCGTCATCGTGACGATAATCGCTCAGCGGTTCCCGCCCCTACGGGCATCGGCTCCAGGGGCCTCGATCCGCCGCCGCGCGCACGGGCGTGACGTCAAGCGCGAGCCCGGAGCCGTGCCGGCGCGAAGAAGCGCCGCCAGGAGCCTTCCCCTCAGGACGAAAGATTGAGCATGTTCGAAAAGCCGGTGAATCCCTTCGCCCTCTCCGAAGCGATGCTGAGCCGAATATCCGCCGACGACTCATGGGCCCCGACCGAGTCGGAGATCCCATACGTCGACGCCAGGGTGATTCGCCATTTCCTCACTCCGGCCGAAGTGGAGGCATTCGCGGCCGAACTCGCTGCCCAGCGCTTCGTGCCGGTGGGTCTGGACGGCGTTGCCGCCAACTACGCGGAGGGAGATCCGGTCGGCTCCCTCCGCGCCACGGCCGAGTCCGAGGTCCTGGCGACGGAGTTCTACCGCAGGCTGCGGACGTTTCTGTCCTCCGAAGTAGGACCGGACGATCCGACGGATTCGGACGGAAGGACCTGGAAGCCGGCGTCCGTCAATCCGCGCATGCGCTTCATCACGTACGAACACGGCGGCTTCCTTGTCCCGCACTACGATTCGCCCTATTTCGCCCCCGACGGAACGCGGACTCACCTGACGGTCGTCGTCTACCTGTCGTACGAGGCAGTGGGCGGAGAAACGCGGTTCATCGCCGACGAGCAGAACGACCTTCCCTTCGCGCAACGCGACTTCTCGGACTGGCCCCGGCTCGCGGAGCCTGAGGAGATAGTGAGCGCCCACCGCCCCGAACCGGGCGATGCGCTCCTCTTCTGGCATCGGACGCTTCACGACTCGGCCCCGATTCTCGAGGGTACGAAAACGGTCCTCAGAACCGACGTGCTCTACGAAGCCATAGCCGTGCCGTGAGCGACAGCAAGGCAGTCGTCGCACGGGGAACGGGCCCGACCGCGGCGTACGGTCCCGCCACGAACCGCGGAACGTCCTGCGCCGAGGAGACGGTCACCGCGAGTCGGCCGGGGCCGCCTTCGTCACCGACAGCGGCTCGGCGATGTCCTCCAGCGAGCGGCGCTCGGCCTTGACCGCCAGGAACACCGCCACGATTCCGGCGGCGCACATCAGTGCGGCGCCGATCCGGAAGGCGAGCGCCGTGTCGCCGACCACGCCCGACGCGGTGAGGTCGGCGAAGATCAGCGGGCCGCTGATGCCGCCGGCCGCGGTGCCGAGGGCGTAGAAGAAGGCGATGGCCATCGCGCGGGTCTCCATGGGAAAGACCTCCGAGACGGTCAGGTACGCGCTGGAGGCTCCCGCCGACGCGAAGAACAACACCACGCACCAGCAGGCCGTCATGGTCGTCGCCGTCAGTGAACCCCGGTCGAACAGCCATGCCGTGCCGAACAGGAGCATGCCCGAGAGCAGGTAGGTGGAGGAGATCATGATCCGGCGCCCGAGCGTGTCGAACAGCTTGCCGAGCAGCAGCGGTCCGAGGAAGTTGCCCGCCGCGATGACGGCGAAGTAGTAGCCGGTGTTGCCCGTCGGCACATCGAAGAACGTCGTGAGGATGGTACCGAAGCCGAAGGTGATGGCGTTGTAGAGGAACGCCTGGCCGATGAAGAGCGACAGGCCGAGGAACGCGCGGCGCGGGTAGCGGCCGAAGACCGTTGTGGCGATCAGACCGAAGCCGATGCTCTTGCGCTGGTGGACGGTGATCTCACCGGCGGGCGGCGGGAGACGTTCGCCCTTCTCCCGCTCGATCCGCTGCTCCACCGACGTCACGAGTTCCTCGGCTTCCTCCGACCTGCCGTGGATGAACTGCCAGCGTGGACTCTCCGGAACGTGCCGGCGGACCAGCAGGACGACCAGGCCGAGTACGACACCGAGCGCGAAACTGAGCCGCCAGCCGAGGTCCTTGGGGAAGATGTCGGTGTCCAGCATCACGACGGACAGCAGGGCGCCGCCGATCGCGCCCAGCCAGTAACTGCCGTTGATGATGAGGTCGACGCGGCCCCGGTAGAGGGAGGGGATCAGCTCGTCGATCGCCGAGTTGATGGCCGCGTACTCGCCGCCGATGCCGAAGCCGGTGAGGAAGCGGAAGAGGAAGAACCACCAGGACTCGAAGGACAGCGCGGTCATCGCGGTCGCGCCCAGGTAGACGACCAGGGTCACCATGAACAGCCTCTTGCGGCCGTAGCGGTCCGTCAACCAGCCGAAGAAGAGCGCCCCGGAGCAGGCACCTGCCACGTAGAGCGCGGCGGCGACGCCGGTGACCTGGGCGGCGGTGATGTCGAGGCCGCTGCCTTCCTCGGCGAGGCGGCCGGCGACGTTGCCGACGATGGTGACTTCGAGGCCGTCGAGGATCCAGACGGTGCCGAGGCCGATCACGATCATCCAGTGCCACCGGGACCACGGCAGGCGGTCGAGGCGGGCCGGCACGGCCGTGGTGACGGTGCCCGTGGTGCCCGGCACGGGCACCGGTGACGAGTCGGATGCCATGGTTCCCTGTTCCTCCTTCTCGAACGCCCTCTTGCCCTGCCGGGTTCCCGCGAACCGGCCGGACATGCGGCCGCGGCAACGGCCACGGCCACGGAGCGCTGCCCGCACGGCCGCGCCGCCCCGCGGCACGATGCCGGCGCCGCCCTCGCGTCCTGCCCGGCGGCGGACACGTCCCAGCTTGCGCGCGGACTCCGGACACACCCGCCGCGACACACGTGGCACCGCCCGCGCGGACCGCCGCAGCCCGGCGCCATGCCGTTCGCGCAGCTGTGACGGGCGCTCACCATCGCTGCGGACGAACGCCGTTGTCAGTGGCGACGGCTACGTTCGGAGTGTTGCAAGGGGCCGTTTCCCGACAGGAGTGCACGATGACCGAGAACAGTGTCCAGCCCCCGCTGAGGGTGGTGCTGACCGATGTGAACGAGCACGTGGTGCAGGCGTGGCGGGCAGCGTTCGCGGACACCCCCGGCATCGAGATCCGCCGCGGCTCGATCCTCGACGAGGACGTCGACGCCTGGGTCACCCCCACGAACTCCCGGGGCCGGATGGACGGCGGCGTCGACGCCGCCATCAAGCGCCACCTGGGTTCCGGCATCCAGGTACGGGTACAGCGCGCGATCCGTGACCGGTTCACCGGAGTCCTCCCGGTGGGCAGCGCGGTCTGCGTCCCGTCGGGCGCGGCCGTCCCCCGGTACCTGATATCGACGCCGACCATGGTGCAGTCCTCGCAGAACGTCAGCGCCACCCTGAACGTGGCCCTGGCCTGCGCCGCCGCGTTCCAGGCCGTTCACCGGCAGAACCGGCGGGCGCCCGGCAGCATCCGCTCCGTGGCCCTGGTCGGGATGGGCGCGCAGACCGGCCAGGTCCCTGCCCGGGTGTGCGCCAACCTCATGTGGACCGGCTACACCCTCTTCCACGACCACTGGTTCCAGGACGACGACGAGTTGCGCGCCACGATCATCGCGCAGCTGAACGGCATCGAGAACGCCCCCGTCGAGGAGCGGGTACGCATCGTGCCGCCGAAGCCCGTCGAGCCCGTCCCCGCCGGCCACCCCGCCGACCATCCCGTCGGCCACCTTCCTTCCTCGACCACCTCGACCACCTCGACCACCTCGACCACCTCGACCACGACGAACGAGAGCTCCTCCCCCATGACCGACGCGAACGACCCCCTGGCTCTCACCGAACTCTTCGACGGCGGCGGCGAACCCTGGCTGCCGCTCCTGAAGCCGGTCATCGAGGCGCTGCCGGACGCCCCACGGTTCATCGGGAAGGGCCGCAGCCCCGAGGTCGTCCCGGTGCGCGAGCTGACGTTCCAGGCGCTCAAGCCCAACCCGCCGCACAAGTGGAAGGTCGTCGCCTTCGGCCAGAACCCCTACCCCCGGCCGGAGAGCGCGACCGGCATAGCCATGTTCGACAACACCTTCAGCGACTGGAAGGACAGCCAGTTCGGCCGGGTCGTCAGCATCCGCTGCCTCATCAAGGCGGCGGCGATGTGGAAGTACGACATCGCCAAGAAGACGCCCATCGCCGAGGTCCGCGCGCTGTTGAAGGAGCGGGACACCGTCCAGCCGCCGGAGTGGTTCCAGGCGATGCTCACGCAGGGCGTGCTGCTGCTGAACGCCTCACTCACCGCCAGCGGTGACGGAGCGATGGGTGCCGACCAGCACACGGCGTTCTGGCGGCCCGTCGCCGAGCGGATCGTCGAGGAGATCCTCAAGGCCAAGCAGGACGCCGACGAGGAGGACCGCGGGATCGTCTTCGCCTGGTGGGGGGCGCACGCCCGTAATCTCAAGCGGGTCGTCCTGCGACTCCAGGAGAAGTATCCGGACGTCGAGGTCCGGCACATCGACCACGCGAACCCGGCGGCGCAGGGCGACATCTTCTGCGAGGGCGACCACTTCGCCCTGGTGAACGAGGCCCTCGCGTCGGTGGGCGCCGACCCGATCGACTGGCTGCCGAGCAAGGGGTGGGATCAGGGGGCGGCCGGCTCGGACGGAGGGGTCGCGGCACGCATGGGCGCCTTCATCGAGTCGACGATGAACCTCCACCAGCTGTACCTGGAGCGGCTCACCAGCGTCAAGGACGAGGGCCTGGTCCTCCCCGCGATCACCGGCGTGTTCGACACCCCGCTGATGGACTTCCAGGAAGCCGTCGCACCCGTCGCCCGGACGCTGGCCGGGCTCACCGGACACATCGACCGCTCACGCGACTTCGGCAAGCGGCGGGCGGACGAGACGTCCGCCGGCCTGTCCGCCGACGCGATCGCGGCGCTCCACCTCTACACCTGCGAGTCCGCCTTCTACCGCGAGATCAACGCCGTCCTGCGCTCCCCGGACCGCACCAAGGTCACGCCCTACCTCCCCTACCTGCGGCTGCTGTTCTCGGCGGTCGCGGGGCTGCCCGCGCACACGCAGCCGCTGTGGCGCGGCGTGTCCCTGGACCTGCGGGCCCAGTACCCGGTGGGCCGCACGGTCACCTGGTGGGGCGTCTCCTCGTGCACCTCCCAGCTGCACGTGGCGCGGTCCTTCCTGGGCAGCCGCGGCAGGCGCACGCTCTTCGAGGTGACCCCCGCCAAGGCGGTCGGGATCAAGAGGTTCTCCGCGTTCACGGGCGAGGAGGAGTACATCCTCACCCCGGGCACTCAGCTCAAGGTGACGGACGTCAAGAGCGAACGCAGCGGTCTCTACACGGTCAGGCTGACCGAGGTCGACGATGCCTCCATGGTGTCCTGACACCCCGGGACCTCCCGGTCCGGATGGGGGCTCGCGATCGCCATGCCCTGCACTGCGGCGGTGTGCGGGAGGGTTGCTCGGTCCTCGGGCCGTTTAGGTCAGGTTCGAGCGGTCATACGCGGCTGTGTACACCTTTTCCATTGAGCAGGGAGTGATCAGCTGTGTCTGGTGAGCAGAAGGCCGAGGCGAAGGGCGAGCAGGCCAAGGGCAAGCTCAAGGAGACCGCTGGCCGCCTGACGGGCAATGAGCGCATGACCGCCGAGGGGCGCGCGGAGCAGGCCAAGGGCGATGCCCGCGAGGCCAAGGAGAAGGCCAAGGACGCCTTCAAGCACTGACCTCGCGAGCATGGGGGCCGGGACCGCGTACAGCGGCCCCGGCCCTGTGCCATGCCCGCACGCGCGGGCTCCGCTCAGGCGGCGACGGGCTGTGGCCGCCGCAGTTGCGCCTGGCCGAAGAGAAGCGCGTAGCCGTCGGGGAGTTGCAGCAGGATGCGGTCGAGGAGGTCGGGGCCGGCAAGGCGGGTGACGGCGGCGAGAACCGCGCCGACGTCCCAGCGGGCTACGGCCGGGCTCGCTCCCGTTCGATCTGCCAGATCCTTGACGAAGCCCCAGCCCGTGAGCTTCTCGGTGGCGGGGATCTGGGCGGTGAGGATGAGAGCGGCCTCGACGGGCAAGCACTGGGCGAGGGCGACCCGTTCGTCGCCTGTGACCTGGCGGCCGAGTGCGCCGAGGACGGTGCGGACGGCTTCTTCCGCGCGTTCGCGGGTGGGGTGGGCGCCCTCGTAGCGGACGCGTTCCAGCATCTGGTCGAACGTGGTGACGGGGGCGGACCGGTCGGGTCGAGGCTGGTCGTACATGGTGCTGCGGTCACCTTTCTCGTCAAGGTCTCAGGTTGTTCGGCCCGGTCAGGGTCAGGGTCAGGTGGGCTGGGGGTGGCCGAAGAGGAGGTCGTAGCCGGGTGGGAGCTGGACGATGACCTCGCGGGTGAGGACGTCGCCCGCGGCGGCGGCCGCCGTGGACAGGACCGCGCCGATGTCCCACAGGGCCGTCTTCTCGGTGGCGCCCTCGATCCAGGCCGCCGTCGCACGGACGAACCGTTGCGGAGTGAGCGGTTCGGCCGCCTGGAGCGGGTTGAGGAGGATCAGGGCGTAGGTCTCGGGGAGTCGGGCGGCGAGTTCGGCCCGTACACCGCCGACCAGATGGGCGCCGAGCAGGGCCAGGACGACACGGGCGACGCGGTCGGCCTCTTCGACGGTCTCGTACGCGCCGCGTTCCTGGACGTGGGCCAGGAACGACTCCCTGCGGAGCGACATCGCAGCACCTCCGAGAAGGGGTGGAGAGGTCAAGGGGTGTGCGGAGGGCGGGTGCCGGAGGGGGGATCGGCCCTCCCGCCCTCCGCGACCGGCTGGGGGGGTGGTTCAGCCGGAGATCTGCTTGCGGCCGGATCCGGCCCCGATGCTGACCTTGCGGGGCTTGGCGCGCTCGGCGATCGGGATGCGCAGGGTCAGGACACCCGCGTCGTAATCGGCCTGGATGCGCTCGGTGTCCAGGGTGTCGGCCAGCATGATCTGGCGGGAGAAGACGCCCAGGGGCCGCTCGGAGAGCTCCATCTTCACGGAGTCGGCCTTGGCGACCGGGCGGCGCTCCGCCTTCACGGTGAGCATGTTCCGCTCGACGTCGATCTCGATCGCCTCGGTACTCACGCCGGGGAGGTCGAAGGCGATCACGTACTCGTCGCCGTCACGGTAGGCGTCCATCGGCATCACGGACGGCTTCGACCAGGTCCCCGACGTACCCGACAGCTGCTGGACGATCCGGTCCATCTCGCGGAACGGGTCGGTGCGCATCAACATCGCGAAACACCTCCAGTTGGTTCAGGCAGAAACTGCCAATGCGCTTCAACGTGCCTCCGTTGTAACATGTCATCGAAACGATGACAAGCAAGACGTCATCTGGAGGATGACAGGACGACGGAGAGTCCCATGAACGAAGCCGCCGACCCGGCCGCACAGGCCGCACCGGTCCCCTTCCTCGCCGCCGCCGCAGCGTTGGAAGCCATCAACCAGTCCGTGAAGGACGCCCAGCGGCCCTCGGCCCGGACGCCGATCACAGCGGAGCCACCCGCCGCCGACGCCGGCCCGCACCCGGCCCTGGCCGCACTGCTGATGCTGCGCGAGATCCGCGAACAGCTCGCCGGCTGGGAGAGCGGACTGATCGAAACCGCCCGTCGACAGGGCGCGAGCTGGGCCGACCTCGCCGGCCCGCTCGGGGTCGCCAGCCGGCAGGCCGCGGAGCGTCGCTATCTGCGACTGCGCCCCGGGGCGGCCGGGAGTACCGGCGAGGAACGTGTCCAGGCCACCCGCGACAGTCGCGCCGCCGATCGCACCGTCACCGCCTGGGCCCGCGACAACGCCGCGGAACTACGCCGCCTCGCCGGACAGATCACGGCCCTCACCGACCTGCCCGCCACCGCCGAGGACGCTGTCGACGAGCTGAACCTGGCACTCGCCGACAACGACGCCGCCCGCCTCGTGCACCCCCTGACCGCCACACGGGCCCACCTGCGGCCCGAGGACGCCGGTCTCGCCGAACGCATCGACACCCTCACCCGGCACACCGAACAACTCCGCCAGGACACCCACGACCAGCGCGGCACCTAGGTCATGAGCAGTGGGCGGCCGGGGGTGTCGGGTCATGGTGTTCTCTGTTCCTTCCCACCTCGGAGGTGAAGGCGTCACTTCGTGGTGGGAGCCCGTACGGTCGCCGTGGGAAAGTCGCTGCGGCCGCCCCGCAGTGCTGGAGGAACACCTATGAAGAAGCCGAAGGTGAGGGTCCGCCCGGATACGGGCGAGACGAGGGAGGTCGTCTGTTCCGGGGAGTTCGACATGGACTCGGTCGGGCAGCTGGCGGAGGCCTGTGTCCGGGATACAGGTGACCCTCGGGTCCTGGTGGTCGACGTCTCCCAGGTCGCGTTCGCCGATTCCTCCTTCCTCAATGTCCTGATCAGGGTGAACAACAGCGGGCCTCTGACGCTGGCCGGGCCGCTGCCGAGCCAACTGCGCCGCCTGCTGGAGATGACCGGCGCACTGCCACTCTTCGACGTGCGCGACGACGACGCCGGGGCGGTCTGAGCGTCAGGGCGTACCCGCGGGAGGTAGCGGGGGTGCGCCGGACCCGGTGAAGAAGACGGCGTTGACGGTCTTCATGTCGTCGTGGAAGTGGACGTGCGCGCGGTCGGCGAGCTGCTCGACCAGACGCCAGCCGAAGCCTCCCGGCCGACCCGGCTCCCAGGGGCGGGTCAGCGGGCCGTCGGGTGACCGGTCGGACACCTCCACGACCAGGGCTCCGCGTTGAACGCGGATGTCGAAGTGCGTGACCCCGCCGGCGTGGCGTCGGGCATTGGCGATCAGTTCACTCACCACGGTCAGCACGTCCTCCCGCCGCTCCGGGAGGAGTGCGGGTTCCAGGTGGTCGCGTTCCAGGCGGTCGAGAACGCGCCGAGCTTTCTCCCTCGCCTCCGCGCACGTGACATCACCTGTCAGCTCCGGCAGCGAGCGGGATCGGTGGTCGTCCATGCAACGCGCCTCCCCCACTTCCCGACCGGCATGCGCCGGGCCCCACCGGGCCACTCCATCGGATTCTGGGACGCCCCCGGGCCCGTCACGGTTCGCCGGAACCCCGAAGGGAAGCCCGACCGATCCGAAAATCGTCCGGGCACGGGTGAACGGGCTGCGGAGCGGGCACGTTGAAGGTAGCCGTTGGTGTGACCCGCGCTGCTGCGTCCCTCCTCGATCGTGGTGGGGCGCCTCCGGTACGGACCTCCTCGATCACGTGGCCATGTGGGCCGCGTACCTCCTTCCCGGACGCGGAAGGGGAGGGCTCCCCCACGACCGGGACGGCCACCATGCAGCGCACCCTTCACACCGCTCACACCCGCCCGGGGCCGGCCCATGCCGGCGCACAGGCCGCGGTCGAACTCCTGCCGCGACAGCGGCACACCACGCTCATCCGGCTCACCGGCGAGTTCGACATGGACTCCGTCCACATACTGCGCGAAGCCCTGGGCGCCGTCCCCGCCACCACAGCGATCATGGACCTGACCGGTGTCGACTTCGCGGACGCCGCGCTGCTGCACGCCCTCCTCGACGCCCCGCAGAACCTCGTACTGGCAGGCCCCCTGCCGCAGCACCTACAACGCCTCCTCGACGCCACCGGCACCACGCAGCTGTTCACCACCGCCCCGGTCAGGCCCTAGGCGCCCCGCCGGCCGGCAGTGGGTCGAGGCTCAGGTCATGTTGAAGTACGGCAGGGGGCCTGCGGGCTGGGCCGCGGTGATCCGGCGGACGACCACGATCGCGAGGATCGCGGACAGGATGTTCAGGCTCTGGTCGACCGGGTTGCGGTAGTCGAAGTGGCCGAGTACCAGGTAGTGGAAGGCGACCGAGAGCGGGCCGTCGAGGAGCCAGACGAACCACCAGGCGTTGATCAACCAGGCGTCGCGGGGCGGGCCTCCGGCCCGTCGGATGTCGAGGGCGATGCGGCGCGGCAGCCACCACATGGCGAGCGGGATGGCCCAGGCGCCGATGGCGAAGCCCACCGGGTACGTGTGGCTGCCCGGGGCCAGGACCTCGGCGTTGCTGCGGACGCGGAAGAACCAGACGAGGAACGCGATCCAGCACGACACCTGGAGCACGGCCGGGAACGGAACCATGTCGTCGGCCAGCCAGGGCGAGTCCTCACCGCCGGTCGCGATGATGTAGACGTCGGCGAGCGCCTGGGTGGCGATCAGCGACTGGACGACGAGCGCCGGTCCGATCGGATTGCGGAATCTGAAGCGCGGGCCCCGCTCGGCGGCCGGTCCGACCGGCACGTTGTAGGCGTCCATGAATCCCCCCGGGATGTGGTGACGTCGCCGTGGAGCGCCACGGCGACGATGATCACCGGCATGGTAGGTGGGCTTCGGCCAGGGCGTCCAAGGGCGATGTCCCTCCACCGGATCTGCGAGAACGGCGAGAACGGCGAGAACACGCCGGCCCGGTCCGGCTCGGGCCGTCAAGGCCCGAGCGCGGACTCGACGTCAGGGTGAAGCGGGAAGACCTGGTCCAGTCCGACGACGCGCAGGACGCGCAGCGTGTTCGCCGGGACCGTGGCGAGTGCGAAGTCGGCTCCGGCCGACCGGGCGTGGTTGCGGGCGGCGATCAGCGTGGTGATGCCGCTGGAGTCGCAGAACTCCATGCGGGCCAGGTCCAGGACGAGGCGCCGGCCCGGTTGGAGGGAGAGGGTCGTCAGGAGGTCGCGCAGGTCCGCGCAGGTGTCGTAGTCGAGGTCTCCGACGACTTCCACCACCGAGCCGGTCGGGGCGTCTCGAACGGTGACGTGCAGCGGGCTCATGTCGGCTTCCCGGTCGTGGAACGGGCTGCGGGCACGCCGAGGGCGAGGAGGGCGGTGTCGTCGTCGAGGCCGTCCCCGAAGCCGTCCAACAGGACCGTCAGTGCCTCCATGACCTCGGCCGGGGACCGGCCGGTGTGATCGGTGACGAAGGCGCGCAGGGCTTCGTCACCGTACAGCTCGGTACGGCTTCGACCGGTACGGGCTTCGGTGAGGCCGTCGGTGTAGAGCAGGAGGGTGTCGCCGGGTCCCAGCGTGGTCGTGGCGGGGGTGAAGGGCGCGGTGGGCAGGATGCCGATGAGGAGGCCACCGGGGGTGCGGAGGAAGTCGGCTGTGCCGTCGGCGCGCAGGACCAGGGCCGGCGGGTGTCCGCCCGAAGCCAGGTGGACCGTGACCCGCTCTGTCACCGGGTCGGGTTCGAGGGTGCCGAAGACGGCGGTGCAGTAGCGGGGGTCACCCGTGCTGAAGCGCTGGTGAAGGACTCGGTTGAGAGTGGTGAGGGCGGAGACGGGGTCGGCGTCGTGGAGGGCCGCGGTGCGCAGGGTGTAGCGCGTGAGCGAGGTGACCGCGGCGGCCTGCGGGCCCTTACCGCAGACATCGCCGAGGAAGAAGGCGAAGCGTGTGGCGTCGAGGGGGAAGACGTCGTAGAAGTCGCCGCCGAGTCGATCGGGGGAGGCGGTGCGGTAGTGCGCGGCGGTCTCCATGCCGGGGATGGGCGGCAGGGTGTCGGGCAGGAGCGATGACTGGAGTACGGCGAGGGCGTCCTGGAGTCGGGCACGGTCGGCTTCGGCCTGCCGGTGTGCCTCCTCGGCGGCTTTGCGCGCCCGCAGGAGTTCTTCTTCGTAGGCGCGGCGGTCGCGGGCGTCGAAGAGGGTGGTGCGGATCAGCAGCGGCTCGCCCGTCGCCCCGTGCTTGACCACGGAGGAGACCAGCATCGGCATCCGGGCGCCGTCGGCCTTGCGGATCTCCAGGGCGATGCCGCCGATCTCGCCCTGCATGCGGAGCAGCGGCGCGAAGTGCGTCTCGTGGTAGAGCCTGCCGCCCACGGTCAGCAGGTCGGTGAAGCGCATCCGGCCCACCACCGCCTCCCGGGTCAGGCCCAGCCAGTCCAGCAGCGTCATGTTGATCTTCGCCACGGTGCCGTCCATCAGCGTGGAGAGGTAGCCGCACGGTGCGCGCTCGTACAGCTCCTCCGCGCTGTCCTCCAGCAGTGCCGCGAAGGCCGCGTCCGAGCGCTTGTCGTCGCCCGTGTCGCCCGTGTCGTGCGGCTCGGACTGCTGATCGCTGGGGCACATCACCGCAGGCCTGCCAGGAAGCCGGTGATCGCCGCGTTGGTGGCTTCGGGTGCGGACAGGTGCGGGCAGTGCCCGGTCGCGTCCAGAGTGATCCGTGTCGAGTGGGGGATCTCACGGTGCACGAAGGCGCCGACCTCCCGGGGGGCGATGGCGTCCTGGGTGCAGTCCAGCACCAGCGTCGGCACGCCGACCTTCTTGAGGTCGTCCCTGGAGTCGGACAGGAAGGTGGTGCGGGCGAAGACGCGCGCCATCTCCGGGTCGGTGGCACAGAAGCTGTTCGTCAGCTCCTCGCCGAGTTCGGGCCGCTCGGCATTCCCCATGATCGCCGGCGCCATCGCCGCCGACCAGCCCAGGTAGTTCGATTCCAGCGAATCGAGCAGCTCCTCGACGTCCTCGGCGGAGAACCCGCCCCGGTATCCCTCGTCATCGATGTACCGGGGAGAGGGCGCCACCATCACCAGGGCGCCGATCCGCTCCGGAGCCGTCCCGGCGGCCAGTACGCCGATCATCGCCGAGACCGAATGCCCCACGAACACCGCGCCTCTGAGGTCGAGCACCTCGCAGACGTCCACCACGTCCTGGGCGTAACCGTCGAGGGATGCGTAGCGGGTCTCCGAGAAGGAGGAAAGGTCCGAGCGGCCCGACCCGACGTAGTCGAACAACACCACCCGGTAGTCCTCGACCAGGGCGGGGACGGTGAAGCGCCACATGTTCTGGTCGCAGCCGAAGCCGTGCGCGAGGACCACGGTCGGGCCGTGGGCGTTGCCGGTGACGGTGACGTTGTTCCTGCGCTGGACATCCATACCGGGCAGTCTCTCAGGTCCCACCCACCGCTCCCCCGCCCACCGCTCCCCCGACGCAGCCCCCTTCCGTACGCTGGCTACATGCGTACGCGCCCCACTCTGAGCTGGACCCCCACCGCCGCGGAACTGCTGCCGGGCACCACGGATCCGGAGCCGGTCGCCGACACGCTGAGGAACGGCGGCGTGCTGGTGCTCAGCGGGGCGGGCCTGTCCACCGAGTCGGGAATCCCCGACTACCGGGGCGAGAACGGGAGCCTGCGCCGGCACACCCCGATGACCTACCAGGAGTTCACCACGAGCATCCACGCTCGGCGCCGCTACTGGGCACGCAGCCACCTCGGCTGGCGCACCTTCGGCCGCGCTCGGCCCAACGCCGGGCACCGGGCCGTGGCCGCGTTCGGGCGGCGCGGCCTGCTCTCGGCGGTGATCACCCAGAACGTCGACGGTCTGCATCAGGCCGCCGGCAGCAAGGACGTGGTGGAACTCCATGGAAGTCTGCACCGGGTCGTCTGCCTTTCCTGCGGCGCCTTCAGCGCGCGCCGGGAACTCGCCCGGCGGTTGGAGGAAGCCAATGTCGGCTTCGATCCCGGGACCGCCCGACTGAATCCGGACGGCGACGCCGACCTCACCGACGACCAGGTCGGAGACTTCACCGTCATGCCTTGCTCGAAGTGCGGCGGCACCCTCAAGCCCGATGTGGTGTTCTTCGGCGAAACCGTTCCCCCGAACCGGGTGGAGCGCTGCCGCGAACTGGTCGACACGGCGAACTCACTCCTGGTCCTGGGGTCATCGCTGACGGTGATGTCAGGGCTCCGGTTCGTGCGCCAGGCAGCCCAGGCGGGAAAACCCGTGATGATCGTCAACAGGGACCCGACCAGAGGCGACCGGCACGCGGCCGCACGCGTCGCGCTCCCCCTGGGCCCGACCCTCACCGCCCTCGCCGACGGACTGGACATCCCCCTCGACGACCGGCCGACGCACTGAACCAGGGACTGCCTGGTGACCGCCCCAGCCGCCGGTCAGTCGCGGCCGCCTCCCGCTCCGTCGAGGGCGGTGACGGTGCCGCCGGCGGCGAGGGTTCCCGTCACGGACACCGGACCGTCCGGGCCGGTCCAGGGGGCGGCGAGGGTACGGTCGGTGGCGCCGGCCCGCACCGCGCCGGTCGCCGTGATCCCGGTGACCTGCCGGCTTCCGGCGGCCAGCAGGTACCAGCGGCCGGCCGGGGATCGCCAACGGAAGCCCGCGAGGAGGTGCTGGCCGAACCGGCCGCAGGCGGCGGTGGAGCGGGCCCGCGCCACGTCCTGCGGTGTTCCCCCTTCGAGGCGCATCCGGACCGTGACGTCGCCGGGCCCGGCCCAGCCGGAGGCCCGTGTGCACGACCAGACCGCACGGCCGGCGCCGTCGGGCAGCCGGGCGGCGGCGAAGTCCCAGACGTTGACGGCCCGGTAGGCGCCTGCGCGCAGTTCGCCGAGCCGGCAGGCCAGGGGGGCCCAGGCCGTGCGGGCCTCGGGGCCGGTGGCTTCCCGCGGCTGGCGCGCGGGGGCGGCGGCGGGGCCGTCCGGCAGGGGCGTGTAGGTCAGGTGCACCGGCGACAGCGCGCCGAGGTCGGTGAGGACGAAGGAGTGCTTCTCGACGATGCGGGTCGATGAGGTGAGTTCGAGGACGGGCCAGGAAGCGCAGCTCCCGCCGCTGGCGGGAACGGCGGCCGGGGCGGTGACCCCGTCGCCCGCGACGGCGAGCGTGTGGGGCGCGTCGCCGGCGCGGAGCAGGTCGCGGGTGGCGGCCGTGGCGATCCACGGGGCGAGGAGGTAGCGGGCCGACGCCCCGCCGGGGGCCCGGGACAGGGTGAGGGCGGCCGCCGTCGTGACGCCCGCGTCGTCGGTGCGGGTGACGTCGAGCGTGCGGGCCCCGGATCCGGTGGTGGTTTCGCCGTAGCGCACCACACGGTCCTCGTCGCGCAGGAGCACCACCGTACGGCCGTCCAGTTCGCCCGCGTACAGCAGTTGGGGCGGTCGTGCGGGAGGTTCGGCCGTGGTGCCGGGCGTCATGGTGACCGGGGTTCCGCCCGGCGCGGCCCATGTGCGCAGGGCGCGGGCCAGCAGGTCACGGTCGCCGGTACGGCCGCCGCGGGCGGGCCAGGCGGTGAAGTCGACGCGGGCGGTGTCGGCCCACGCCTCGGCGGGGACGCGCTGGAGCCGGCCGGGGTCCAGCACCGCGGAGGCCGCGGGTCCGGCCGCCGGGCGTACGTCCGGCCCGGAGGGCGGGCCGTGGACGGAGAGCGCGGTGAGGGCCACGGCCAGGGTGGCGAGACCGGCCCAGCAAGCCCGGGCCCTGCGGCGCCGGCGCAGCAGGTCGGTGGGGCGGGCGCTGACCACGCTGGCGTCGAACTCCGGTCGGCGCAGGGCCTGGAGGAGTCCTTCCCCGACGGGCAGGGCGAGGGCGTCGCGTACGGCTCCGGCGGGGTCGGCGGCCCCGGCGGAGCCGAGGAGGCGTACGACCTCGCGCTCGGTCAGGTCGTCCAGGTGGTGGAGGACGAACGCCGCCCGCACGGGGGCGGGGGCATCGCCCAGCGTCTGGGCGGCCTCGTCGATCCCGCCCGCGGGTGGCCACAGTCGCAGCCCCCACACGAAGGGCGGCACGGGCAGTCGGCCGATGCGGGCCCAGGCGCCGCGCGCGGGTCCGGCGGGGGCGAGGACGGCGCGCAGGACGCGGATGCGGATGCGGATGCGGACCAGCGTGGGGTGCGGGTCGACGTCGCCCGTACCGCCGTCGGCACGGGCTGGTTCCGCCGGTGTGCCGGGGCGGGGCAGCGCCCGCTGCACGGCCTTGTGGGCCAGCAGGACGCGGGCGTGCCGGCCCGACGAGTTCGGGAGCGTCAGGTAGGCGAGCCGGACCAGTCGGGGGTACTGCTCGACAAGGACCGCCTCGGCGTGTTCGACGGCGTCCGAGCCGAATCTCTGAGAGGTGCTCACGCCCGCGTCAAACGAGTGAATCCTGGGATGGTCACACACCATGCCCGCGAACACCGCCGACACCGCCGAGGTCGTGCGGCGGCGGCCGGCCCGCTCCACCCGGCAAGGGCGTGCGCGCCGGCGAACGCCGCCCCCGCGCCGAGGGCCGGCTCGCCCCGCCTGCGCAGGGCGGCACAGGACCGGCTCCGGGCGAGTCGAACCGCGGCGACGGGGACCGCCCCGGACGTGCGGGTGATCGCAGCGCTTCCACGGCTCTGACCTGGGTAGACGCAGGAGGCTTAACAAGAACTGCGGTTCGACGTACATGAGGTGAGGGCTCGGAGCCCTCACCTCTTTCCGCACAAGGAGATGCCCCCTCCATGAGCACCACCACGGTCCCCTCGGCGCAGGCCACCTGGATGCACGCTCGGTCGTCCCCGGCCGTCGAAGCGGCCCTGGACGCGGCCTACGAGACACACCGCCGGTTCCGGCACGGGGCGTTCGGCGAGCAGTGTCCGACCTGTCACGTGCCCCCCGGCGAGCTCTGCTCGTCCCGCCGCAGCGTGCAACGTCGCGCGTCGCCAGGCGCACCGGGCCCGCCTCGCGCAGACCGAACCGGTGCCGTCGCTTGCCGCGGTGGCCCGATGAGTGCGCTCGCGGTCGAGGTGCCGCCGGCGGTTCCGTGGGAGGGCGACTCGTCGTGCGTGCTGCCGGCGGGCGCCTGCCGCATGTCGGACCCGAAAGCCGCTAGCCCGTGCGCGGGTTCCTCACGTGGCGGCCTTGATCGCGGCCCCGTCCACCGCCGGAGGCACGGCGCCTCGCCGCACGCCTGCCGGATCCTTGACCAGCAGCGCAATGTACGTGAGGTCGAAGACGGAGCACAGGATCCCCAGCCCGAGAACGAGCGGGGAGTACTCCACGACCCCGAAGAGGAACGCCGCGGAGAGCGTGCCGATCCACTTGGCGACCGCGATGACCAGGGACTGGCCGAGCGGGCCACGCCGACTCGCGTAGAGGGCGATGAACAGGCCGGACATCAGCAGGTTCTGCAAGAAGGCCGAGTAGTGGCCCCCGTCCTGCGGGCCGAACTGCGCGACGAAGAGCCATTGGACGACGAAGGCGCTCGCGAAGAGGAGCACACTCCACACGGCGAACAGCCTCGGGGTGACGAAGCCGGGCAGCTCGGCCCGGCCGTACCGCAGGTACGTGTACACGATGACGATGTCGGCGACGGTCCAGACCGCGTTGATCACAGCCTGAGCCGTGTCCGCGGATCCGCTGAACCCTTGGACGACGTACGTCGCCTCCCAAGCGAGATTCAGCGCCAGGGCCCCGGCAGGTATCGCGTACGTCCGATCCCGCAGCCCCACCCGTATGGCCTCGACATACACAACCGTCCATGCCAGCCCGCCGATCAGGGCCAAGATCTGCTCCATGCCGTCCCCCACAGTCAGTCTGCGCCGTCCAAACTTCCGCACCTTAAGCCATCGACGTCCATGGGCCTTGCGGAGGCGGTCGGAAGGGCTGAGCACCGCGGTGCTCGGCGATGAAAGCGCACGCAGCCGACCTGACCGCCGCCCCGTCGCCATGGTGCGCACAGCAGCCGCGCCGCCGGGATCCCGAGCGGTCGACCGGCCCTCAGGGCTTCGTGCTGCCCCACTCCCACATGCTGCGCACCACCGGTTCCAGTGCGCGCCCCCGGCCGGTCAGGACGTAGCGGACCCGGGGAGGCCAGCCGGGTGTGCGGTGGCGTTCGACGACACCCGCTCGGCTCAGCTGGGCGAGCCGGTCCGAGAGGACCTTGTCGGAGAGGGCGGGCAGGGCGTCTGCCAGCTCGGAGTAGGTGGCCTGGCCGCGGCGGAGGAATTCCCGCAGGACCAGCGGCGTCCACCGGCCGCCCAGCACGGTCAGGGTGACGTCCACCGGGCAGTGCGGTTCGCGGGCGGGCGGGACCAGCGCGCTGTCGGGGCAGTCCGCCAGCGGGCCGTCCTGGGCACCCTGCGGTGCGTGTCCAACCGTTTGGTGAGTCACGAAAGCCCCTCATAACGTCCGTCGCGAACAGCCCACCCGTGCACCTCCAGGGGGTCCTTGTGCGCATCCATCATCTCAACTGCGGTTCGCTCCGTACGATTCCACCGTTCGGCGCGGTACCCGCGACGGGCGGACCCGGGGAGCTGCCCGAACTGCCCGCCGTCTGCCACTGCCTGCTCATCGAGACGGACAAGGACGGGCTGATCCTGGTCGACACCGGTCTCGGTACCGAGGACACGCGTCGGCCCGACCGGACGCTCGGGGCGGACTGGGTGGACTACGCACAGCCCGCACTGGACCCGCGGGAGAGCGCGCTGCACCAGGTCGTACGCCTGGGCTACGCACCGCGGGACGTGCGGCACATCGTCCTCACGCACCTGCACCGGGACCACACGGGAGGGCTGGCGGACTTCCCCGACGCGCGGATCCACGTGCACCCCGAGGAGTACCGGGCCGTCACCGACCCGTCGGCCGCGCACCACCGGCACAGCGTCGACGCCTTCATGCCGGCGCACCGGGCGCACGGGCCGCTGCTGTCACCCGCCTCCGTGGAGGGGGACACGGCGTGGTTCGGCTTCCCCGGCGTGGCGCGGCCGCAGGGGCTGCGGTGCGAGCTGCTGCTGGTGCCGCTGCCCGGACACTCTGCGGGTCACGCGGGCGTCGGGGTGCGCGCCGACGACGGCCGGTGGCTGCTGCACGCGGGCGACGCGTACATGTATCACGGCGAGATCGACCGCACCCCGCCGCTGGACCACCCGGTCCTCGACCCGGTCCAGCAGGGGGCGCAGACCGACGCCGCGGCACGCGCCGCGACCCGCGACCGCCTGCGCGACCTCGTCCGCGACCACGCGGACGAGGTCACCGTCTTCAGCGCGCACGACCCGTGGGAGTACGCCCGCCTCGCCGCGGTCACCGGTCCGTCGTGGGACGGGCGTTGAGCCCGCCCGGGGCCCCGGGCGGATCGGCGGCGCCACCGGCCGGCACGGCGGGCGGCCTCACACCAGTGGGGGGAAGGTCACCGTAGGATCGCCCAGTAGGACAAGGCTCTGCCGGTCCAGCGCCGAGAGCCGCAGCCTGGTCATCGCCGGGAGGACTTCCTTGTGGCCTGTGGCCAGACGGGTGCGCAGTTCGTCCAACTGGGTGTTGAGTTCCCCCACGTCCGCCCGGTATTCGGAGAGGGCGAGGCCCAGCGGTTCCCCGTCGTACAGGTGCGAGGACAGTGCGGCGGCGATCCGCTCGCCCAGCTTCTGGCCGGTCTCGTCGACCTGGAGCGTCCAGCTGAAGGTGGGCTCGACGTGCCCCAGTACCGCCCGCACGGGGTGGGGTCGGCCGAGCAGTTCCAGGGCGGCCGGGGCCACCATCGTTCCCAGTGCGGCCACGGCGGTCACCGTTCCCAACGCTCGACTCCCTTCGGGCAGCAGCCCGGTGTAGAGGCTGTCGCCGCCGGCCCCGGCCGAGCAGCAGGCCTGCGCGTACCAGATGCAGCCGGGCGGCATGTGTGCGAGCAGCTCCGGCAAGGGCACGTCCGCGTGTGAGGCGTCCACGGGCAGCCCGAGCCGCGCCCGCATCGCGTCCGGGTCGCCCAGCGGTCCGGTCCGTCCGTGGCTGGACGTCGCCACCAGGCCCGGCGCGTGCTCGCTCAATTCCTGCAGGAGTGCCACGCCGGTGGCTTCCTCCCCGACCAGCTGCCGGAAGCCGGTGAGTGGTGGCGGCGTGAGCCTCGCGGCGAGTTGCTGGGCGATGACCGTGTTCATCAGGGCGGTGATGTCCTCGGGATCGTGCACGACCGTCCAGCCGAGCGCGCGGTCGAGGGCCGTCGTGGTGCCGTTCCAGTCGGACAGCAATGCCGTGATGTAGCGGTCCAGTTGCTCCCCCGACAACGGGATCCGGCCCACCGCGTGCCGGGTGCTCAGCGCGTACTGCACGGACCAGGGGATCACCTCGGGACCGCCGATGATCACCACGTACTTGGGCAGGTGACCCGTTCCCGCCCCGAAGGGCGTCAGTCCGATCGTCGGCTCCTCCGGCGCACCGTCCGGGTAGTAGCGGCGCAGGAAGCGGCCCCCCAGCTTCGGGCGCCAGCGCAGGACCACGCTGCCCGGACGTGCGGCCAGCAGTTCCTGTACGGCTGGTGGCGCGTCGGTGCCTGCCGCCTTCTCCGCATCCGTCATACCGGAGTCCTCGGGCTCGTGCAGCAGTACGCCGTATCCCACATCCGGCGCGCTCCACCGGCGCAGATCGGGTGGGGCGCCGAAAGGCAGTACGGCCTGGGAGTGCGGCAGCCCCTGTTGTCTGGCCCCCCAGCTTTCGGCGCCGTTCCCGAGCGCGGTGCGCGGGGCCTCCTCGCCCGTCCAGGCGTTCAGCTGGATCTCCTGGGGAAGTGCTTCGGTCATGGCTCGGCCACCCCCAGCGCGGCGTGCAGAGCGGCGATCCGCTCCTGGGCCGTCTCCAGCAGGACGGGGTCGGCGGTCGCGGGGTCGAGGGTGGAGACGAACTCCTGCCACACGTCCAGTTGTCCTTGCAGGGTGGAGAAGTCGGCGGGTGACAACGCGGAGGATCCCGGGAAGACGAGCAGCGGATCGGCCTGTACGTACAGCACCGGATCGGTCCAGGAGTCGGCCGCGGCCGGATCCTGCCCGGCCAGCGCGAGGCGGGGTGCGGTGAAGACCCCGGCCCAGTCGATCTCCCGCGCGAGCGTGCCCTTCGGCGAGATCGCCGCCCGGACGGCGGCGAGGACCTCCGGGTAGAGGGCCGCGCAGAAGTGGTTGGTGTCGTTGAGGTCGACCAGTCTGCGCATCCCGGCCACGGCGGGTACCCCGTTCGACACGAGCTCGTGCGCCATGGCCTGGGTGTTGTCGGTGGCTGCGGCGGTCTGGCAGGCGCTCAGGACGACCAGCCAGGGATCGGAGGGCTCCAGAGCGGTGATCAGTTCGGGCACTTTGACGCGTACGGAGCCGGCGTCCTCCGCCCGGTCCGCCTCCTCCTGTTCCTCCGGCGTGCGGCCTCTCGCTGCCTCGACGTCGGCGAAGTGGGCGAATGCCAGGGTCCGCACTCCCCCGAGGCCGGCCCCGCCGTGGCAGAGGAGGTGCAGGATGTGCGGCCGGGCTGCGGTGATGCTCCTGCGCAACTCGGGTTCGGTCGAGGGAATCAGCTCGGCGGTCACCTCCGGGCGCCCGGCGGGGGCCACGGCGTCCAGTACCTCCTGCTCGCCGCTGATGACGTGCAGCTGGACCGTGACGGCCTCGGCGTCGGCAGTGGCAGTGGCGTCCAGCAAGGTGGCGAGCTGCGGCAGTCCGGACCGGCCGGCCGCGGAGAGCACGGCGACCAAGCGCAGCGGAGGCGTGAATCCCCGTTGTCTGAGATCACGGTGGCGGGCGGCGATGCGTACGATCGGCCAGCGACGGTCGAGAGCGCAGAAGCCGTGCGCGGGGTCGAAGAGCAGTTCCCAGGGGAGCTGGTCGGCGTGCGCCGAGAGCATGTGGAAGTAGAGCGGGCCCGGCGCGGCGCCCGGTGGCAGGGCCAGTACCGCGGCGAGCCCCTTGCCCACGGCGGGATGCAAGGCCAGTCGGTCCAGCAGTGCCTTGCCTCGCTCCACGAGCGTGCCGCCGGGGTCCGAGACGTCCGTGACGGCGTGCTCCCCCAGTCCCGGGATGTCGGTCGGGGCGTCCGCCAGCTTGAGCAGGACCTGGTCTCCGAAGGGCTCGAAGCTCAATACCGTGCGGTTCATGACTGCTCCACCCGCCGGTCGACGAGTTCACGCAGTTCGGTGAGGGCCTGCGCGGTGCCGCGGTCGTACGCCTGCTTCATGGCCGGTGTCTCCCCCGGCACGGCGGCGGTCTCCACCAGGTCCGCCGCCTTGGACTCGATGAACCGCTCCGACGTCGCCATCCAGCCGGGGACGGAACTCGCCTGCCGGTAAAGGGTACGAGTGGCCTCGCCCGGGACCAGCCCGAGGGCCGTCGGCAGGATCTCCCGGCTGGTGGCCGAGTCGTCGATCGGGGCGCGCCCGGTCAGCCAGGACTGGTTCGGTTGTTCGGGATCGGGCCACTCCTCCCGCAGGAGGTCCTGGACCTGTTCGGGCTGGATGTACGCGAAGAGCGACCGGTCGTGAGGGGCGGGGACGGCACCCCGGCCGGCCAGTGCGGCATGTGCCTGCGCCAGCACGTGCCCGAGCAGGTCGAACCGCATGTCGCTGTAGAGCGTCGCTCCGGAGCGTCGCAGTCCGAGTCCGTCCGCCAGCATCCGTGTGGCGAGGTCGGACCGGTTGTGCGGGGACGAAGCCAGCGACAGTACGGATGCGCCGATGCCGTCGGCCAGCAGCCGAAGGTCGTCGCCGCTCATGGAGACCCGGTCCTGCCCTTTGCCGGGACGCCCCGGGTCGAGGCTGACCATGAGCAGCGGGCGCTCGTCGTCGAAGGATCCGTCGGCGATGACGTGCAGGGCGCGCACGGCATCGCCGCCGGCCAGTTCGCCGGCGATCCAGTCCGTCCAGAGCGGGGTCCGGTCCGGACGCGACGGCTGTGCCCCGACCGGTCCACGGCCTCGGAGCCGCCGGATCCCGCGCCCGGCTCGTTCCCGACGAATCTCCGATGCCTGGCGAGGATCATGGAGGTGGGCCGCCGCTCCTTCCGCCTTCAGCAGGTCGTGTACGGCGGCGTCGGCGAAGACGTGGGCGACGACGTTGCCCGGTACCGCCTGGGTGAGTTCGGAGAGGAAGTGCCGGACGCTGCCGGCCGCCCAGTGGGCTTTCGAGTCGTCGTCGCTCACCACGATGGCCACGGTCCAGTCCTCGCCGGGGTCGGTGGCCACCGGGAGGCGGTCGGGGACCCGCACCATGGCCCGGCCCGTCAGCTGGACGAGGTCCCGCTCCCACGGGACGGCTCCCAGGTGCCCGTAGGGCGGCACCAGTCGCAGCCACAGGGTGAACTCCTCGTCTCGGCGCGGGGACAGCGCCTGGACGACTTCCTGCGTCAGCCGGGGCGGAACGCGTAGCTCTTCCGGCATGCCCGGACCGGTGAGCAGCCCGAACTCCTCCGGCGCGAAGCCGCCTTGCCAGTCGCTGTGGGCCTGCGTGCTGCCGTCCGCGTAGCTCAACAGGTCGGCCTTGACGAGCGGGGTGCGTTCCGCGAGGTCGAGCCGTACCCGCAGTACCGTCAGACGCCATTGCTCGATGAGGGCATCGGCCATCGTGGCTCCCTGCCCGGGCCGCGGTCGCCCGCGTGCCCGTCGTTCAGTCGGGCCTCGTCAGACAGTGCAGTGCCCACCAGGTGACGGGGCTGCTGACCTCGCCGTGTCCCGGGATCGCGGGCTTCCCCTCGAACTCGACGCTGCCGTCGACGGCGATGATCCGGGCCCCGCTCTGCAGGTCGTACCGGCCCTTGTCGGGGAAGATCGCATCGGCTTCCGCCGTCCGGCCCGCTTCTTCGGCCGGGCCGTATCCGCCGAGCGCGCCGTACAGGTCCGTGTTGCCGAACGCGGCGATATCCGGTTCCCCGAGCTGGCTGCTGCCGCGCATGGCGAGGTGGAAGAACGTGCGAAGTGGTTCGTCATGTTCGGAGAGCGTGGTCAGCAGGGGGCGTTCCAGGAGGTCCGGTACGGCGTGGTAGCCACCCTTGCGGCCGGTGCCCGCCACGTTCCCGGCGAAGCACCAGCGGTTCACCGCGGGTTGGAGGAGCAGCATCGAGTGGGCCTTGTGCGCGGGCGCCGCAGTGGCGAGCGCCGAGAGCAGGACGCGGGCACCGAAGGAGTGGCCGATCAGGTGCAGTCGCGGTCCGCCCTGCTGAAGGATGTGCCCGACGAGGGGGGACACGCCGTGTGCGCCGATGTCTCCGGCGCGGGCCTTCATCTTCCACACCGTCGCCGTCCGCAGCAGGATGCGCGGGTCGAAGGAGAGGCCTCCGGCGACGTCGGGGGCGCCGCCGACCGGGGGCGCGCCGTCCTCGTTCCCCTCGTCCGGTACCAGTCCGATCCGGTCCGTGTCGGTCGGCACCGGGTGCCCGCCGGCTGCCGACGCCTGCAAGGTGTTCAGGAACTCCTCCGCGGTCGGCGCCCTCGAGCCGTCGTCGGGATCGACCTGTGCGCGCAGCGTGCCCAGCAGGAGTCCGGCCAGATTCAGGGCGTCGTCGCGGTCGATCGCCGTATGTCCGTCGATCCGTTCCGTGAGCTCGGGGCGCTTCGCGCCGGGCAAGGACTTCGCGACCAGCTCCAGCATCTCCTGGACCTCGGCGGCCTCGCGGCCCTCGGGATCGGGCGCCGCCGCGATCTCCGGGCCCGCCTCCCAGGGGAAGACGAAGCTGGTCGACGGCCAGATGATGCCGATCAGGAGCGGCCGGTAGCCCTGCGGGGTAGGTATCGCGAAGGCCCTGCGCTGCTCCATGTAGCCGTTGACGAAGCTCCGGTAGCGCTCCAGGGCCTGATCGAAGACGTTGTTCCAGCCGTGCGAGAAGAGGTACACGTCGGTCACGCCCGGCAGGCGCTGCTTGAGTTCCTCTTCGGCTCTCGGGCTGAGAAGCCGACCGTCCTCGTCGTACCGAAGGAGGAAGAGGTCGGCCTGCAAGCCCCCGTCTAGCGTGATCTGCTGAAAGGAGCCAGACATGGGAACGCTCCTGTGCTCGTGCACGCGGGTCCGCCACTTGTAAAGCGATCTTGATTCCATGCTTCACCCACCCCACGAGTAGGGCAAGTCGGACGCCGGCGAGGAAGCCGATCGGCTTCTTTGCGGGAGTGAGTGCTCACGACACGCTAATTTGGCACCCCGAAGCAGAGGAGAGCCCGGTGGGCGAGGTGGTCCTGTACAGCTCGGTGTCGGTGGACGGTTTCGTCGCGGACGAGAGCGACCGGCCCGGACCGCTGTTCGACTGGCTGTCCGGTGGTGACGTGCCGTTGGACGAGAGCGGCGCGCTGAAGGTGTCGCAGACGTCCTACGACTACACCCGGCCGTACTGGGACCGGATCGGGGTGACCGTCGTCGGCCGCCGCGTCTTCGACCTGACGGAGGGCTGGGACGGCAAGCCTCCGGGCGGCATCGACCACGTGGTCGTCGTGACGCACCGGCCGCGGCCCGAGGGCTGGGACCCCGAGGCGCCGTTCCACTTCGTCGACGGCGTCGAGGCGGCCGTGGCCAAGGCGCAGGAGCTCGCGGGTGACCGCATCGTCGAGGTCGCCGCCGGCGACGTCGGAGGCCAGGTGCTTGCCGCGGGTCTGGTCGACGAGGTGCGCATGGACGTCGTACCCGTGGTGTTCGGGTCCGGCAAGCGCTACTTCGGGTCGGTCCACGCGCAGCACCTGTTGGAGGATCCTGACGCGGTGATTCAGGGCGACCGGGTGCTTCACCTGCGCTATCGGGTGCGCCGTTGACCGGTCCGAGGGGGTACGCGAACCGCTTCGACCGTCGAGAAGCGCGTCATGAAGCGGCCTCGTCCTTCCTCAGATAGCCGCCCGTGGGGCAGCCTGCGTCCGGGTCCCTCGTGGGGCACATGCGGGGGTCCTTCGCGGATCCGTACAGGTAGACCCACACCGTGCACGACGGATCGTCGGGGAAGGACAGCTCGAGGTCGTTGCCTCGTGGGGCGGTCTCGTCGGGGACGATGTGGCCGTCGCCCTCGGGGCTGACGTAGAAGGCCCAGCGGCCGTCGGACAGCGTCTCGCGGTGAGCGCAGTCGGCCATCGCTTCGACGGTGCTGAAACCCGTTCCGGTGAAGGTGTGATCCTTCGAGAAGGTCAGGGACGTGCCGGCGGGACTGGTCCACGTCCCCACCAGCTGCTCCTGCGAAATGTCCGCCGCGTTGATCGCCGCGGCGTATCCGCAGGATGTGGTGAGCACCATCCCGGTCACCGCGAGAACGATCGCTTGCCATCCACGCATGGTCACAGACCTCCCCCAGAGGTTGAGCGTCCGGCCCGCGGCCGCACACCCTTATTTGAACATGCTCAAAACTTACGGTGTTCCTCGGGGTCCCCCGAGCGGCCTTCCGCCGCCTGTCGACAGGGGAAGGCCCTGCCGAGGGCCAGGACGGCCCTCAAGGCCCTCCCAGGGCCTGGAACGGGGCCTGCGCGGACTGCCGGCGCCTGGCCTTCCAAGCGGCCATGTGGCTGCGGACCGCCTCGTCCAGGGCGGTGCCGCGCAGCCCCTCACGCACGAGCGCGGCGCGGGCCGTCTCCTCCTCTACGGTGCGACGGCCTCGCCGGCCGGCTCCGGCGTAGTCGGCTCCGCCGTCCCGGGGTGCGGGGATCCCGAGGGACCGGACGGCATCGGCGGCCGTTTCCGGGTGGTCCTCGGTCAACCGCTCGCGCAGGCGGGCCATCTCCTCGGCCTCGGCGGCCCGGGCGACGCGAGCGGCACGGATCCGGTCGTACGCCTCGTTCGCGGCCACCGCCTCGTCGTGGACCGCGTCGATGGCGGCCTGGTCGTGCCCGACGGCCGCGTCACGCCGCTGCTGGTAGCGGCACAGTCGGCATTCCTCGCCGCTGTCCAGGTGGACACCCATCTCGCAGTGCGGCAGGTCGCATTCCTGCTCGATCAGGAGCGTGGCGAGGTAGCCGGCCGGGCGCAGGTTCCTGTCCGGGCCGTCGTACTCCGGGTGGGCGCGGTCAGGGCCGTTCGTGAGGTGCCACTTCCAGTTGACGCGCGTCGTGGCGTGGGCCGGAGTCCGGGGGTACATGTCGAACGCGGTCCGGCGGGGGTCCGGGTTGTGCCCCAGGTACGCGCGGACCGCGCGCCGCAGGATCCTGATCGCGCGTACCTGGAAGACCAGCGGCCCGGCCACCGCGCTCGCGGCCGCAGCGGGCAGGGCGAAGAGCATCATCGGGAACGCCGTGAGCCATCTGCAGCGGACCGGATCCATCCGTGGGTGCGCGGCGCCCGCGCCGATGGCGCGTGCCACCGACGGGATGCCGGTGCACGCCGTCATGCCCGGGGTGATGCCCCATGAGCCGCCCGAACGAGTCGGCCTGGCATTCCGCCGGCACCTCCTCGGCGAGGTCGCGGGCCGACGCCCTGTATCGGGGGGCGTCGCGGCGAGCGCGCGGTTCGAGGGTCGCGCGTCAGCCGAGCCACGCCGCGCTGTGTCGATGCCGGCCCAACCCGACGGCTGAGAACTCGTCCTGGTCGACGCTTGCGACGACGCCCAACCGTCGCAGCGCCTGAGAGATCGGACTGCCGGCAGGTGGAGAAGGCCGGCCCTCCTCGACATGGAGCGGTCCCAGCACGAGGGTGCCGCCGTCCCACACAGCAGCCCGCTGCTCGCCCGTACCCCCGAAGTACTCGGCTTCCACGTAGGCCACCGGCCCACCGGCCGACCGATCGGTGAGCACCTGCGCGAATGCTTCCGGCAACCGCCGGAATCCCAAGGCGCCTCCACCGGTACCGGCTGCGGCTTCGTCGAACAGGGCCTTCGTCATCGGCATCAGTGAGAGGCCCTGCCCGATCGACGCGAGCCGGGCAGTAGGCAGCTCGCGCGCCAAGCGGCGCAGCACTTCTCCCTCAGCGATCACTGCTTGCAGCTCGTAACTCATCCCCACGCCCCTCCGGATCGGAGGCCCCATCTTGTCCCACACGGTGAACCCGAGTCCGCGCGGCAGCCACGACCAGGGCCACCGTGGGCGGGTCAGCGGGTGCTGAGGCTCTCGCGCTACGAGGCCCAGGCGCCCGGCGCGCGGAACGGGGGGCAGGGGTGGCGTGGGAGTTTGCGGGGCAGGACGGTGGGAGCCTCGGACTCGCGGGCATGGTGCAGCAGACGCAGACGGGCCGTCAGGAGGGCCGCCAGTGCGGCCGTCTCCTCCACGGTGGGGTTGCCGCGGGAGATCCGGATCGAGGCCATGGCCAGGGCGAGCGCCGGTTCCGCGGTGGTGGGGGTCGGCGGGGCGTCGGGACGCGCGGGCGCCTGCGCCGGGCGTTCCCGTATGCGGGACACGCGGACCACGGGGGCGCGCAGGACGGGGTCTGCCACCAGCGGTCGTTCCTCAACGATGCTCATTCGGGGCCCTTTCGACGAACGCACCGGGAACAGCCGGTGCCGCACGCTCCAGGTTCGATCGCGGCGCTACAGCGCGGCTCGGGTTTTGCAGGGGGTACCGACGGGCCACCCGCGGGGGGGTTGCGGTTGTGGCTGGAATACACCGCCTGCCCGGATTTTCATCGAGTGAGGCTCGAATAATCTTCAAGCGAGACTCCAGCGAAATTCCAGCGCAACCTCCGCCGCATTCATCCGGCGAACAGAAAAGCCGCCGCGACTCATTCGCAGGGAATGAGCCGCGGCGGCACAGGGGGTGGAGATCAGCCGGTCTTCCTGCGGAAATACCGCTTCTGTCCGGCCGAACCGCTCATGTTCTTCACACGAAGGCGGCCCTCTTCGTGGGCCGTTCGGGCGCGCGTGACCTGGGCCTTACGTTCCAAGATCTCGCGGAACTTCTCCTTGGCATCCTGAGCATTGCCACCGTCGAACGACTTGTCAGTCATACGTACCTCCTGAAATCAATCGACGAAAAAAGTCTGGCACAGAAATCCAGGAATGGCGACCCTGCATTTCCGATGCCGGCGAATGGAATTAGCCATTCGCGAAGGGCAGGCGTGTTCGAGGACGGGGTGGTCGGCGGCCGGCGCCTCCGGTGCGTCCCGAGGCGCCTTCGAGGCGGGCAGGAGCGGCCCCGGGCCGGCCGGTGAGCCGGCCCGGGGCAGCGCGTCAGACGGTGCCGAGGACGGCGTCCAGGGCGGCGTCCATCTCGGAGTCGGTGAGTTCCTCGGCGGTCCGGAGGGCGTCGGCCCGGACCGCCGGCCGGGCCGCTTCGGGGGCGGCGAGTTCCAACAGCCGCTCCAGCAGGCCGCTCTGGCGCAGCCGTTCGACACCTATACGGGTCACCGCCCACCGGGCGGCCTGCGCCGGGTCCTGCGGCGGGGTGTCGGCACCAGGCTGCGGTGCGTCGTCGAAGGAGAGCCGGCCGAGCAGGTATCCGGCGATGGCGCGGGGCGTGGGGTAGTCGAAGGCGAGCGTGCCGGGCACGGCCAACTGCGTGTACTTGGTGATGCGGTTGCCCAGTTCGACGGCCATCAGGGAGTCCCAGCCCAGTTCGCGCATCGGCTTGTCGAGTGAGACCCCGCCGGAGAGGCCGAGGACCGCGGTGACCTCCTGCTGGACGAACGTGATCAGCTCCGCCTCGCGTTCCCCGGCGGGCAGGGCGGCCAGCCGCTCCCGGAAGGCGGAGCCGGCCACGGCGGACTCCTTGGCCTTCCTGGGCCGCGTACGGACCAGGGCGCGCAGCAGGGCGGGAGCGGAGTCGGTGCCGAGCCGTGTGGCGTCGAGCTTGAGCGGCACCAGGTGCGGTTCCGGGCGGGACAGGGCGGTGTCGAAGAGGCCGAGGCCCTCGGCCGCGGTCATGGCCTGCGCGCCCTGGCGGCGCATCCGGGCGAGTTCGGCCTCGCCGAGCCGGGCGGTCAGGCCGGCGCCGCCCTGGGCCCACAGACCCCAGGCGAGGCTGGTGGCGGGCAGGCCGCGGCGCAGGCGGTGGGTGGCGAGTGCGTCCAGGAAGGCGTTGGCCGCGCCGTAGTTGGACTGGCCCGGCGATCCGAGGGTGCCCGCGACCGAGGAGAAGAGGACGAAGGCGGCCAGGTCCAGGTCGCGGGTCAGTTCGTGCAGGTGCCAGGCGCCCGCCAGTTTGGGGGCGAGGACCCGGGCGAAGCGCTCGGGCGTCTGGTGACGGACGACGCCGTCGTCGATCACGGCCGCGAGATGCACCACGCCGGTCAGCGGGCGTTCCCGTACGGCTTCGGCCAGCAGGCCGGCCACCGCGTCGCGGTCCGAGACGTCGCAGGCCACGATGCGCACACTGGCCGCGCCGGCTGCTTCGAGGTCGGCCACGAGTGCGTCCGCGCCGGGCGCCGCCATGCCCTGGCGGGAGGTCAGGACGAGGTGGCGTACGCCGTGTTCCGCGACGAGGTGCCCCGCCAGGTCGCGACCGAGCTCGCCGGTGCCTCCGGTGAGCAGGACCACGCCCTGCGGGTCGAGCGGCCGACCGACGGTGAGGACCAGCTTGCCCGTGTGGCGGCCCTGCGCCATGTGGCGGAAGGCCGCGGGGGCCTCCCGTACGTCGTACGCGAGGTACGGCAGCGGGGTGATGACCCGGTCGGTGAGCAGGGCGGACAGCTCGGTGAGCATCCGGTGCAGGTGGCTGGGGTCCAGCGACATCAGGTCGAAGGCGGTGTAGGCGACGCCGGGGTGGGCGGCGGTGATCCGGTCCGCGTCGCGGATGTCGGTCTTGCCCATCTCGAGGAAGCGGCCGCCTCGCGGCAGCAGGCGCAACGAGGCGTCGGTGAACTCGCCGGCGAGGGAGTTCAGCACGACGTCGAAGCCGGCTCCGCCGGTGGCGGTGAGCCACCGCCGCTCGAACGTGGTGTCGCGGGAGGAGGCGATGCGCTCGTCGGGCAGTCCGAGGGCACGCAGCGCGTCCCACTTGCCGCGGCTGGCGGTGCCGTACACCTCGGCGCCCAGGTGGCCGGCGAGCTGGACGGCGGCCATGCCGACCCCGCCGGCGGCGGCGTGGACGAGGAGTCTCTCGGCCGGACGCAGAGCACCGAGGTCGGTGAGGGCGTAATAGGCGGTGAGGAAGGCGAGCGGGATCGTCGCGCCCTCTTCGTAGGTGAGGGTGTCGGGCAGTTTCGTCATCAGGTGGCCGTCGCCGCGCACTTCGGTGCCGAAGGCACCGAGCGCGAGACCCATGGCCCGGTCGCCCGGGCGCAGGTGCGTGACCGCGGAGCCGGTCTCCAGGACCGTGCCCGCGAACTCGAGGCCCAGTGCGGGCGTGGCGACCATGCCGAGCGTGTTGAGGACGTCGCGGAAGTTCATGCCCGCGGCGCGGACGGCGACGCGGACCTCGTGGGGGCCGAGCGGGCCGCCGTCGGCGACGGGGACCAGTTCGAGGCTGTCGAAACTGCCCTTCTCGCGGATGTCGAGGTGCCAGGGGCCGTCCTCGGCGGGCGGGGTCAGGGCCGCGCCGCCCTGGGCCGCGCCGGGGCGCGGGCCCTGCCCCGCACGGACGAGTCGGGGCGCGAGCAAGGTGGTGCCGCGCAGCGCCAGTTCGGGCTCGTCGGTGACGGCGAGGGCGGTCGTGAGGGCCGCCGCGTCGGGGGTGGCCGTGTCGAGGTCGAGCAGGCGCAGGGTGCGGTCGGGAGCCTCCCCGCGGACGGCCCGTACGAGGCCCCACAGGGGAGCGTGGGCGAGTGCGCCCGCGGTGTCCTCGGGGCGGGCCGCGACGGCGTCCCGGGTGATCCAGACCAGCTCGGCCGAGGCGTACCGCTCGGTGAGCAGGTGCTGTACGAGGTCCAGGGCCGCCAGGGTGGCGGCCTGAGCACCCTGGGCCGCATCGCCCGCGACGGCCTCGGTGGCGTCGACGACGATGCGGTCCGGGACCGGCGCGGCGTCGGGCAGCGGCTCGGGGCCCGCCGCCCAGACGGCACCGAGGCACTCGGCGAGGGCTCCGGTGCCGCCGATCACCAAGGTGGTGGCCGGGCCGGCCGGGGTGGCCGGGTCGGCGGTGGCGGCGGGCTCGGGGACCGGCTGGAACTCGACGCGGTAGAGGTGGTCGGCGTCGGAGGGACGGGTGACCCGCAGTTGGTCGGCGGAGGCCTGGCGGACCTGGAGCACGCCCGACAGGACGGGGTCTCCGGAGGGGTCGGTGACGAGGACGGCGGCGCCGAATCCGGCGGCCGCGGCCTGCGGGGTCCCGGCCGCCGGGGCCTGGTCGTCGGTCTCCAGGGCGACACGGACGCGCAGTTCGGTGCTGTCCGTGGCATACAGCGTCACGTCGGTCCAGGCGAAGGGGAGCAGCACGGTGCCTGCGGGCCGGTCGGCGCCGGCGGGAGTGACCCCGGCCAGGACGTGCAGGGCCGCGTCGAGAAGGGCGGGGTGCACGCCGTGGCCGTCGGTGGTGGGGCGCAGCGGCTCGGGCAGGACGACCCTGCCGTACGCGACGCCGTCCTGGCGGGACAGTTCGGTCACACCGCGGAAGGCCGGGCCGTAGTCGAGACCGTCGCCGCCGAGCTGCTCGTAGAAGCCGTCGAGGGCGATGCTCTCGGCTCCCGGGACCGGCCACCGGGTCAGGTCGGCGAGCCCGTCCGGGGCGCCCTGTGCGGGAGCGTCGGTGAGTTCGCCGGAAGCGTGCAGGGTCCAGGCCGTCGGGTCGGCGGAGGTCTCGGGCTGGCTGTGGACGGCGATCTTCCGCCGTCCGTCCGCGTCCGGGGCACCCACCTTCACCTGGAGGCGCAGTGCCTCGCCTTCGGTGAGGACGAGCGGCTGGGCGAGGGCGAGTTCGGCCACGCGTGCGGCGCCGACGACCCGGGCCGCGGCCAGGGCCAGGTCGAGCAGGCCGGTGCCGGGCACGAGAACGCTGCCGAAGACGGCGTGGTCGGCGAGCCAGGGGTGGTCGGCCAGCGAGAGGCGACCCGAGAGCAGCTGGCCCTCGCCGTCGGCGAGCGTCAGGACGGCGCCCAGCCAGGGGTGCCCGGCGGGTACGAGACCGGTGTCCCGGGCGCTGCGGCCGGCGTCGCGGGCGGGTTCGAGCCAGTACCGCTCGCGCTGGAAGGCGTACGTGGGCAGCTCGGCGGCGAGGACGAGGTGCGGGCCGGTCCGGCCGGTGAACACCTCGTCCCAGACGGGCTCCTGGCCGCCGGTGTGCAGCGCGCCAAGGGCTTCGACGAGGACGCGGACCTCGTCCGGAGCCCGTTCGGCGTCCTTGGGCGCGCGCTGGGAGGCGACGAACACGGCGGGGTCGGTGACACATCCTGCGCCCATGGCGGCCAGGACGGCTGCGGGGCCGCATTCGAGGTGAAGGTCGATGCCGTCCGCCTCGAGGGTCCGTACGGCGTCGAGGAAACGGACGGCTTCGCGGACCTGGCGCACCCAGTAGGCGGGGTCGCGCAGGCCTTCGCCGGGTGCGAGGTCCTGGCCCATGCGGGTGCCGGTCACCGTGGAGACCACGGGGATCCGCGGTGCGGCGAACGAGATACCTTCGGCCACCTCGCGGTAGGCGTCGAGCATGGCCTCCATGTGCGGCGAGTGGAAGGCGTGCGAGACGGCCAGGCGGCGGGTGCGGCGACCGAGTGCGGCGAACCTGCCGGTGGCGGCGGCCACGGCGGCCGCGTCACCGCTGACGACAGTCTGCGCGGGGCTGTTGACGCCTGCGACACAGATGCGCCCGGCAACGCCCGCGAGAACTTCCAGGACCTCGGATTCCGAGGCCTCTACGGAGGCCATCGCGCCGCCGTGTTCGCAGCCCTGCATCAGGCGGCCGCGGGCGGCCACCAGTCGGGCGGCGTCGTCCAGGGTGAGGACTCCTGCGACGTGCGCGGCGGCGAGTTCGCCGATGGAGTGGCCCGCGACGGCGGCGGGGCGCACACCCCAGGCCTCCCACTGGCGGAAGAGCGCGGTCTCGAAGGCGAACAAGGCCGGCTGCGCGTATTCGGTCTCGTGGACGAGTGCCGAGCCGCCGAGGACGAGTTCGGCCAGGGGCTGGTTCAGGTGCGGGTCGAGCGCGGCGCAGGCCGCGTCGAAGGCCTCCCGGAACACCGGCAGGGCGGCGTACAGGGCGCGGCCCATGCCGGGCCGCTGGCTGCCCTGGCCGGTGAACAGCACCGCGAGGGGCCTGTCGGCGGCGGCCCCCTCCGTCGCGCCGGCCGGGGTGCGGCCGTCGGCGAGGGTGCGCAG
Organism: Streptomyces sp. NPDC048331; assembly: GCF_043201215.1. Classification (NCBI taxonomy): domain Bacteria; kingdom Bacillati; phylum Actinomycetota; class Actinomycetes; order Kitasatosporales; family Streptomycetaceae; genus Streptomyces; species Streptomyces sp. NPDC048331. The sequence continues at coordinate 20,706 of NZ_JBICYT010000009.1, read as the reverse complement.
CGCGGCGACGGCTTCCGCGGTGGTGGTCACGGTGAGGGCGGCGCGGTGCTCGAACTGCGTACGGTGGCGGGCCGCCGCGTACGCGAGGTCGGCCACCGGTACCTCGGGGCGGCCCTCGAGCCAGTCGGCCCAGCGGGCGGCCTGGGTGCGCAGGGCGCTCTCGTCGCGGCCGGAGAGGACGAGGGGGTACGCGGTGACCGACTCGCCGGCGAGGGCCGGGGCGGGGACAGGGGTGGGGGCGGGGGCAGGGGCGGGGGCGGGGGCGGGGGCCGGGGGTTCCTCCAGGACGATGTGGGCGTTGGTGCCGCTGAGCCCGAAGGAGGACACGCCCGCGCGGCGGGTCCGCGCGGCGTCCCGCGCCCACGGCCGGGCCTCGCGCAGGAGGGACAGTCCGCTGCCGTCCCACTCGATGTGCGGGCTCGGCTCGTCGGCGTGCAAGGTCTTGGGAAGGGTCTCGTGCTGGAGCGCCAGGACCATCTTCATGACACCGGCGACGCCGGCGGCGGCTTGGGCGTGGCCGATGTTCGACTTGGAGGAGCCCAGGTGGAGCGGGCGGTCCTCGGCGCGGTGGGGGCCGAACACCTCGGCCAGTGCACCGGCCTCGATGGGGTCGCCGAGCGGGGTGCCCGTGCCGTGGGCTTCGACGGCATCGATGTCGGCGGGGGTGAGACGGGCGGCTTCCAGGGCGTCGTGGATGACGCGCTGCTGTGCGGGACCGTTGGGGGCGGTCAGGCCCTGGCTCCGGCCGTCCTGGTTGACGGCCGACCCGCGTATGACGGCCATGACGCGGTCTCCGTCGCGTTCGGCGGCCGACAGCCGCTTGAGGACGAGGATGCCGACGCCGTCGGACCATCCCGCACCGTCGGCCAGGGCGGAGAAGGACTTGCAGCGGCCGTCGGGGGCCATGCCCTTGAGGCGGGAGAACTCCACGAAGAGCCGCGGTGTGCTCATGACGGTGACGCCGCCGACGAGGGCGAGTTCGCATTCACCCTGGCGCAGGGCGGTGGCGGCAAGGTGGATCGAGACGAGAGAGGAGGAGCAGGCGGTGTCCACGGTGACGGCAGGGCCCTGGAGGCCCAGCGCGTACGAGACACGGCCCGAGACGACGCTGGAGGCGTTGCCGGTGCTCACGTACCCGTCGAAGGCGTCGAGTTCGCGGCCCTGTTCTCCGTAGTCGGAGCTCATGGCGCCGAGGTAGACCCCGGTGCGGCTCTCGCTGAGCGTTTCGGGGCGGATGCCCGCACGCTCCAGCGCCTCCCAGGCGGTTTCGAGTACGAGGCGCTGCTGGGGGTCCATCGAGAGCGCCTCGCGCTGCGAGATGCCGAAGAAGGCGGCGTCGAAGTCCGCGGCGTCGTCGATGAAGCCGCCTTCGCGGGCGTAGCTCTTGCCGACGGCCTCCGGGTCCGGGTCGTAGACGTCGAGGTCGTTCCAGCGCTTCGGCAGGCCGCCGACCGCGTCACCACCGGAGGCGAGGAGGTCCCAGAAGGCTTCCGGCGTGTCTATGCCGCCGGGCAGCCGGCAGGCCATCGACACGACCGCGATCGGGTCGTCGGCGGCTGCGGCGAAGGCGGAGGCGGAGGCGGAGGAACGCCGTGCGGGCGTCTTCTGCTCGGGCTTGTCGGTGAGCGCCAACTTGTCGAGGAGGAGGCCGGCGATGGCGGTGGGGGTGGGGTGGTCGAAGGCGAGCGTGGACGGCAGCGGGATTCCGGTCTCGGCCGACAGGCGGCGGCGTAGCTCGACCGCCATCAGGGAGTCGATTCCGAGTTCCTTCAGGACCTGCTGCGCCCCGACGCCCTCGGCGCCGGAGACACCGAGGACCGCGGCCGCCTCGCGCTGCACCAGCCGAACCAGGTGCGGAAGACGCTCGGCCTCGGCCTGCGCGGCCAGCTGGTCGCGCAGCCCGGAGGGCGCCGTGCCGGCTTCGCCCACGCGCTTCTTCGGGGCGCGGACGAGAGCACGCAGGAGGGCGGGCACCTCGCCGGCGCTGCGTTGGAGGGCGACCAGGTCGAGCTTGACCGGGACGAGGTGGGGGCGGCCGGAGCCGAGGGCGGCGTCGAGGGCCGTGAGGCCCTGCTGCTCGGTGAGTGCGGCGATGCCCATTCGACGCATGCGGGCGAGTTCGGCTTGGCCGAGGGTGGCGGTCAGACCGTGGCCGGCCTGCTCCCACAGACCCCACGACACACTCGTCGCGGGCAGCCCCGCACCACGCCGGTACGCGGCCAGGGCGTCCAGGAAGGTGTTCGCCGCCGCGTAGTTGCTCTGCCCCGCACCACCCAGAACACCCGCGGCGGAAGAGAACAGCACGAAGGCCGTCAGGTCGAGGGTGCGCGTCAGCTCGTGCAGATGCCACGCCGCCTCGGCCTTGGGACCCCAGACACCAGCCAGACGCTCCGCGTCCTGCGACACCAACAGACCGTCGTCCAACACCGCCGCCAGATGGAACACAGCCGTCCACGGACGACCCTCCGTCCCCGCGAGCAACGCCGCCACCTGCGTACGGTCACCCACGTCGGCCGCGACGATCCGTACGCTCCGCGCACCCGCCGCCTGCAGCTCGGCAACCAACGCGGCCGCACCCGGCGCCTCCGGACCACGACGGGACGTCAGCACCAGGTGCCGCACACCGTGCACGGCCACCAGATGACGCGCCACCGCCCGACCCAACTCACCCGTACCGCCCGTGACGAGGACGGATCCTTCGGGATTCAGCTGCGGGACGTCCGAGGAGGCCTTGGCCGCACGGACCAGGCGGGCCGTACGGATCTCCCCGTCGCGAAGCGCGATCTCGGGCTCGTCGGTGAGGGACAGGGCCTGGGCGAGCACGGCGACGTCGCCCACGCCGCCGGCGTCCAGGTCGACGAGGTGGATGACGCGGTCGGCGTGCTCGGCACGCGCCGCCCGGACCAGGCCCCACGAAGGCGCGTGAGCGATGTCGGCGACACCGTCACCCGCGTCCACCGCCGAGCGGGTCACCCAGACGAGCTCGGCCCGTTCGATGCCCGGTGCGGCCAGCAGCCCCTGGATCAGCTCCAGCGCTGCCGTGGCCTCGCCGAGGGCCGTGGCCGTGGCCGCGGCCGCGGCGGGTCGGGTCGCGTCGACGAGGATGCGAGCCGGGGCGTCCGCCGCTGCGGAAAGCCGGGTGAGGAGCGCGTCGAGGTCCGGGAACACCTGGGCGCCGAGAGCCGCGGCCAGGACCGTGTCACCGGCGAGGACCCAGGTCTCCCCCGCCGGCTCGGCGTCGCCGCCCGGCGTCCGGGCAGGGCGGAACTCGACCTGGTAGAGGTGCTCGGCGCGCTCGCCGGCCCGGATCTGCTCGGCGCTCGCCTCGCGGATCGCGAGACCACGCGCCCGTACGACGGGGTGGCCCGTGCCGTCGGCGACGGTGAGGGTGAGGTGTTCGTCGGTGCCCGACGCGACGTCGACGCGTACGCGGAGCTCGGTGGCACCCGCGGCGAGGAGCTCGACACCGGTCCACTCGAACGGCATGAAGACGCGCTGCCCGGCTTCTTCGTCGCGTACGGCCATGAGGGTGTGGAGCGCGGCGTCGAGGAGGGCGGGGTGGACGCCGAAGTCGTCGGCCTTCAGCCCTTCGGGGAGACGGATCAGCCCGTAGGCGGTGTCTCCCGCGCGCCAGAGTTCCGTCAGGCCCTGGAAGGCCGGGCCGTAGTCCAGACCACGGGCACGGAAGCCCTCGTAGAAGCCGTCCAGGTCGACACGCTCGGCGCCGGGGACCGGCCACCGGGCCAGGTCGGCGAACGCCTCGTGGTCGAAGGATGCATCGGTGGTTTCGGCGAGCTCACCGGTGGCGTGGCGACGCCATTCCGTGTCGCCGTCGCTGCCCTCCGGCAGGCTGTACACGTTCACCGACCGGCGGCCTACGGCGTCCGGGGCACCGACCACGACCTGGAGCCGCAGTATCGAGTCCTCGGTCAAGGTCAGCGGCTCCAGGAGCGTGAGTTCCTCGACCGACGCGGCACCGACGTGGTGCGCGGCGGTGAGCGCCAGCTCCAGCAGCCCGGTGCCGGGGACGAGGGCGGTGCCGAAGGCGGCGTGTTCCTTGAGCCACGGGTGCTGGGCTGCGGAGAGACGGCCGGTGAACAGGTGTCCCTCGCCGTCGGCGAGCGCGGTGACCGCGCCGAGCCACGGGTGCTCGGGGACGTCGAGACCCACGGTGCGGACATCGCCCGAGGACTTCGGGGTATCCATCCAGAAGTGCTCGCGCTGGAAGGCGTACGAGGGGAGCGGCACGAGGTTTCCGGTGCCGAGGACGCGGTTCCAGTTCAGGGTGTGGCCCTGGACGTGGAGGAGGCCGAGGTTGCGCAGCAGCTGTGCCGGCTCGCCGTGGTTGCGGGCGAGCGAGCCGACGACGATCCCGCCGTGCTCCGCGCTCCCGTCGGTCAGCGGCATCGACAGGACCGGGTGCGCGGACATCTCCACGAAAACGGTGTGACCGTCCTCCAGGAGCTGGTTCAGCGCCCGGTCGAAACGGACCGGCTCCCGCAGATTCCGGCACCAGTACCCCCCGTCCAACTCCGCACCGCCCGCCACCCCGCCGGTCACCGTCGAATAGAAGGCGATGTCCGTCCCCGTCGGGGTCAAGTCCTGGAAGCCGTCCGCGAGAGCGGGCAGCAGCGGGTCCATCTGGGCGTTGTGGGACGCGTAGTCCACATTGATCCTGCGGGCGTAGACGTCCCGCCCGGAAAGCTCCGCGACGATCGCGGCGATCGCGTCCGCCCGGCCGGAGATGACGGTCGAGCCAGCCGTGTTCACCGCGGCGATCGACAGAGCGTCACCGTACGGGGCGACGAACCCCTCGACCTCGGCGACCGGGCGTTCGATCAGAGCCATACCGCCCTGACCCGCACACGCCAACACCGCCCGCGAACGCTGCGCCACGATCTGAGCGCCCTGCTCCAAGGACAGAGCACCGCTCACCACGGCGGCGACCACCTCGCCCTGCGAGTGACCCACCACCGCAGCCGGCTCCACCCCCAGCGAACGCCAGACCGCCGACAGACCCACACCCATCGCGAACAACGCCGGCTGGACCACGTCCACCCGATCGAACGGCGGATGATCACCGTCCTCCCCGGCGAGGACCTCACGGACCGACCAGCCCGTGAACGGACGCAACGCCACATCACACGCTTCGACGGCTCGCCGGAAGGTCTCGTTCTCCGCGAGGAGTTCACGGCCCATCCCGATCCACTGCGAGCCCTGACCGGGGTACACGAACACGACCTTGCCGCGCTCCCGCGCCATGCCGGTCACGACCGCGTCGTGCGAGCGGCCCTCCGCCAGCGCACGCAACGCCTCGACCAGCCCCGCGGAGTCCTCGGCGACCACGCTCGCCCGCGACTCGAAATGCGAACGATGACGAGCCGCCGTCACCGCCACATCGACCGGCGGAACCCCCTGGTTGTCCTCCAGCCACGAAGCCCAGTTCGCCGCCTGCTCCCGCAACGCGACCTCGTCACGCCCCGAAACCAGCACCGGAACCGGCCGTACCTCATCAACGACCGGCTGCGGAGCGACGGCAGGCGGCTCCTCCAGTACCACGTGAGCGTTCGTACCGCTCAGACCGAACGAGGACACACCCGCACACCGCGTGCGCTCCGCGCCCCGCTCCCACGGCCGAGCCTCGTTCAACAGCTCGAGGCCACTGCGCTCCCACTCGATGTGCGGGCTCGGCTCGTCCGCGTGCAGGGTCTTGGGCAGGGTCTCGTGCTGGAGCGCCAGGACCATCTTGATCACGCCGATGACCCCGGCCGCCGCCTGCGCGTGCCCGATGTTCGACTTCGACGAGCCGAGATAGAGGGGTTTCTTGTCGTCGCGGTGGGGGCCGAACACCTCGGCCAATGCACCGGCTTCGATGGGGTCGCCCAGCGGGGTGCCCGTGCCGTGCGCCTCGACCGCGTCGACGTCGGCCGGCGTCAGCCGGGCGGCTTCCAGCGCGTCGTGGATGACGCGCTGCTGCGCCGGACCGTTCGGCGCCGTCAGACCCTGGCTGCGGCCGTCCTGGTTGACCGCCGAACCGCGGATCACCGCCAGGATCGGATCGCCGTCCCGCTGAGCGGCCGACAGCCGCTTCAGTACGATCACGCCCGCGCCCTCGGCCCAGCCCGCGCCGTCGGCCTGCGCCGAGAACGACTTGCAGCGACCGTCCGCCGCCATGCCCTTGAGGCGTGAGAACTCCACGAACAGCGCCGGGGTGCTCATCACGGTCACACCGCCGGCGAGGGCGAGTTCGCACTCGCCCTGCCGCAGCGCCTGCACGGCGAGGTGGATCGAGACGAGGGAGGAGGAACAGGCGGTGTCCACCGTCACCGCCGGGCCCTGAAGGCCGAGCGTGTAGGAGACGCGGCCCGAGACGACGCTGCTCGCGTTGCCGGTGCTGACGTATCCGTCGAGGGCGTTGAGGTCGTGGCCCTGCTGGTTGCCGTAGTCGGAACTCATGGTGCCGAGGTAGACGCCGGTACGGCTCTCGGCCAGCGCGTCCGGGCGGATGCCCGCCCGCTCCAGGGCCTCCCAGGAAGCCTCCAGGACCAGTCGCTGCTGCGGGTCCATCGAGAGCGCCTCACGCGGCGAGATCCCGAAGAAGCCGGCGTCGAAGCCGTCGGCTCCCTCGATGAAGCCGCCTTCGCGGGCGTAGCTCTTGCCGACGGCCTCCGGGTCCGGGTCGTAGACGTCGAGGTCGTTCCAGCGCTTCGGCAGGCCGCCGACCGCGTCACCGCCGGAGGCGAGGAGGTCCCAGAAGGCTTCCGGCGTGTCTATGCCGCCGGGCAGCCGGCAGGCCATCGACACGACCGCGATCGGCTCGATGCGTGCGGACCGCTCTGCGTCGAGTTCCTTCTCGGTCTCGACGAGCGCGTTCGCCGTACGCCGCAGGTACGCCTCGAGTTTTTCCAGCTTCCCGACTTCAGACGCGCTCATTCACTCACTCCAAGCTTGCGATCCAGGAACTGCAGGAGGTCATCGGTGCTGTCGCCGCCGAGCTCGGCTTCGGGCTCGGCTTCGGCCCCGCGGGACGCGGCCGCGGCCTTGGCCAGGCCGTCCCGCAGCGCCAGAAGCCCGGCGGCCAGGCCCTGCTCCTCGAGTTGTTTCGGGGCCACGGAACGCAGGAGTTCCACGAGGCTGTCGATCTGGTTCTTCGTCACGCCCTGTCCGGTCCGTACCGCTCCCCCGGCCCCGATGGCCAGCTTGTCGAGCACGAGGCCGGCGATGGCGGTGGGCGTGGGGTGGTCGAAGGCGAGCGTGGACGGCAGCGAGATCCCGGTCTCGGCCGACAGACGGCGGCGCAGCTCGACCGCCATGAGCGAGTCCATGCCGAGTTCCTTCAGGACCTGCTGCGCCCCGATGCCCGCGACTCCGGAAGCGCCGAGCACCACGGCAGCCTCGCGCTGCACCAACTGGGTGAGGGAGGGCAGTCGCTCGGCTTCCGGCAGCGCGGTCAGCTGCTCGCGCAGCCCGCCCGCTCCGGTGGACGCCTCGCCGCCGGCCCTCTTACGCGGTGCGCGGAGAAGCCCGCGCAGCAGGGCCGGGACGTCGGCGCCGTTGTCCAGCTCACGTTGCAGAGGCGTGAGTTCGAGGCGTACCGGTACCAGGTGCGGTTGTCCGGAGGCGAGAGCGATGTCCAGGGCGGCCAGGGCCTGCTTCTCGCTGAGGGCGGCGATGCCGCGCCTGCGCATGCGGGCGAGTTCGGCTTGGCCGAGGGTGGCGGTCAGACCGTGGCCGGCCTGCTCCCACAGACCCCACGACACGCTCGTCGCAGGAAGCCCCCTGCCTCGCCGGTGTGCGGCCAGGGCGTCCAGGAACGTGTTCGCCGCCGCGTAGTTGCTCTGCCCCGCACCACCCAGCACACCGGCGGCGGACGAGAACAACACGAACGCGGCCAGGTCCAGGCCCTGCGTCAGCTCGTGCAGGTGCCACGCCGCCTCGGCCTTCGGACCCCACACACGGGCGAGGCGCTCGGCGTCCTGGGACACCAACAGACCGTCGTCCAACACCGCCGCCAGATGGAACACAGCCGTCCACGGACGACCCTCCGTCCCCGCGAGCAGGGCCGCCACCTGCGTACGGTCGGACACGTCGGTCGCGACGATCCGTACGCTCCCCGCACCCGCCGCCTCCAACTCCGCGACCAACTCCGCGGCACCTGGGGCATCCGGGCCACGCCGGGACGTCAACACCAGATGCCGCACACCGTGCACGGCCACCAGATGACGCGCCACCGCCCGACCCAGCTCACCCGTACCACCCGTCACCAGCACCGACCCGTCGGCCGCGAACTCCGGCAGCGCACCACCGGCCTCCGCACGTACGAGACGCGCCACCAGCAGCTCACCACCCCGAACCGCGATCTCCGGCTCACCCGTGGCGGACACGGCGCGCGCCGGCAGGACGTCGTCACCCGCGCCGTCGGCGTCCAGGTCGACGAGGCGGATGACGCGGTCGGCGTGCTCGGCCCGCGCCGCCCGGACCAGGCCCCAGAGAGGGGCCTGAGCCGGGTCGGTCACGCCGTCGCCCGCGTCGACGGCCGAGCGGGTCACCCAGACGATCTCGGTCGATACCAGACGGGGTTCGGCCAACAGACGCTGCAGGACTTCAAGAGCGGAGGCGGTCAGCTGCTGCGCGTCCGCGGCGCCTTCGCCCGCGGGCGGGAGCTGTGATGCCGCTCGTGCGGCATCGACAACGAGTCGAAGCGGTGCCTCCCCGCAGTTGTCGACTTGCGCCAGGAGCGCATCCACGTCGGCCACATGTTCGACCTTCAGTGATGCGGACAGCGAGGCGTCGTCGCCGAGAAGCCATGTGCCGCCCGCCGGAGCGTCGTGAAGCTGGAGCGCCCGGGGCGCGGCGAACTCGACGCGGTAGAGGTGCTCGGCGCGCTCGCCGGCCCGGATCTGCTCGGCGCTCGCCTCGCGGATCGCGAGACCGCGCGCCCGAACGACGGGCTGCCCGGCCGGATCGGCCACCCAGATGCGGGTGTGGGTGCGGCTGTCGTCGAGGTCGATGCGTACGCGGAGCTCGGTGCTTCCGGTCGCGAGCAGTTCGACGCCCGTCCACTCGAACGGGAGCAGCACCTTCTGGTCGCTCGCATCCTGGCCTCGTACGGCCATGAGGGTGTGGAGCGCGGCGTCGAGGAGGGCGGGGTGGACGCCGAAGTCGTCGGCCTTCAAACCCTCGGGGAGACGGATCAGCCCGTAGGCGGTGTCTCCCGCGCGCCAGAGTTCCGTCAGCCCCTGGAAGGCCGGACCGTAGTCCAGACCACGGGCACGGAAACCCTCGTAGAAGCCGTCCAGGTCGACACGCTCGGCGCCGGGGACCGGCCACCGGGCCAGGTCGGCGAACGCCTCGTGGTCGGAAGAGCCATCGGCGGTGTCGGCGAGCTCACCGGTGGCGTGACGACGCCATTCCGTGTCGCCGTCGCTGCCCTCGGGCCGGCTGTACACCGTCACCGGACGCCGACCAGAGGTGTCCGGGGCACCGACCACGACCTGGAGCCGCAGTATCGAGTCCTCGGTCAAGGTCAGCGGCTCCAGGAGCGTCAGCTCCTCGACCGACGCGGCACCGACGTGGTGGGCGGCGGTGAGCGCCAGCTCCAGCAGCCCGGTGCCGGGGACGAGGGCGGTGCCGAAGGCGGCGTGTTCCTTGAGCCACGGGTGCTGGGCTGCGGAGAGACGGCCGGTGAACAGGTGTCCCTCGCCGTCGGCGAGCGCGGTGACCGCGCCGAGCCACGGGTGCTCGGGGACGTCGAGACCCACGGTGCGGACATCGCCCGAGGACTTCGGCGTGTCCATCCAGAAGTGCTCGCGCTGGAAGGCGTAGGTCGGCAAGGGGACGAGGTTTTCGGTACCGGAGGAGAGGACGCGGTTCCAGTTCAGGGTGTGGCCCTGGACGTGGAGGAGGCCGAGGTTGCGCAGGAGTTGTGCCGGCTCGCCGTGGTTGCGGGCGAGGGAGCCGACGACGATCCCGCCGTGCTCCGCGCTTCCGTCGGTCAGCGGCATCGACAGGACCGGGTGCGCGGACATCTCCACGAAAACGGTGTGACCGTCCTCCAGGAGCTGGTTCAGCGCCCGGTCGAATCGGACCGGCTCCCGCAGATTCCGGCACCAGTAACCGCCGTCCAACTCCGCACCGTCGGCGACCCGACCCGTCACCGTCGAATAGAACGCAAGATCCGAAGACCTCGGAACGATCCCCTCGAAACCCTCCGCGAGAGCAGGCAGCAGCGGGTCCATCTGGGCATTGTGGGACGCGTAGTCCACATTGATCCTGCGGGCGTAGACGTCCCGCCCGGAAAGCTCCGCGACGATCGCGGCGATCGCGTCCGCCCGACCCGAGATCACCGTCGAGCCAGCCGTGTTCACCGCGGCGATCGACAGAGCGTCACCGTACGGGGCGACGAACCCCTCGACCTCGGCGACCGGGCGTTCGATCAGAGCCATACCGCCCTGACCCGCACACGCCAACACCGCCCGCGAACGCTGCGCCACGATCTGAGCGCCCTGCTCCAAGGACAGAGCACCGCTCACCACGGCGGCGACCACCTCACCCTGCGAGTGACCCACCACCGCAGCCGGCTCCACCCCCAGCGAACGCCAGACCGCCGACAGACCCACACCCATCGCGAACAACGCCGGCTGGACCACGTCCACCCGATCGAACGACGGATGATCACCCTCCGCCCCCGCGAGGACCTCACGGACCGACCAACCCGTGAACGGACGCAACGCCACATCACACGCATCGACGGCCTCGGCGAACACCGGGTTGCGGGCCAGGAGTTCACGGCCCATGCCGACCCACTGACTGCCCTGACCGGGATACACGAACACGACCTTGCCGCGCTCCCGCGCCATGCCGGTCACGACCGCGTCGTACGACCGGCCCTCCGCCAGCGCACGCAACGCCTCCACCAGCCCCGCGGAGTCCTCGGCGACCACGCTCGCCCGCGACTCGAAATGCGAACGATGACGAGCCGCCGTCACCGCCACATCGACCGGCGAAACCTCCTGGTTGTCCTCCAGCCACGAAGCCCAGTTCGCCGCCTGCTCCCGCAACGCGACCTCGTCACGCCCCGAAACCACCACCGGAACCGGCCGTACCTCATCAACGACCGGCTGCGGAGCGACGGCAGGCGGCTCCTCCAGCACCACGTGAGCGTTCGTACCGCTCAGACCGAACGAGGACACACCCGCACGCCGCGTGCGCTCCGCGCCCCGCTCCCACGGGCGGGCTTCGTTGAGGAGTTCCAGTCCGCTGCCGTCCCACTCGATGTGCGGGCTCGGCTCGTCCGCGTACAGGGTCTTGGGCAGGGTCTCGTGCTGGAGCGCCAGGATCATCTTCATGACACCGGCGACGCCCGCCGCGGCCTGGGCGTGCCCGATGTTCGACTTCGAGGAACCGAGGTAGACCGGGCGCTGTCGGTCACGGTCCGGGCCGAAGACCTCGGCCAATGCACCAGCCTCGATCGGATCGCCCAGCGGGGTGCCCGTGCCGTGCGCCTCGACCGCGTCGATGTCCGCCGGCGTCAGCCGGGCGGCTTCGAGCGCGTCCTGGATCACCCGTTGCTGCGAGGGACCGTTCGGCGCCGTCAGACCCTGGCTGCGGCCGTCCTGGTTCACCGCCGAACCGCGGATCACGGCCAGGACCGGATCGCCGTCCCGCTGAGCGGCCGACAGCCGCTTCAGCACCAGGATGCCGACTCCGTCCGACCAGCCGGCACCGTCGGCGAGCGCCGAGAAGGACTTGCAGCGACCGTCGGGGGCCATGCCCTTCAGACGTGAGAACTCCACGAACAGACGGGGCGTACTCATCACCGTCACGCCACCGGCGAGGGCCAGCTCGCACTCGCCCTGCCGCAGAGCGGCGGCCGCGAGATGGAGGGAGACCAGGGAGGAGGAGCAGGCGGTGTCCACCGTCACCGCCGGGCCCTGCAGACCCAGCGCGTAGGAGACCCGGCCGGACACCACGCTGCTCGCGTAGCCGGTGCTGGTGTAGCCGTCGAGGGCGTCCAGGTCACGGCCCTGGTGGCCGTAGTCGGAGGTCATCGTGCCGAGGTAGACGCCCGTGCGGCTTTCCGTCAGCGCGTCCGGGCGGATGCCCGCCCGCTCCAGGGCCTCCCAGGAAGCCTCCAGGACCAGTCGCTGCTGCGGGTCCATCGAGAGCGCCTCACGCGGCGAGATCCCGAAGAAGCCGGCGTCGAAGCGCTCGATGTCCTCGATGAAGCCGCCTTCGCGGGAATAGCTCTTGCCGAGCGCGTCCGGGTCGGGGTCGTACAGGTCGAGACCGCTCCAGCGGTCCGGCAGGCCGCCGACCGCGTCACCACCGGAGGCGAGGAGGTCCCAGAAGGCTTCCGGGGAGTCGATCCCGCCGGGCAGCCGGCAAGCCATCGACACGACCGCGATGGCCTCGTCGCCGGCGGAGGCACGACGGGCGGGCGCCTTCTGCTTGGGCTTGTCGGTGAGCGCCAGCTTGTCGAGCAGGAGCCGCGCGATGGCGGTGGGGGTGGGGTGGTCGAAGGCGAGGGTCGAGGGGAGGGAGATCCCGGTCTCGGAGGACAGCCGGCGGCGCAGCTCGACCGCCATCAGGGAGTCGATGCCGAGTTCCTTCAGGACCTGCTGTGCTCCGATGTCTTCGGCGCCGGAGATGCCGAGAACGACGGCCGCCTCGCGCTGCACCAGCCCGATCAGCGAGGGCAGACGCTCGGCCTCCGCCAGGGCGGCCAGCTGGTCGAGCAGTCCGGTCGGCGTGCCGCCGGCATGTCCGGCCCGCTGACGGCGGGCGCGCAGCAGACTTCGGAAGAGCGCCGGAACGTCCGCTCCCCCGTCCAGTTCACGCTGGAGAGAGGCGAGTTCGAGCCGTACGGGTACCAGGTGCGGCTGGTCGGAGGCGAGGGCCGCGTCCAGAGCGGCGAGGCCCTGCTGCTCGGTGAGGGCGGCGATGCCGCGCCTGCGCATGCGGGCGAGTTCGGCTTGGCCGAGGGTGGCGGTCAGGCCGTGGCCGGCCTGCTCCCACAGACCCCACGACGCACTCGTCGCGGGCAGCCCCGCACCGCGACGGTGTGCGGCCAGGGCGTCCAGGAACGTGTTCGCCGCCGCGTAGTTGCTCTGCCCCGCACCGCCCAGCACACCGGCGGCGGACGAGAACAGCACGAACGCGGCCAGGTCCAGGCCCTGCGTCAGCTCGTGCAGGTGCCACGCCGCCTCGGCCTTCGGACCCCACACACGGGCGAGGCGCTCGGCGTCCTGGGACACCAGCAGACCGTCGTCCAACACCGCCGCCAGATGGAACACAGCCGTCCACGCGCGATCCGTGTCCGCCAGCACATCGATGACCTGAGCCCGGTCGGACATGTCCGCCGCGACGATCCGTACGCTTTGCGCGCCCGCAGCCTCCAGCTCGGCAGCCAGCTCCGTAGCACCCGGGGCCTGCGGACCCTGCCGCGAGGTCAGCACCAGATGACGGACACCGTGCACGGCGACCAGGTGACGCGCCACCGCCCTGCCCAGCTCACCCGTACCACCCGTCACCAGCACCGACCCGTCGGCCGCGAACTCCGGCAGCACGCCACCGGCCTCCGCACGCACCAGACGCGCCACCAGCAGCTCACCACCGCGAACGGCGATCTCCGGCTCACCGGAGACCAGCAGGGCACGTGTCACGTCCGTCACCACAGCGGCCGGCTCGGCATCGACGTCGAGGAGCCGGACGGTGCGCTCGGAGTGTTCCCCGCGGGCCGTGCGCAGGATTCCCCACAGTCCGGCGCGGGCCAGGTCGCTGACGGGGGCGTCGGCGGCCACCGCGCCTCGGGTCAGCCAGATCAGCGCGGCCTGCTCGAGGCGAGGGTCGGCCAGCAGCCGCTGCGCGAGCTCCATCGCCTCGGCAGCCGCGGCGAGGGGCGTGGCCTCGATGGGGCGGGTCGCGTCGACGAGGATGCGGGCGGGGGCGTCCGCGCCCGCGGCGAGGGCGGCGAGCAGCGCGTCCGCATCGGGGTGGGCGGCGGCGAAGCCGAGTGCGTCGCCACCCAGGACCCAGGTCACGCCGTCCGCCGCGTCCTCCCGTAGGGGAACGGCCTGGAACGCGACCTGGTAGAGGTGGTCGACGGTCTCCGTGACGCGCAGCTGCTCGGCGCCGGCCGCACGCAGCTGAAGTCCGTCGGCGTGCGCTACGGGCCGGCCGGACGGGTCGGTGGCGGTAACGCGCACGCTGTTCCGACGGGTGTCGAGTTCGACGCGTACGCGGAGCTCGGTGGCACCCGCGGCGAGGAGTTCGACACCGGTCCACTCGAACGGCAGCAGGACCTGTGACCCGTCGGTGGCCATGGCGGCCGTGGCCGCGGCCGTGTCCTGGACGCCGACCAGCGCGTGCAGGGCGGCGTCGAGGAGGGCGGGGTGGACGCCGAAGTCGTCGGCCTCCAGGCCTTCGGGAAGCCGGACCAGCCCGTAGGCGGTGTCTCCCGCGCGCCAGAGTTCGGTCAGGCCCTGGAAGGCCGGGCCGTAGTCCAGGCCGCGCTCGCGGAGGCGGTCGTAGAATCCGTCCAGGTCGACGGGTTCGGTGCCGGGAACCGGCCACTGGGCCAGCTCGGTGAAGGAGTCGTGGTCGGCGGCCGGGATGGGGGCGAGGGCACCTGCCGCGTGCCGGCGCCACGGCGCGTCGTCGGGGGCGTTCTCGGGGAGGCTGTAGACCGCGACGGGCCGGCGGCCGGACGTGTCCGGGGCGCCGACCGCGACCTGGATGCGTACGGCTCCCTCCGGGCCGAGCAGCAGGGGCTCGGTGAGGGCGAGTTCGGCGACGGCGGACGCACCGACGTGGTGGGCGGCGGTGAGGACGAGTTCGAGGAGCCCGGTGCCGGGGACGAGGGGGGTGCCGAAGGCGGCGTGTTCCTTGAGCCACGGGTGCTGGGCTGCGGAGAGACGGCCGGTGAACAGGTGTCCCTCGCCGTCGGCGAGCGCGGTGACCGCGCCGAGCCACGGATGCGCCGAGGCGGTGAGGCCGAGCGAGCCGGCATCACCGGCGCGCTCGTCCGACTCGAGCCAGTAGCGCTCGCGCTGGAAGGCGTAGGTCGGCAGGGGGACCAGGTTTTCGGTACCGGTTGTGGTGGTGGTGCCGAGGACGCGGTTCCAGTCCAGGGTGTGGCCCTGGACGTGGAGGAGGCCGAGGTTGCGCAGGAGTTGTGCCGGCTCGCCGTGGTTGCGGGCGAGCGAGCCGACGACGATCCCGCCATGCTCCGC
The DNA here is from genome assembly GCF_043201215.1 of Streptomyces sp. NPDC048331. Taxonomy (NCBI): domain Bacteria; kingdom Bacillati; phylum Actinomycetota; class Actinomycetes; order Kitasatosporales; family Streptomycetaceae; genus Streptomyces; species Streptomyces sp. NPDC048331. Next base: position 5,473 of record NZ_JBICYT010000009.1, on the reverse strand, counting down.
GCTCCCGTCGGTCAGCGGCATCGACAGGACCGGGTGCGCGGACATCTCCACGAAAACGGTGTGACCGTCCTCCAGGAGCTGGTTCAGCGCCCGGTCGAAACGGACCGGCTCCCGCAGATTCCGGCACCAGTACCCCCCGTCCAACTCCGCACCGCCCGCCACCCCGCCGGTCACCGTCGAATAGAAGGCGATGTCCGTCCCCGTCGGGGTCAAGTCCTGGAAGCCGTCCGCGAGAGCGGGCAGCAGCGGGTCCATCTGGGCATTGTGGGACGCGTAGTCCACGTTGATCCTGCGGGCATAGACGTCCCGCTCCGACAGGTCCGCGACGATCGCGGCGATCGCGTCCGCCCGGCCGGAGATGACGGTCGAGCCAGCCGTGTTCACCGCCGCCACCGACAGAGCGTCACCGTACGGGGCGACGAACCCCTCGACCTCGGCGACCGGACGTTCGATCAGAGCCATACCGCCCTGACCCGCACACGCCAACACCGCCCGCGAACGCTGCGCCACGATCTGAGCGCCCTGCTCCAAGGACAGAGCACCGCTCACCACGGCGGCGACCACCTCGCCCTGTGAGTGACCCACCACCGCAGCCGGCTCCACCCCCAGCGAACGCCAGACCGCCGACAGACCCACACCCATCGCGAACAACGCCGGCTGGACCACGTCCACCCGATCGAACGGCGGATGATCACCCTCCTCCCCGGCGAGGACCTCACGGACCGACCAGCCCGTGAACGGACGCAACGCCACATCACACGCATCGACGGCCCGCCGGAAGGTCTCGTTCTCCGCGAGGAGTTCACGGCCCATCCCGACCCACTGCGAGCCCTGGCCCGGATACACGAACACGACCTTGCCGCGGCGTGCGGCCGAACCCGTGACCACCGCGTCGTGCGACCGGCCCTCCGCCAGCGCACGCAACGCCTCCACCAGCCCCGCGGAGTCCTCGGCGACCACGCTCGCCCGCGACTCGAAATGCGAACGATGACGAGCCGCCGTCACCGCCACATCGACCGGCGGAACCCCCTGGTTGTCCTCCAGCCACGAAGCCCAGTTCGCCGCCTGCTCCCGCAACGCGACCTCGTCACGCCCCGAAACCACCACCGGAACCGGCCCCGACGGCCGCTCCGCCGCAGCGGTCGCGCGCACCGGCGGCTCTTCGAGCACGACGTGAGCGTTCGTACCGCTCAGACCGAACGAGGACACACCCGCACGCCGCGTGCGCTCCGCGCCCCGCTCCCACGGCCGAGCCTCGTTCAACAGCTCGAGGCCACTGCGCTCCCACTCGATCAGCGGGGTCGGCTCGTCGGCGTGCAGGGTCTTCGGGAGCAGGCCGTGCTCCAGCGCGAGGACCATCTTGATCACACCGATGACGCCGGCGGCCGCCTGCGCGTGCCCGATGTTCGACTTCGACGAGCCGAGGTAGACCGGATGGCCGGGCTTCCGGCCCGGGCCGAAGACCTCGGCGAGCGCGCCGGCTTCGATCGGATCGCCCAACGCGGTACCCGTGCCGTGCGCCTCGACCGCGTCGATGTCCGCCGGCGTCAGCCGGGCGGCTTCCAGCGCGTCCTGGATCACCCGTTGCTGCGAGGGACCGTTCGGCGCCGTCAGACCCTGGCTGCGGCCGTCCTGGTTCACCGCCGAACCGCGGATCACGGCCAGGACCGGATCGCCGTCCCGCTGAGCGGCCGACAGCCGCTTCAGGGCGATGACGCCCACGCCTTCGGCCCAACCGGCGCCGTCGGCCTGCGCCGAGAAGGACTTGCAGCGGCCGTCCGCCGCCATGCCCTTGAGGCGTGAGAACTCCACGAAGAGGGAGGGGGCGCTCATGATCGTGACGCCGCCCGCGAGGGCCAGTTCGCACTCTCCCTGGCGCAGGGCCTGTACCGCCAGGTGCAGGGCGACCAGGGAGGAGGAGCAGGCGGTGTCCACCGTCACCGCCGGGCCCTGAAGGCCGAGCGTGTAGGAGACGCGGCCGGACACCACGCTGGATGCCTTGCCGGTGCTCACGTACCCGTCGAGGGCGTCCAGATCACGGCCCAGGTGACCGTAGTCGGAGCTCATCGTGCCGAGGTAGACGCCCGTGCGGCTCTCCATCAGCGTGTCAGGGCGGATACCGGCCCGCTCCAGCGCCTCCCAGGAAGCCTCCAGGACCAGCCGCTGCTGCGGGTCCATCGAGAGCGCCTCACGCGGCGAGATCCCGAAGAAGCCGGCGTCGAAGTCCTGGACGCCGTCGAGGAATCCGCCGTTCTGGGAGTACGTCTTGCCGACGGCCTCCGGGTCGGGGTCGTACAGGTCGAGACCGCTCCAGCGGTCCGGCAGGCCGCCGACCGCGTCACCACCGGAGGCGAGCAGGTCCCAGAAGGCCTCCGGGGAGTCGATCCCGCCGGGTAGGCGGCAAGCCATCGAGACGACCGCGATCGGCTCGGACTGCTTTGCTTCGAGGTCCGCCGCGCGCTTCTGCAGCGCACGAATCGCTGGCAGGGCGGCCTGCATCCGGTCCTGGTTTGTATTCGACACCATCGAGCCTCTCTGCGCGGCCACCGCGAGCTTTCAGGTCCCCGCGAACACAACACGGGGACCCGATCAGCCAATCGGTGGGCGCTCGAGCCCCGGTCAACATGACCTGGTGCGTCGAGCCGCCCCGGCTGGGTTCTGCCTCTTGGGTCGGCGTCGGGTCCGGACGAGGGTGCCGGCGAGGTGGAGTGCGGCCGGTCCGAACCCCACGGTCGGATGAACTGCGGGCAGCGCGCAGGTGATGCCCGGCTTCGCCTTCGCGATGACCGGAATCCGTTCACCGGCTCGGGTCCGAAGCGGGTGCTCCAGGAGATGTCATCGGCGCCGCAGACCTCCCGGCACGCTTCTCTCCCCCCCTCGCGAGCACCGCCGACGCACTCGCTCTCCTGGTCCGCGCCCTCGGAGTTCTCGGCGGTGGCCGGGTGGAGCCGGACGGCGTGACCGCGCCGGCGAACGGGGTGACGGAGGACGGACCTTGCGGGCGTGGGCACCCTGCCGGCCGCGTCCGCATCCTGACACTCCGCCCTCAGCATGGCGGCGCCCACGAGGGCGGAGGTGACGAACAAGGCCGTGCGATGGTGGCCGGACGTGGCACACATCCCGTTTTGAGGTGAGTGGTCACGGCCGCGGCAGTCCGAACGGGTGACGCACGATCACCATGCGGGGACTGCGGGCCGACGCACATCGATGCACTCGCCGCACGACGACGCTGCCGCAGATCAATGTCATGATCGCGACGAACGCCGACGGCTCGTGCGCGTCCCGCCGATTCGAGCCGCCCCGGCGGAAGGTGCCGGTGAGGCCGGCCGGACCTCGTCGCACCCACTTCGAGCACATGGCCGAAAGAACCAAGGCACCCAAACATCGCAACTGACCGCCAGAGGCCTGAATCGGGACAAGAGGCCGCGAATTCCGGCCGAGCCCACCGGAGTTGATTGCAGAATGCACCGGTCCCGAGGAAGGCTGGATGTGCAACCGCGAAGGTCACCTGCCTGTCCGTCGCGGTGCGGGGTGCCGCCGTGCCCGCAGGCACAGGGCGCCTTTCTCGCTCGATTCCCGTGAAGGAGAGATCGTGCTCATCAAGTCGAAGAGGTTCGCTCGATCGGCTGCCGTGGCGTTCGCCGCGACGGCGGCCCTGACCCTGGCCGTTCCCGGCAACGCCTTCGCCATCGATCACGTCGAGTGCCGAGGCGGTGAGAACTTCCTGAAGATCTGGTCCCACAGCGACGGCCGCCAGAGCGTGGACTGCTACGCGAACAAGGGACGGACCGGGTTCGGAGGCTGGTGGGTCGACAAGATCTCCACCGGCAACAACGACCTGATCTACTACGACGCCAACGGCGACTCGGTGCGCATCAACCGCTGGACCGAGATCACGTTCCCGAACCGCCCGCCCAAGGTCGATTCCATCGAGATCCTGTGACCCGCTGACGGGCCGCCCGCGGGGACCTCGCCGGTGCGCGGTCCCCGCGGGTCGTTCCCGCAGCCAGGTCGAACCGAGACTGCCGGCGCCCGCCGCGGCCGGTTCGTGACGCGGTGAACCTGTACGACGCGAGCCGCGGAAATTCGTTGGCCCCGGTCGCCGGGCGATGCGACAGTCCGGCTGTGATCATGAACAGAGGCCATTCCGTCCCCGTTTCCTTGGCCGAAGGCCTCGTCCTGCGACAGGCGGTGCCCGCGGACCTCGACCAGATCGGCGCGCTCCTGTCCGAGCGCGGTGAGCCGGACGACGCCATCGACCACCGGCTGGTGGTGACCGACCCCGATGCGGGCCTGTCCTCCTGTGCCGTGGTCGTCGACGGCGACCGGGTCGTGTCCACCGCGACGCTCCTCGACGAGGAGGTGTGGATCGGAGGTATCCGTCTGCCCGCCGGCCAGGTGGAACTGGTCGCCACCGCCGGCGAGTACGAGGGACGTGGGCTCGTCAGGGCGCTGATGGACTGGGCCCACGAGCGTTCTGCCGCCCGTGGCCACATCGTCCAGGCGATGATCGGAATTCCGTACTTCTACCGGCTGTTCGGCTACGAGTACGCGATCGACATACCCCCGACGCTGAACGTGAACGCCGTGCCACCCGGCAGTGGGACGGCCACGCTCCGTGCCGCCCGGCCCTCCGACATCCCCTCCATGGCTGCCCTGCAGGCCTCGGCCCAGAGCGCGTTCGACGTGACCATGCCGCGCTCGGCGGCGTGCTGGCGATGGCTCCTGGACCACGAGTCGAGCAACCTCTGGGTTCTCGAGCGTGCCGACACGGTCGTCGCCACCGCCCGCACCACACCTCCCGACGGGGAGATGCTCCTGGCCGAGGCCGCGGCACGCGACGAGGCGGCGGCACGGGACCTCCTGAGCGGCATTGCCGCCCTGGCGCCCGACGACACCCTACGGATCGTCCATCGGGCGGGCACCGTGACGGGCGACGCGTGGCAGGAGTTCATCGTCCCGGAACCGCATCGGGGTGCGGAGCAGTACTACATCCGCGTCCCGGATGTCGCAGCGCTGCTCGACCGGATGCGTCCGCTGTTCCGGCAGCGCCTTTCCGAGGCCGGCATCGACCGTACCGGCCACGACATCGTCATCTCCACCTTCGGCGCCCACCACCGGATTCCGGTTCTCGCCGACGGGCTCGGTGAGGTCGTCACCGGCGGCCCGATGCAGTCGCCGGGAGTCGCGGGAGGCGCCGGGGTGGCGCCCGACCATCTGGCCGCCCTGCTGTTCGGCCCGCACGGCATCCAGGGGCTGAACCGGATCCGCCCCGACGTCTACGCAGCGGACGAGGAACTGTTCGAGGCGCTCTTCCCGCCCCTGACCGGCGACGTACTCAGCTACTACCTGCCGAACTAGACGGTTTCTCGGATCACCTAGTGCCGTGACCGGAAAGGTTTGCCGGGTCGCGTTGTCCGGTGCGGTGCATCTCCCCCAGCTACCGCTGGGAGGGGCCCCCGGGCGGAGGGCC